>NZ_JAMPNR010000012.1:0-314624 GCF_028479485.1 Providencia sp. PROV209 | reverse complement strand
CGACTCTATTCCTTATGGAGTTCCCTCTTCACGATGAGAAGGAACTTAAATTAAAGTAGTTAAATCGATAAAAATCGATTATCTAGCGTTACGAGCTTCAATTACAGCTTGTGCAACGTTGTTTGGCGCTTCATTGTACTTCAGGAACTCCATAGAGTATGAAGCACGACCTTGTGTCTGAGAACGCAGGTCAGTAGCATAACCGAACATTTCGGATAATGGTACTTGTGCACGAACAACTTTACCAGTAGGTAAGTCATCCATACCTTCAATCATACCACGACGACGGTTCAGGTCACCAATTACATCGCCCATGTAGTCTTCTGGAGTTTCCACTTCAACTTTCATGATTGGCTCAAGCAGAACTGGTTTCGCTTTTTTGAAGCCGTCTTTAAATGCGATTGATGCCGCAAGTTTAAACGCCAATTCAGAGGAGTCAACATCATGGTAAGAACCGAAATGCAGACGAACACCCATGTTAACTACTGGATAACCCGCTAATGGACCAGATTTCAGCTGCTCTTGCAGACCTTTGTCAACCGCAGGAATGTATTCCGTAGGGATTACACCACCTTTGATTTCGTTGACAAATTCGTAGTCCATTGGCAGACCATCTTTGTCTTTCTTGTCCAGTGGGTACATATCGATAACGACATGACCGTACTGACCACGACCACCAGACTGTTTCGCGTGTTTACCTTCGATGTCAGTCACTTTAGTCGTGATTGCTTCGCGGTAAGCTACTTGTGGTTTACCGACGTTCGCTTCAACTTTGAATTCACGACGCATACGGTCAACCAGAACGTCCAAGTGTAATTCACCCATACCAGCGATGATAGTCTGATTAGTCTCTTCATCACTTGATACGCGGAATGATGGGTCTTCTTGAGCCAGACGGCCTAATGCGATACCCATTTTTTCTTGGTCAGCTTTAGTTTTTGGTTCGATTGCAACAGAGATTACTGGCTCTGGGAATTCCATACGCTCCAGGATGATTGGTGCATCAACTGCACATAAAGTATCACCTGTAGTTACGTCTTTCAGACCGATTGCAGCCGCGATGTCACCAGCGCGAACTTCTTTAATCTCTTCACGCTTGTTAGCGTGCATCTGTACGATACGACCAAAACGCTCTTTCTTCGCTTTAACGGCGTTCAGAACGGTATCACCTGAGTTAACAACACCGGAGTAAACACGGAAGAATGTCAGGTTACCAACGAATGGGTCAGTTGCAATTTTAAATGCTAAAGATGAGAACGGCTCTTCGTCACTTGCATGACGTTCAGCTGGAGTATCTTTACCATCGTCCAGAACACCGTTAATTGCCGGCACATCTGTAGGAGCTGGTAAGTAATCCACAACCGCATCCAGCATCGCCTGAACACCTTTGTTCTTAAATGCAGAACCACAGGTAACCAGGATAATTTCGCTTGCAAGAACACGTTGACGTAAAGCGCCTTTGATTTCAGCTTCAGTCAGTTCTTCACCGCCCAGATATTTTTCCATCAGTTCTTCTGATGCTTCTGCAGCGGATTCGATCAGGTTGTTGTGCCACTCTTCAGCCAGCTCTTGCATGTCCGCAGGGATATCTTCGTATTCGAAGGTAACGCCTTGGTCTTCGTCGTTCCATTTGATTGCTTTCATTTTCAGCAAGTCAACAACACCAGTGAACGACTCTTCTGCGCCGACTGGTAATTGCAGTGGAACTGCAGTAGCTGCTAAACGTGTTTTTAATTGCTCAACAACACGTAAGAAGTTCGCACCCATACGGTCCATTTTGTTAACGAACGCGATACGTGGAACTTTATATTTGTTAGCCTGACGCCATACGGTTTCAGACTGTGGCTGAACACCACCAACTGCACAGTAAACCATTACTGCGCCATCAAGAACACGCATAGAACGTTCTACTTCGATTGTGAAGTCAACGTGTCCCGGGGTGTCGATGATGTTGATACGGTGTGGTTCATACTGTTTAGCCATACCAGACCAGAATGCAGTAGTCGCAGCGGAAGTGATAGTAATACCACGCTCTTGCTCTTGCTCCATCCAGTCCATTGTTGCAGAACCTTCGTGGGTTTCACCGATCTTATGGTTTACACCAGTATAGAACAGAATACGTTCAGAAGTTGTGGTTTTACCGGCGTCGATGTGTGCACTGATACCGATGTTACGATAACGTGCTATGGGCGTTTGACGGGCCATTTTTTCCTCTCTCGTGGGCGTTCAATTCTTCATATAAAGGGCAGCTGAAAGCTACCCTGAGATACATCACTAAGATTGGTAAGAGATTACCAACGGTAGTGTGCGAACGCCTTGTTAGCTTCTGCCATACGGTGAACGTCTTCACGTTTCTTAACAGCGGAACCTTTGTTCTCAGCAGCGTCTGATAATTCGTTTGCCAGGCGAAGCGCCATAGATTTATCACCGCGTTTACGAGCAGCATCAACGATCCAACGCATTGCCAGGGCATTACGACGAACCGGGCGAACTTCAACTGGAACTTGGTAAGTTGAACCACCAACACGGCGGGATTTAACTTCCACAGTCGGACGCACGTTATCAAGTGCTAATTCGAATGCATCAAGTTCAGTTTTACCAGAACGCTGAGCAAGGGTTTCAAGTGCGTTGTATACGATTGCTTCAGCAGTAGATTTTTTCCCGTCTACCATCAGGATATTTACAAATTTGGCCAGTAATTCTGATCCGAACTTAGGATCTGGAAGAATTTTACGTTGACCAATTACGCGACGACGTGGCATGGATATGACTCCGTTGTTAATTCAGGTTTGTCCAAAACTCTACGAGAGTATTTTGACATTAAGATTAAAATGTTTGGCCTTACTTAACGGAAATCCATTAAGCCTTAGGTTTTTTCGCGCCGTATTTAGAACGAGCTTGCTTACGGTCTTTAACACCAGAACAGTCCAGTGCGCCGCGAACGGTGTGATAACGCACACCTGGCAAGTCTTTAACACGACCGCCACGGATCAGGATTACGGAGTGTTCCTGCAAGTTGTGGCCTTCACCACCAATGTAGGAAGAAACTTCGAAACCGTTAGTTAAACGAACACGGCATACTTTACGTAATGCTGAGTTTGGTTTTTTAGGAGTGGTAGTATATACACGAGTACATACGCCACGTTTTTGCGGGCAAGCTTCCAGTGCTGGAACGTTGCTTTTAACAACCTTCGAGCTACGAGATTTGCGTACCAGCTGATTAATAGTTGCCATTATTAAAAAAGCTCCTGGTTTTTTGCTTCGTAAACACGGATTTGACCTCGTTCGCCAACATGACGATACACGAGGACGCGAAATTTTATTGCCGACTGGCTCGGGTGTCAAGAAATATACAACTTTTAGTGACTTTATAAGGCAAAATGTTGCTTATGAGCTTCAGTTAGCTTTACAAAACCTTGGTATGAGATGATAGAAACGCCATCAGCGATCTGATTTTGCAGCCCTCGGGCGTAAATATCTGCATCCAAGGCATAAATTTGAGCTCCGCTATTTTGTAATTCAAGAAGATATTTAGACCGCGAAATACCAGCCAGAACACCATCTTGGAACAACAATATAGCGTCTTCATTTGTGACTAACCGCAGCATTGCGGAAAAATCGCTTTTAAATGGAGAAGTGGCTAAGGTGTATAACATAGGCGGGATCCTACTACAGATCAAAAATTGAACGCAAGATCAAAATTTAAGCACGACGTCGCAAGCAGATAAGTGTGCTTGAATTTGTTGTGGCGTTAAAAATTCAGGAGTGACAACCCAATCATTCTGCTGGCTAATCCCTCTTTCCTGTAATGATTCAGAACACAGGTAAATATTTTCAATATCATACAATGGTAGGACTTTGAATGTCGCGATATAGTCTCGAGCCAAAATTTCTTTGGGTTGCTGGTGCGCAAGTAGTTGACATACACCATCCGAAATAAAGAATACGTTAATATCCTCAGTCAATGCTGAAGTTGCCAATAATGCATCCAGCCCTTCTCGTCCACTGGCACTGCCATGAGGCATCGTCGTAAAAACAAACGCAATCTTTTTCACAAAATACCTTATATCGTTGTGCTGTTCATGGTGTTCAGACTTAAAACTGAATAGTTCGGTCTGTTGTCAACATCGCCTCAGCTAAACTGCCTAAGCCGCTCATGACAAAACCTTCAGATAAGTTATAGGCTGGCAATGACAATGCTTGTGCTTGCTCTTCGTCGGTAATACCACGGCGCAGACTCGCAGCAACACAAATGTTCATTTCACACCCAGATTCTTGTGCAAGTTTACGCCATGCTTTGATTAAATCAAATTCATCAGTCGCGGGAGAAGTCAAGGTGTTGCCGTTAAGAACGCCATCTTGATAAAAGAAAATGCACTTCAATATATGCCCTTCTTCAAGAAGAGCATTGGCAAATTGATAGGCACTCGCTGATTGCGAAGTGCCATATGCAGGGCCTGTCACTAACAAACAATATGTTAGCGGGTTTGCTTTACTCATTCACCACTCTTAAATTGGCGTATATATAAATAGACGGTGTGCTTCGAAATGTTCAGGCGGTCAGCAACCTGATTGATTGCATCTTTAATATCGAAAATTCCTTTCTCGTATAGATTCAGAACCACTTGCTTATTTTTCGCATTGTTCGAAACATTACGGTCATTACTGACTTCTTCAATGGTGTATTCCAATGTTTGAGCAACTAGGTCATCAACAGAAGATGCGAAGTTTACATCTGAAGTCACTTCTTGTTTTTCTTCAGGAACAAATGATTTAATAATTTCTGAGAATGGTACATCTAAGTTCATATTAATGCACAGTAAACCAATAACACGCTGCTTACGGTTACGAATCGCAATCGTCACGGATTTCATTAGGTCACCGCTTTTAGCCTTCGTAAAATACGCTTTGGATACATTTGATTCTGCATCGGCCATGTCATGGAGCATTCTTAACGCTAAGTCAGTAATAGGCGAGCCAATCTTACGCCCTGTATGCTGACCATTAGCTATTCTCACTGCTGAACATTTTAGATCTTCTAGAGAATGAAGAACAATTTCACAATGCGCACCAATTAGCATAGCGAGCCCGTCAACCGCAGCTTCATATGATTTCAAAATTTCGTGGTCAGTCTCAGTAAACGGCTGGTTATCTAGAATATTAATATCACTGAGGTCTTGGGATTGTAATGCATCAGACATTTCAACGTCATCCTTCTAAAGTGTATAAAATTCATCCAGTCAACCAATGAGGCATTCATTATTCGACTCATTTGCCTTCATTCTGTTGTACATAGTCAACGGATGTGATGATTAAAAATAAAAACGAATCTATTGAAGTTAAAACTCCGAGGCGTTGCCGTCAAGCGAATGAATGCAAGAGAGTATGTTTTATCACAATCTTTACGTAAATCAATCGCTACACAAGAGCCGAATGGCTGTGTTTATATTAACCGCGTTTTATAATAGATGTTACGGAGTTTAAGTAATAGCCTTCAAAGTCTTAGCAATATTAGATATGGACATAAATAATGCCAATGATAAATGCGCATACTCGCATGCTAGATATCTTGCAAAAAACTTCAACTTACTTAGTCGAACAGATTCAAAAAGGTCTCACTCATAGCCTAGCCTCCGTTTCAAACACTTACAATCAACTCTACTTTTCCTATATAAACCAAGATACAAACAAAGATATTGATACTTTTGCCAACGCATTAAAAAACCACAGTAAAGAGTACATTTCTACCTATGGAGCATTAATCGGTGAAGGCAATTATGGTCGAGCCTACAAATTAGGGTCATATGTCATAAAAATAGCGTTAACTGAAGATTCCTTTCAAGGTTCTAATTCTAATTGTGCTCGAACCTCTCGAATTACCAATGAATTCAATGATTCTGATTACTCACGAGAAGCCAACTTAAGTAATGGTGAACATGTTTTAGTGTCTAAATTTATTCAAGGTCATTCCGTGACAGGTAAAAAAGTTGTTGAATTTATGAATTCAAAAGACAGGGTCATGTACGACATAGACTCGGAAGGTAATGTAAAGGAAGGTTCAGATAAAAACCTGTACTTAATTGATTCTGATATGGTTTTTTACACAAAAAATCACCGTAAACAATCAATAGCCAGTGATGAATTTCATGAAAATCTTGCAGTAATCGCGGATACGTATGATATCGAACTATCTTTAAGAGGCTGGGTCGATTAAACAACGCTTTTTTAGGTCGTCATTTATTCCCTTATACGAAGAGCGCTACATCATGTAGCGCTCACTCAAACATTATTTAGCAGCTGGTTTGATATCTAATAATTCAACATCAAAGATCAACGTTGAGTTCGCAGGAATACCTGGAACACCGTTTTCACCATACGCTAATTCTGGCGGGATAACTAATGTCATTTTGCCGCCTTTCTTCAGGTTAGCTAAACCTTCTGTCCAACCTTTAATGACTGAATTCAATGGGATAGTTAGTGGTTCATTACGTGAATAAGAGCTATCGAATTCTGTTCCATCAACCAGAGAACCTTTATAGTGCACGACCACTGTTTCGTCTTCTTTAGGTTTTGCGCCTGTACCGTCTTTTTCAATTTTGTACAACAGACCAGACTTAGTTTTCACTACACCTTTTTCTTTCGCAAACTTCTCGCGATACTCTTCGCCTTTCTTCACGTTAGCAGCAGATTCAGCTTTGATTTTATCTTCAGCCGCTTTTTTCACTTGGCCTTCGAATTGGCGTAACGTTTCTTCAACTTGCGCATCTGTCATTTTACTTTTGCCGCTGAATGCATCTTGCACACCAGCTAATAATTGGGCTTTGTCCAGATTAATGCCAATAGATTTTTGCTCTTCTAAAGAGTTTTGCATATAGCGACCTAAAGAGGCACCTAATGCATACGCGTTACGCTCTTCTGCATTTTTAAACGCGCTTGCTTGTGTTTTTGCTTCTTCTGCCATAACTTGTGGTGCAGTGAAAGCGAATGCTAATGTTGTTGCTAATAGACTTGCCTTAAACAGTGATTTCATCCTAATCTCCGATAGCTATTATTCGAGCTATAACGCTCATTTTTATTGATAGCTGTTCCTTATCTTAAAAAACAAGCTGTCAGTTAACACAATAAATATAAGAATATCTTAGACCACATTAACAAAAAGAGGTTTCAACGCCTACACCTTTAAATAAAACTTATCTGTTGATTTGTAATGTTCGGTTATTATGATGTTTTTTTCATGGTGAGAACCCATAAGGAGATCCTAAAATGGATTCATCAAACAATTTTGAACAGCGTTTAGAACTTTTGGAAAGCAAAGTTGCCTTTCAAGAATTAACCATTGAACAGCTCAACCAAGTGATCACAGAACAACAAATGCAGCTGTCAAAAATGCAGGAACATTTGCGTATCGTTGCGGAAAGATTGAAAGCGTCGCAATCATCTCACCTAGCGCGTCCTGAAGAAGAGACTCCCCCTCCCCATTATTAGTCTCTCAACTTTTCCCCCTGATATGAAATTGGGAGATATCAATATCAGGCAAGGCCACCTCTTCGGGCTTATCCAATTGAGGTACCCATTCATAGGGAACTCGATAAGCCCGATAAATCATGTTATCCCAAGCGTATTGTTCATCGGTATAGGGGGAAATATATTCCCAAGCAATTTTATTTTCCTTAGTAACTTCAATAATTCGTCCATCCGCGCCCTCTGTAATCAATGTATTACCATTGAGGAGTCGTTGTGCGCTGCTAACATGCGGACTAAAAAATCGAAAACGATTCGTCGGCATTTTAAATCCCTGCTCATTTGCAGAATGCTGCCAAACAATATCTAAACTGATCGGGTCTATCTCCAAGACTCGAGAATAGTCACGACACGCATTTTTAATCCATAAAGCGAGGTTGGCGTTGCTTGCCCATAGCCTGCTTGCCAGCCATTATCAAACAGTAAAATATTCCCCGCACCCGGTAACCCTTGAGGAATAAGATGGGCATGATGTTGACCAATAATCCCCCCTAAATGTTTAACATTATCATGGGTATAATCAGGCCCAATTTGCCATACAATCTTTCTTGTTTCACGGCTGGTAATTCCAATAATATTCGCTTCCCGAGAGCTCCATATTATATTCTCAGGATGAAAATCAGTATTGCCATTATCATAGTGTTTGTTGGGACCAAGCCGAGATAGGCTATTGATATGTAAATAATCCCCCACACCATCAGATATGAGATTAGGGTTACGATAAAAGACATTCTTTGCGGTTTCAGAAAAACCGAGCTCTGAAAAGTGATCACTGAGCGCCCAAGTCCATACAATATTTCCCTGCCAATTAACCTCAACAAAGACGTCATCCAGTAATGGCTTATCTGATATTTGAGGATTTTGAATATTTCGATGGCAAAGTAATAATGTTTTGCCTTCATAGATAGGGGATATCAAGTCAGGCGTATAATACCCGACGGGGTTTCCTTCCCGTTGAAAATCATGATGGGCTCTTGCAGACCAATATTGCTCCCCATCATCATCCGTCAATAATTCGACACGATCAAATGACCAAACTTCGTTATTGTCCCAATCCCGCTGGACCAACCGAGTATATTCGCGATATTTATCACCTTCTTTTGACCATTCATAACTCAGCAGATTGCCTCGAGGTAACATTTTACAAGGCACTCCATTACTGTCCTGCCAAACATGAACTTCATTGCCATTCATATCAATAAGCACAGCGCCCTTATTAGCCACTGAAAATAATGTATAACCATTCCAGGCTTTATCTGGTTTATAAATTGTTGTTTTTGTAGGGTAAATAGAGGGCATTCCCATCATGATTTTCCTCGATAATTGAGACAATGACACGAGATAAACAAAGAAATTAATCTCGATAAAAATCATGGGAATTATAAGTTAGAAAAATAACCAACTGATTTACAATAAATTTCAGTAATTATTAAATTTAATAACATTGAATGCTTGAGACTGCATGTTGAGTAAAAAAAAAGCCCAACATAAAATGTTGAGCCTACTTTCGAAATAAAAAGCGAGTTCACTTTTTATTGAATCTCTTTTTTAGAGATTAGTGGCAACCACAGCCACCATGCTTGTGTCCGTGGCCTTGACCTTCGCCACCACCACAGCAACCGCCTTCTGAACCGTGGCTATGACCGCCACCGCCACAGCAACCACCTTCGTGATCATGGTCATGGTCGTGACCATCAGCACCATGGACGTGACCATGTGCGATTTCTTCTTCTGTTGCTTCACGGATAGCCATGACTTCAACATTAAATTTCAGGTTTTGACCTGCTAACATATGGTTACCGTCGACGATAACTTCATCGCCTTCGATGCCAGTGATTTCAACAGGAACTGGACCCATATCAGTATCCGCTAAGAAACGCATACCCACTTCCAGCTCGTCAACGCCCATGAATACATCTTTTGGTACGCGTTGAACTAAGTTGTCATCGTATTGACCATATGCATCGTCTGAAGCGACTTCGACATCGAAATGTTCGCCAACTTCACGACCTTCTAATGCTTTTTCCAGACCAGAAATTAAAGATCCACGGCCATGCAGATAATCCATTGGCGCGTTTGCCGGGGACTCATCAACTAAAACACCGTCTTCTGTTCTTACTTGGTAAGCGAGGCTTACAACCAAGTCTTTTGCTACTTTCATGACATCTCCTACGACCCGTAAGGGAAAAATTTTTGCCAATTGTACCGGAAAACAATTGTGCTGTATTGAGAATTGACAAAATTCTCTTATTCTGGGGTAAAAATCCCAATAACTTGTTCTTGCTTTCTCACATGCTCAGTGGCATCACCTTCGGTTTGGCGCTGTTGATCCCCACAGCTCACACATTCAACCACATCAATTTTGTCTTCTCGCCACATCATTAAGGTGTCTTGAGACTTGCATTTAGGGCAAGTTGCCCCAGCAATAAAACGCTTACGTGTTGCTGCCATTTTTCTACCTTACTGTTCGTTATTCCAGCTATGCGGTTGGCGATTTTCTCTTTGCATCTCTTTTTCGAAAAGTTCGTTAAGTTCACGCCGCGCCTCTTTAATGCGTGAGATTTGCCCGCTGTCGCTGTTTTCATTTTCAGGAATGATATCGCGTAACATACGCATATCGAGTCTGCGGAAATGTTGCTTGGCTCGATAAGCTTTATGAGGGTGCATACCGGTACTAACTAGCGCCTTACTGCCCATTTCCAGCGCACTTGAGAAGGTTTCACGGCTGAAATCCGTCACGCCACTGTGCAATAATTCGTGTGCTTCTAAACGCCCTTTAGCTCGTGCAATAATATGCAAGTTAGGGAAGTTTTCTTGGCAAATACGCACAATTTCCATCACTTCCTCAGGCACATTACTGGTGATCACAATCGATTTCGCTTTATCCGCGCCTGCCGAACGAAGAAGTTGCAGCTCACGCGCATCCCCATAATAAACGGTATATCCATAGCGGCGCATCGTGCTAATTGCCGTGACATCTTGTTCAAGCACCGTAATGTTCACTTTATTCGCCATCAACAAACGACCAACCACCTGCCCCATGCGCCCAAATCCCACTAAAATAACGTGAGGATTAGTATCTTCCACAAACGGTTTTTCTGTCGATGTCGCTTGCTGATTATAACGGCGGTTGAGATACGCATCTATCAGCTGCATCACAAGTGGCGTTGTCATCATCGACAAAGTCACCACAACCAACAAGAGGTCCATTTGACGTTCATCAATAACACTCGCGCCAAACGCGGTGGCATAAATCACGAAGGCAAACTCCCCACCTTGGCTCAGTACCCCAGAAAACTGCGCGCGAGCACCATTACGTAAGCGAGCCACAAACCCTAGCGCATACAACACCAGTGCTTTCACCGCGACTAATACTACAACAGCGATCAAGACTTGTGGAAGGTAAGTCCACAACACTTGTAGATTCAGAGACATCCCAACAGAGATAAAAAACAGCCCTAACAATAATCCTTTAAACGGCTCGATATTAATCTCTAGTTCATGGCGGAATTCTGTTTCCGCCAGCATCACTCCAGCCATAAATGTTCCCAACGCCATTGAGAACCCTAGGCTTTCCATAATCAGTGCCGAACCTAATACCACTAACAGCGCGGCTGCCGTGAAAATCTCGTGCACCCCCGACTTGGCGGCTAGTCTAAATAGTGGACGTAATAAATAGCGACCGACAACCCACAGCCCTACAAACGCTACCACTTTCAAACCAATTTTGTACCAATCACTGCTCCCCGTATCACCGGCTAATAACGGAATCAACGCCATAATGGGGATAACGGCCATATCTTGGAACAGTAAAACGGAAAAACCAAGCTGCCCACTTTCTTGATTAGACATCCCTTTTTCGTTCATCAATTGCAGCGCCATCGCCGTCGAGGACATCGCCATGCCCAAGCCACCGACTACCGCAGCCTGCCAAGAAAATTGTGCCAGAATGAGCACCCCTGCCATTAGCACCGCAGTGACAACCACTTGGATGGTTCCCACACCAAAAATTGACCGACGCAGTTCCCATAATTTAGATGGCTTCAGCTCGAGTCCTATCAAAAACATTAAGAAGACAACACCTAACTCAGAGAAATGCAGAATATCATTCACATTGCGGATAAAACCCAACACAAAAGGACCAATGATGATCCCAGCGAGTAAATACCCTAACACCGCACCCAATCGGATTTTTTGGGCAATTGGCACCATCACAACACCGGCGCATAAAAATATGATCACCGACTCAAATAGATTCAACTCATCCATTTGAAATATCTCCCATATTGAGGGGCTGCTTCATCCATTGTTTATATTCTTCAACTGCTTGCTGTAATTGTTGTTTGCTCAGTCGACGGGCAGAATAAATGATACTCGGTTCTAGCCACTGCATATCACACATCAACGCAGTCAATTCAAATGGGCGAAGAATTTCGGATAACGGATAGCGATTATAGCCGCCATGCTGGTAAGACTCTTCTGGCTCCCCTGTCGTAATAATCGAACGCCAATATTTGCCTTTTAACTTTTGATAACCTTGGTCTGTGGCAAACCGGCGAGTCAGCACTTGGTCAAACCACTCTTTTAATAAAGCGGGGCAACTATAAGTATAGAGAGGATGCTGAAATACGATGACATCATGCTGACAAAGTCGCTTTTGTTCTGCGGTGACATCAATAAAATAATCGGGGTATGTTGCATATAAATCATGGATAGTGACATTATCAAAATCACGCACCGCATCTAATAACAGACGATTAGCAACTGACTCATGGGGGTCTGGGTGAGCGTAGACCACCAGTACTTTTAGCGAATTTGACATCTTTCCCTCCTCAAAGGCGTGTCAGGCGGATAATTTTCCGTTACCATGCAGCCTGCTAAATGTATTTTAAGCTGAATATATTTCAGTAATAACTTTTTTATTCGAATATATCTAACTCAATAATTTAACATATTTTCAATAGACGGTTTCTATGATTGTTTTCTCTTCATTACAAATTCGCCGAGGTGTACGTGTTCTGCTGGACAATGCAACTGCGACTATCAATCCGGGACAGAAAGTCGGATTAGTGGGTAAAAACGGCTGCGGAAAATCCACATTGCTGGCACTGCTAAAAGGTGAATTACAAGCAGAAGCAGGATCAGCAACCTTTCCAAGCAATTGGTCAATGGCATGGGTTAATCAAGAAACCCCAGCCCTTGATGTGCCTTGTATTGAGTATGTGATTGATGGCGATCGCGAATTTCGTGCCCTAGAACAAAAACTCCAGCAAGCGAATGAAAAAAATGATGGTCATGCCATTGCCGTGGTTCACGGACAGTTAGATGCCATTGATGCATGGACGATTCAATCCCGTGCGGCCAGCCTACTACATGGTTTAGGCTTTAGTCAGGCACAACTACAGTCCCCAGTAAAATCCTTTTCGGGTGGCTGGCGTATGCGCTTGAACTTAGCGCAAGCCCTATTGTGCCGTTCTGATTTATTGTTGCTCGATGAACCAACGAACCACTTAGACTTAGATGCCGTCATTTGGCTGGAAAAATGGCTTAAGAGCTACTCAGGCACACTGATCTTGATTTCCCATGATAGGGACTTCCTCGATCCTATTATCGATAAAGTGCTGCATATCGAACAAGAAACGATGTTCGAATACACGGGTAACTACTCCTCTTTCGAGCGTCAACGTGCTACTAAATTGGCACAACAACAGGCTCTGTATGAGAGCCAACAAGCCAAAGCCGCTCACTTACAAAGCTACATTGACCGCTTCAGAGTACAAGCAACGAAAGCGAAGCAAGCTCAAAGCCGTATTAAAATGCTTGAGCGTATGGAGATGGTTGCCCCTGCACATGTGGATAACCCATTCCATTTTTCATTCCGCAAACCAGAAAGCTTACCTAACCCATTATTAAAAATGGAAAAAGTCAGTGCTGGTTACGGTGAAAAAGTGGTATTAGAATCCATTAAATTGAATTTAGTCCCCGGCTCACGCATTGGTTTACTTGGGCGAAATGGTGCAGGTAAATCAACATTAATCAAAATGTTAGCGGGAGATTTACCCCCATTGCACGGTGAAATTTCCCTCGCCAAGGGCATTAAACTGGGGTATTTCGCCCAGCACCAATTAGAATATTTGCACGCTGATGAATCCCCGTTGCAGCATCTTGCCCGCTTAGCACCAGAGCAAACGGAACAACAGTTACGTGACTATTTAGGAGGGTTTGGCTTTAAAGGCGACCAAGTGACTGATCCTAGTGGACGATTTTCCGGTGGTGAAAAAGCTCGCCTAGTATTAGCGCTGATTGTCTGGCAACGCCCTAATTTACTGTTACTCGATGAGCCAACCAACCATTTAGACTTGGACATGCGCCAAGCACTGACTGAAGCATTAATGGCTTTCGAAGGGGCCTTAGTGGTGGTTTCCCATGATAGACACTTACTGCGCACCACAACCGACGAGCTGTATCTGGTTCATGGCGGAAAAGTTGAGCAATTTGATGGCGACCTTGAAGATTACCAACAATGGTTAGCCGAACAAAACAAAATGGAATTGCAGCAAGCACGAGAACTGCTTGATAAAGAAAAACCAGCCAGTACCTCAACTGTCACGGCTCAAGATAGAAAAGACCAAAAACGCCGAGAAGCCGAGTTCCGTCAACTGACTCAACCCATCCGTAAAAAAATGACGGAATTGGAAAAGAAAATGGAAAAGTATTCGATTTCCTTGGCAGAATTAGAGGCAAAATTATCTGACGCAGCCATTTATGAGCAAGATAAAAAAGCGGAGCTCACTGACTGTTTGAAGAAACAGACAGAACAAAAATCCGCACTCGAAGACGTTGAAATGGAGTGGATGGATTTACAAGAACAGCTAGAAACCATGACCAATGAGTTTGAAGCAGGTTAATCGGTAATTTATTTCAATGAATAAACCCTTATTAAGGTCATATTAATAAGGGCTATTTTTACAATAAGACCAAATTAGATATTCTTAATTAGTGCAAAACCTTTAAAAATTTAAATTACACATAAAAATCTTATTTATAGTTTTTTTAAAAAATAATCTGAAGATTTGAGGTGTAATTAATAGATTTAAATATTAACATATCATTAACTTTAAGCAGTTAAAACCAATCAAAGAAAGTGTAATATTAAAAATAACACTTATTCTTCAATAGATTAAAATCATAGTAAAACACTTCAGTGAGCATCTATTTTGTCACTGTAATATCCCCATTATAATGAAGCCTATCCGACAAATTAAAAAATAAAAACCTATAAAGATAAGGCATTAGCACTTATCTAGATTCTATGGTTGGTACAGCATGATTTATATAATGACAATGCTCTATGGCAGAAACACAGCAAAAAAATATTTTTGGTTTATTCTCGCATTAACACTCTTTGGTGTGTTTATTGGCGCCTGCTTTTTCTTATTACCTTTTTTTGCAGATCCCCATGAGTACATGATTTTTCTATGTATTCCAATTTTATTGGAAGCCATTCGCTCCTTTGTTTGCTCAGCATATTGCCAAGGTGCCACTCGAGGATTACGAATCAGCCGTGGGCTAGTGCTGCTGCTTATGGTCTACATTGTCTTGTTTTCCAAAATACATGCTTGGGAAACCGTTCTTTCTGGCTTTATTACTGGCTTATATCTGATGGTCAGCGCTATCTGGAAAATGTCCAACAGCGTGGTTTTAAAGTTTCAGCGCTGGAAACTGATGTTTACCGTATCCATTATTGAGTTCTTACTTGGCTTATGGAATTTTATTCCATGGTCTTTTGACTATTCATCCCGCCAAGTCTATTGGGATGTCGGTACGCTGATTATGATCTTCTCCCTAGACTCATTCTTTGTGTACTATTTTGTCGTCAGTAGCCGGATATCCGATGATGTGGATCAAATAACTTTTGTACGTAATCACTCATCTTCAGACAGAGAATCCGGCACCCTACATGTTTGGACAACCACAGGGCAACTACCGTTATTTTTTAAAATTATCCAGCGCTACATTGTCTCCCGCAATTCTCAGGGGGTCATTAGTACAGGGCATGTCGCCTTTGAACTCGATGAGATTTATATCAGCCACTACCCAGAGAAAGATATTGACCGCGATACGGCGCAATTCTTACAGATATTAAAATCCACGGAAGAAAACAATGACACTGGCGTTTTTCAAATCAGTTATCTTGATGAAATGAAAATTGCGCCGCCGTCTAATTTCAAATTAACCATTGAAGGGATCAGTAAAGAAAAACTGGATGCCTTTTGGCGTGAATACAGCAAAGACACGACCTACAATTTAACTAACCGTAATTGCTCAACCGTTGTCTCTTTAGCGCTAATAAAAAGTACTGAAGGATATTTTACTGAGAAAAAAGGCGGCTTCATGTTGCTACTTAAATTACTCTTTAGCCCTGAACTTTGGGTCATGTCCCAGCTCAGAAAACATGCAAGTATAATGACGTGGACACCGGGGATTGTTTTAGATTACTCCCGAGCCATGTCCGTTCTATTGAAAATGCGATGATGAGTAATTTACTTCCTAAAGACGAGTGGAGAACAGAGTATCGCTATAAATCCTCTATGGATTTTAACCGCGATACTTCAGAGGTTGCCATCCACAATTTTCGTTCGTTTCAATTCACAGATAAAAACGAATACATATGGGGTACCAAACATTACAACTTGTCTGATCTGCAAAGTGTCGATTTAGTACAGTCACATTGGTCTGGTAAAATGATTGCCCATGTTTTTTTGAGTTTTGGTTTTTCCAATGGAGACTATGTCTCTTTTTCCATTGAAACACGGCGAAAATCACATCAGCAATTTTCGGTTTGGAAAGGTTTTTTCTATAACTACGATATTATCTATGTGGTCGCGGATGAGCAGGATTTGATTGGTACGCGGGTTAATTTACGCAATGAGCAAGTCTATATTTATCCCTTAAATTTAGATAAACCACTTATTACTGAATTGTTTATCAATTACATGGATAAAATCAATTCATTGAAAGAAAATGATGAAAAATATCATTCTATGTGGAATAACTGCACAACCAGTATTTATAAAATCGCAAAAAAAACCTATCCAGACTTTAAATTCAATTGGAAACTTTTAGTCAGTGGCTATGCTTCACAATATTGCCATCAATTAGGCTTTATTGAAGATAACGATTATTTTAATAAACAAAAAATTCCTATCATTCCATTAGTTAACCACACATTCTCACACCAGATTAGGCGTTAATTCCGCTCATAGTAACTGACAGAAAGACACAATAGATCCTTAGCTAATCCCTGATAAGGATCTATTTTCGGTATTAACCCCTAAATTTAATTACATTCTCACTATCGAGCTTTCACGCACATCACATGGTATTCGCCATTAATTTTTTCTGTGCCTTCCGTTTCATGCTCGAAACCCGGAAATTCGCTATCCCACGCTTGTAAACTACGCAAATAGCCAATATGTGGACTGTCGGTTTCTCCAAAGCTTTCGCCCGATAACAACATTGGGATCCCCGGCGGGTAAGGAATAATCGAGTTCGCCGCAATACGTCCAGCCAGTTTGTCTAACGGTACGGCTTCAACACGATTAGCAACAATCTGTTGATACGCATCACGGGGGCTCATCATGACATTCGGTAACTCGGAGTAGGCTTGATTAAGCTGACTGCCAGGGTTATTACGTTGCAAATACGCAAACATTTTATTGCCCAAATCACGCAACCCCATATCACCATAAATATCAGGTGCGACTTCTACCACTTCCGGCAACACTTTTTTTAACTGAGTATTAGCATCATAATGGCGTTTAAAAGAGAGCAATGCATTGACCAATGTTCCCCACTTACCTTTGGTGATCCCCATAGAAAACAGAAACATAATTTGAAAATCTGTGGTGCGCGTTGGCACAATACCGTAGTGATTTAGCCATGCTGTGACCAAAGCTGCGGGTACACCAGAATCCAGTAATTTACCATCATCCCCCATACCCGGCGCCAGAATACTCACTTTTATAGGGTCAAGCATCGCCCAATCAGCAGGGATATTTTTGAATCCATGCCATGTATCTTCCGGATTCATCACCCAGCAGCTTTGCTCTTTCATCAAAAGCTCAACAGGCGCGAACTCAAAATCGTAACGTTCACCTGTTGCAGGGTCCTTCACGGTTTCCTGATTCCACGGCTTGAAAAACCACTCCCCATCATTTTGAAACTCTTTGTAGAGATAACCCAGTGATTGACGGAAGTCGATGGCTTCACGAATCACTTCGTCAGTTAATGAGCGCCCACTATTTCCATCCATCATATCCGCGGCAATGTCGTTAGAAGCACAGATAGCGTACAGTGGAGAGGTAGTTGCATGCATATGATACGCTTGGTTAAAGCGATTAAAATCAATGGCATTACGCCCATTTCTGACATGAATAAACGATGCTTGCGAAAGCGCATTCAGTAATTTATGGGTCGAGTGAGTCGCAAAAATCGTTGGATCGTCATCCTTACGTTCTTCATCACGCATCGCAAAATGGTCACGGTAAATGGGATTAAATCGGGCATAGCCATACCATGCCTCATCAAAATGAATCCTATCGAGAGATTTATCCAGTAAATTCTGGACTTTGCGTGCGTTGTAGCAAACGCCATCATAAGTACAGTTTGTCACTACGCTATAGGCAGGTTTTTTGCCCAGTTTATCCGCGGTGAACGGGTTGTTAGCGATTTTTTCTTGGATAGCTTCAGGAGACATTTCGGTTGGGTAAATTGGTCCAATAATGCCATAGCGGTTACGGCTTGGAACCATATAAACAGGTTTTGCTCCCGTCAAAATCAAACCTTGCTCGATGGATTTATGGCAGTTACGGTCAATAACCACGACATCCTCATCCGTCATGCATGCCTGCATAATTGTACGGTTCGAGCCTGATGTGCCCACCACCACAGAGTAAGACTGGTCTGCGCCAAAAATTCGTGCGGCATTTTTTTCGCATTCACCGAATGCGCCGGTGTGATCAAGAAGTGATCCCACGGCAACCCGCTCAATACCAATGTCCGTACGGAATAAGTTTTCACCAAAGAAATCATGATAAATACGCCCCGCTGGCGTTTTCGTAAAGCCGACTCCGCCTTGGTGCCCTGGCGCAGCCCATGAATGTTCATGCACATCACTGTATTTAATTAGGCTTTTCATTAATGGCGGGAGTAATTGAGCGCGGTAGCGAATAATTGCGGCGAGAACTCGCCCAGCAATAAAGTCGGCTGAGTCTTCTAAAATCCACGCAAACTCATCCACTTGCTCCATCATTTTTCGGTCAAAAGCCACTAAAGCTTCTTCACGATCACTCAAGAGAAAAACAGGCACATCTTCTTGACGACGATGAAGCTGGGTAATTAGTCGATGGGCTTGCGCTTGCTCTTCCTTATCAGACATATCTCGCCCATAAAGCAAGCAGTCAATACTGGTATTTGAGCGGATATAGGCAAGACCATCCTCGAAATCACGAATAATGACCGTTTCTACATGCTCGTCATTCAGTTCACTTGCCAGCCGTGCTACCGCATGGCTGATCACAGAATCTTCATCTGTTAGCTCGGTATAAACGATCAACGCCCTCATGGACTCTCCCTCAATTAATTATTTTAAGCGAAATAATATCTCCTTTAGTCTTAACGCAGATAAAGTTATTTTGCAAAGTTATCGAGGCATTAATCGTTATTCATCAAGTTTATTTATCATCACTTTTGCATTCATCACCAAGGCTTTCGCTTTATCTTCCCGTTTTTGTAGCAATGCCATGAACAACAAATCGGTAAGGGTATTTTGTGCCGTTCTTGAAGAGATAGAAGAGCTCCGCCATTCATTCTCTTCCGCCACGCTTTCCAACATATAATCCGACATTTGCGCTAGAGGAGAATCTTTCGAGCGCGTAATCGCAATAACACAAGCCCCATTTTGATGTCCAATATTGGCGGCAGTTAGCATATCTTTACGCTTTCCAGAAAAGGAAATGACAATTTGTACATCTTGTGGTGTTAACGTTAATGCCGCGGCAATTTGAACATGGTGATCAGGCTCCACCAGTGTCGTAATTCCAATCTTCTGGAGCTTATAGCTTAAATCTTTCGCGGTGAGACCTGAGCCTCCAATCCCGACAATTTGCACACGCTGCGCACTGTCTATGCGCTGAATGATTTTTTCAAACTTTTTAAAATCAAGGCGTTTAGTTGTTTCGGTGATGGAATAATTTTTCTCTAATGCCAGCTTCTGGGCGACCACCATCAAGCTATCCGTTTGAGTAATTCGGTTATGCAACGCACTATGGGGTTCTCCTATATCGAGCTGCTGGCGACCAATAATTTCACTCAATGCCAGTTTCAGCGCGGGATACCCCTTTACGCCTAACTTTTGACTAAACTTCACAATAGCGGATTGACTGATTCCAAGCTGTTCTGCCAATTGCGAAGAGGACAGTTTCAGCACTTTTTCAGGACTTTCTAAGATAAATTGCGCAATTTTACGTTGATTTTCCGCGAGTCGTGGTAATAGGTACGTGATGGTATCAAGTAACGTCATAATAGCCCTCAAGAAGGTAAACCTTTATCTACAGAATAAATTTACAAATAAATTATTCCTGTAATAAAGACTCAATGCTTGAAAATTAATTATTTAAATTCAAATAATTATTATTTTATCGCGTAATAAACAGCCAAGATTATTCGCTTATTTTGGCAAGAGAGAATAGATTGCACCGTGATAGCCATCACATCAAAGGAATAAATAATTCCATAGCATACCCCTCATGATACGTTTAAGGAGTTATTACTATGTCGATTGATTTAAGCAAGATGGTCACGGAAAGTCGCAATGAAGCCAGCACCCACATTGACCAATTGTCTACCCTTGAAATGCTTCAAGTGATTAACAATGAAGATAAAAAAGTCCCTTTGGCTGTGGAAAAAACCTTACCGCAAATTGCACAATTGGTCGATAAGGTTGCCGATGCCTTCCAACGTGGTGGTCGCTTAATCTATTCCGGTGCGGGCACATCAGGACGCTTAGGGATCCTCGATGCCAGTGAATGTCCTCCTACCTATGGAACCCCACATGAACAAGTGATTGGGCTGATTGCCGGTGGTCACCAAGCCATCTTTCGTGCCGTTGAAAATGCAGAAGACAAACCCGAACTCGGTGAACAGGATTTAAAAAATATCAATTTTAATCAAAACGATGTTCTCGTTGGGATCGCGGCGAGTGGGCGTACTCCCTATGTACTGGGTGCCATGAAATACGCTCGCGCCTTAGGTGCTACCGTCGCGGCGATTAGCTGTAACCCTGACAGCCCTGTCTCTCAAGCCGCCGACATTGCCATTACCCCTATTGTTGGCGCTGAAGTTGTCACAGGCTCTTCACGAATGAAAGCAGGAACGGCTCAAAAACTCATTCTAAATATGATCACCACCGGAGCGATGATCCGCATCGGCAAGGTGTTTGGTAACTTGATGGTCGATGTCGAAGCGACGAATGCCAAACTTATCGAACGCCAAACCAAGATTGTGATGGAGGCAACTGAATGTGACCGCCAGACCGCAGAATCTGCATTACAACAATGTGATAGACACTGTAAGACAGCGATTTTGATGATTTTATCGGGTTTAAATGCCGATGAAGCTCGTCAATTACTCGCTAAAAACCATGGCTTTATTCGCACTGCCCTCAACATCGCAAAATCCGTCTAATCAACGGATATTTATGAGAGAAACAGTATGGCTAAAATAACCAATGAAATGATACAGCAGATCCTGCAACACGTAGGTGGCGGTCGTAATATCAAGCAATGCGGCAACTGCATGACCCGCTTGCGACTCACATTACATGATGACCAATTCGTGGATAAAGCGGCAATCAAACAAATTGCAGGTGTACTTGGCGTGATTGAAAGTGATGACCAACTACAAGTTGTTCTTGGTCCTGGTAAAGCTCAAGCAGCCGCAGATCTAATGAAGCAGATGCTAGAGAGCGGCGAAGCCGATGAGCTTCACGATGCGTCGGCGACGCAAGATCTGAAAGAGATCGCCTCTGCGAATAAACAGCAACTTAAGAAGAAACAAACCAGTGCAGTCCATCGGTTTTTATCTAAGTTCGCGACCATTTTTACCCCATTAATTCCAGGCTTTATCGGCGCAGGTCTGTTAATGGGATTAGCGTCATTGCTAACATTATTGTCAGCAAACCAAAATTTATTCCCTGCGGATTCAACTCAGCTGGACCATCTAAAAAGCTTAATTGCCTATATGAGCGTGTTTGGTAAAGGTCTATTCACCTTTATGGGACTGCTAATCGGTTATAACGCACAAAAAGCCTTTGGCGGAAGTGGTGTGAACGGGGCGATTATCGCAGCACTGTTTATTTTAGGCTACGATCCGGCTGCCACTAAAGGCTTCTATTCTGGTATGACAGACTTCTTTGGTTGGTATATCGACCCTAGAGGTAACATTATCGGTATCCTGATTGCCTGTATTTTCGGTGCTTGGGTCGAAAAACAAGTTCGTACAATTATTCCTGCAAGCTTAGATATTATTTTAACCTCGACCATTACACTGCTCATCGTTGGGGCTGCTACCTTTGTTTTCATCATGCCTATCGGCGTATGGCTCTTCGAAGGAATGTCTTGGCTGTTCATGCACTTAAATGGTAACCCGATAGGAACCGCGGTATTAGCAGGCTTGTTCTTAATTGCGGTCATGTTCGGTGTCCACCAAGGTTTTATTCCTGTGTATGTGGCATTAGTCGAAGCCCAAGGCTTTAACTCACTATTTCCAATCTTAGCAATGGCTGGAGCGGGCCAAGTCGGCGCAGCATTAGCCTTGTATGTAAAAGCGAAAAAAGGCTCCGTGACGCGTAGCCAAATTGGTGGAGCGTTATTCCCAGGCTTCTTAGGAATCGGTGAACCATTGATCTATGGTGTCACGCTACCGCGAGTAAAACCGTTTGTGACAGCCTGTTTAGGTGGTGCTGCCGGTGGGTTCTTTATTGGTGCCGTAGCCTGGATGGGCTTACCTGTTGGTTTAAATACGGTGTTCGGACCTTCCGGATTAATTGCGATTCCACTGATGACCTCTGACCAAGGCGTGCTTCCAGCCATGGCTGTGTATGCTGGCGGTGTCTTAGTTTCGTATCTGTGTGGATTCATTTTCACCTACCTGTTTGGTAGTAAAAATGTCGATTTAGATTAGATGATGATTTGAATTGAACGATAAAAAAAGGCACTTAACGTGCCTTTTTTATTTATTGGAAATGGATTACTCCAGCCAAATTAATGGCACACAAGCGGCAGTTAATATCCCCATGACCAAATTGAAAATAAACCATGCACGTCGGCTACGTAAGAAGACACCAATCAAAGAACCAAATCCCATCCAGATCAAGCCTGCCGTTAAGTTTACCGCCACAAAAGCGATGCTCATCAAGATAATGGATTGAGTAAATAGCTCACCAGGCAGACTAAAACTGCCTACTGCGCCTAATCCCATCATCCACGCTTTCGGATTTAAGAACTGCAATAACCCGCCTTGGAACCACGTTACACTTTTAGAGGCTTTGCTATCTGTTTTCAACGGCTCATAGCTAGCAGTCGCTGTTTTCCATGCCAACCATAATAAATAAATGCTACCAACGATTTTCAGCACGATATGAATTGCTGGATATAATAGTAAGAGTGTAGCAACGCCGAATGCAGACAAATAAAGAATTGACTGCATTCCAAGCATTATTCCTAATAATAATCCGATACTACGACGGAATCCGTAGTTAGCGGCACAAGAGGTCAACAACATATTGTTAGGGCCAGGCGTGACTGCGGCAATGAATAAAAACGTAAAAAGCGAAAAAATTAGCCCCAGAGTCATTTATACTATGTTCCTCAACCTAAATATGTTTACTTGCATCACAGAAAAATAACAGTATGTTATGTGACTCTCAAGCGTTCCCACTAAATAAAAAATAAGGCCATGTCAGAAAATTTCCGCCCTATGAGTTGGGCAAAAAATCCACACCTCCAAACCTTATTACCAAGGATCTTTCGGCGTACCCCGAAAATTGTCCCCACATGGCAGCGATTAGAATTGCCTGATGGTGATTTTATCGATCTTGCATGGAGCGAAAACCCAGAACAAGCAAGTAAAAAGCCTCGTTTAGTGATTTTTCACGGATTGGAAGGAAATTTTAAAAGCCCTTATGCCCATGGGATGTTAGAAAGCGCCCAAAAGCAAGGGTGGCTAGGCGTAATTATGCATTTTAGAGGGTGTAGCGGAGAACCTAATCGCCAAAAACGTATTTATCATTCCGGTGAAACCAGCGATGCTCGCTATTTTTTACATTGGTTGAAACAAACCTGGGGGGATGCTCCAACTGCAGCAGTCGGTTACTCTCTTGGCGGTAATATGTTAGCCTGCTATTTAGCAGAGAATGGTGAGAATGCCGAATTGGATGCGGGTGTTGTTGTCTCTGCACCACTCATGCTAGAAGCCTGTTCCATCAAAATGGAAAAAGGTATTTCTCAACTATATCAGCGCTACCTACTTAACGGGTTAAAACGCAATGCAACGCGCAAGTTGGTACGCTACCCCGGCTCGCTTCCGCTTAATTTATTGCAACTTAAGCAGCTTAAACGTATTCGCGAATTTGATGATGTCATTACTGCGCGCATCCACGGCTTTGATGATGCGGCGGATTATTATCAAAAATGCAGTGCGCTACCTAAATTATCACAGATTACAAAACCCACACTGATAATCCACGCCAAAGATGACCCATTTATGGCGCCGGAAGTGGTACCAGATTTAAGCCATTTACCTGCAAATATTGAATACCAAATGACGGAACATGGTGGGCATGTTGGATTTGTCGGTGGCAGTTTTAGAAAGCCGCAAATGTGGTTGGAAACACGTATTCCGTTGTGGTTAACATCGTATTTGAATGAGCAAAAATCATGATTATTCCGTGGAAAGATCTCGCGCCTGAAACTCTAGAAAATCTCATCGAAAGTTATGTTTTACGCGAAGGCACCGATTATGGCACCCATGAGAAAAGCTTGCAGGATAAAGTGAATGACGTGAAACGGCAGTTAGTTTCTGGCGAAATTGTGCTAGTCTGGTCTGAGTTACATGAATCGGTAAATTTCATGCCTAATAACCAGTTTCGCCCGTAGCGCTGTTTCTCAAAAATAGTGGTCATGGCGTAAAACAGGGAGTCCACTATGTCAAAGAAGCATCCGATTATTGCAGTGACGGGTTCGAGTGGCGCAGGAACAACCTCAACGAGCCAAGCATTTCGTAAGATATTCCATCAATTAAATATCCGCCCTGCGACCCTTGAAGGGGATAGTTTTCATCGCTATACCCGCCCTGAAATGGATATGGCTATCCGTAAAGCCCGCGAACAAGGACGCCATATTAGTTATTTCGGTCCTGAAGCCAATGATTTTTCTCTACTTGAACAAACCTTAATTGACTACGCGACAACCGGTTATGGGCAGTCTCGTAAATACCTCCATACCTACGATGAAGCTGTGCCTTATGGGTTACAACCCGGTACTTTTACGCCGTGGGAGTCACTGCCATCCAATACCGACGTGTTATTCTATGAAGGGTTACATGGTGGTATTGTCACGCCAGAACACGATGTGGCACAACATGTTGACTTGCTGGTCGGCGTTGTACCTATCGTCAACCTTGAATGGATTCAAAAGCTTATTCGTGACACCACCGAACGGGGGCATTCTCGGGAAGCCGTGATGGATTCCGTAGTCCGTTCAATGGGAGATTATATTAACTATATTACGCCACAATTCTCCCGTACCCATATTAACTTCCAGCGCGTTCCGACGGTTGATACCTCGAACCCTTTTTCGGCAAAAGCGATTCCCTCACAGGACGAAAGTTTTATTGTGATTCGTTTCAGGGGATTAGAGCAGATTGATTTTCCCTATTTATTATCCATGCTAAATGGTTCGTTTATTTCAGCAATGAATACCATTGTGGTGCCGGGAGGGAAATTAGGTCTCGCAATGGAGCTGATTATGATGCCATTAGTGGAAAAACTCATGAAACAGCGTAATGGGTAGCTCAGCATTATAATTAAATAGATTAATGATAAGATGCTTATCGATAATAAAGATAAGCATCTGAATATAAACACGATTATACGTTTTTAATTTCGAAGCTATGAGTCACATTCACCGTTTTTTCTAACATGATTGCGACGGAGCAATATTTTTCCGCCGAAAGTTGGACGGCGCGTTCAACGACTTTGTCTGTTAATTCACGACCAGTGACAATAAAATGTAAATTGATATCAGTGAAGTAGCGAGGCGCTTCTTCGCGGCGCTGTGACGTTAATTTCACCTCACAATCAAGAATATCCTGACGACCTTTTTGAATGATGGAAACAACGTCAATCGCACTACATCCACCCGCCGCCATTAAAACCATCTCCATTGGGCTGGGCGCTTTATCCCCTGCATTACCATCCATCATAATTTGGTGACCTGATGCTGACTCACCTAAAAAAGAGAGTCCTTCTACCCACTTTACGCGTGCTTCCATTTTTATTCCTCTCAAAAAATAGTGATGTTTATCGCCTCATTGTTCCATATATCTAGACAATGTTATATCAGCATTATTAGGCTGAAGCGATACAGGGAAGACATTCGACATTGGATATGATACAAACAATGCTTAGTTGATAGGATTAAGATCAAAACTCAACGTTTCAATTGATTATATTATACAATTGATATTAATTTGCATTGGTCCATAGCAGCATTAATAATAGGCATCAATGTGACTTAATATGCTAAGCTAGACACTTTAAAGTCAGCCTTTCCCTACTTTTCGAAAGGTTGCAATAACATACAGAGGATAACGCTAATGGTTCTCGGCAAGCCACAAACAGACCCTACTCTTGAATGGTTTTTGTCACACTGCCATATTCATAAGTATCCATCCAAGAGCACTCTGATCCATCAGGGTGAAAAAGCAGAAACCCTTTACTACATTGTTAAAGGTTCAGTGGCTGTTTTAATCAAAGATGAAGAAGGCAAAGAAATGATTCTCTCTTATTTAAATCAGGGAGACTTCATTGGCGAACTTGGGTTATTTGAAGAAGGACAGGAACGTACTGCATGGGTTCGCGCAAAAGTTGCTTGCGAAGTCGCTGAAATTTCCTATAAGAAATTCCGTCAGCTGATTCAAGTCAACCCAGATATCCTGATGCGTCTTTCTGCGCAAATGGCGAATCGCTTGCAAACCACTTCCGAAAAAGTAGGTAACCTTGCATTCTTAGACGTTACTGGTCGTATTGCTCAAACATTGTTAAATTTAGCAAAACAACCTGATGCGATGACTCACCCTGATGGCATGCAAATTAAAATTACCCGTCAGGAAATTGGTCAAATCGTCGGTTGTTCCCGTGAAACAGTGGGTCGTATTTTAAAAATGCTGGAAGACCAAAATTTAATCTCCGCGCATGGTAAAACAATTGTTGTCTACGGCACACGATAATTTATTTTGATAGAGCATTTCCGCTCTGCCTCTTATAAAAACAGCCATATAGTTTAATATATTGGCTGTTTTTATTTCAAATAATGAAAACCAGCGTTTTTTTATATTATTACCATCCATCATTTGCATAGAATACTAATAATGAGTCTATTATTTATTAGGAGTTTTTATGCTAAATTCATCACTTTTCATTCATAAATCGCAGCTTGAACCGAGAAATACTTTCTTAAATACACCTCATGAAATGAGCTTTACTAGTAATATAAATTCAGTCAGTCAATCAGAAAAATCGGTTCCCAATAAAGTGAAAAGCTTTATTGAAATGTCATTTGAGGAACGTCAGGAGAAGCTCAATGTTGCCCAAAAAATTGCAGAACAAGTTAACAAACCTCAATTACCTAAATTGCCTAAATTAATCCCAAAATTAAGCTATACATTAAAAGCTGATATTTTACCAAGTAGTATCATCTCTCAACCTAAGACTGAACCCGCTAAACCGCTAGAGAGAGAAAAAACCCAATTAGCGATTAACCAAACACAACCCAAGCCTGTCATCAAACCCAAGCCCATAATAAAACCATCTGTATTCGTTAATGAATCTCCAAAAAAAATGATTTTCCCTAAACTCATATTAGCAAAGAAAGTCTACATTCCTATTATAGGTCAAGATATTAACATTGATTCAATCAGTTACACTAAAAGCCATGCATTTTTTAAAAAAATGCAATTTTCAGATCCATTAATTAGCCCAACAAAACAAACCCAGCCAATCGGAAAAAATATCGTATCGAAATTAAGAATAAATTTTGAAAACAAATAGTCTAGCCGCATTTTAAATCATTACACAGATCCAATGATTTTATGCCACACTTTTGCCTAACCGCTATTTGTTAGGCCTTTTTTATCAATTAGTTAATTATCTAAAGTCGTTTTTTTATATTGCAAGTACATATTACTGAATAAACTAGCCTCATTTTTACATTATCAAGGTGAGGTATCATATGCCCATGTCATTCCCAAAAATTCGATGTGACACCAGTTCCGCACTCAAACTCTATATCCAAAAAACCAACCAAGGTTCATTAAGTTCTGAGACTAAAATTTCATTAATTGCCAATCAAATTGCTAAAATAAAAAGTCGTCATGATTTTTTTAATTTAAAAAATCATGAAACAGAATTAAAAGACCAAAACACCACTCACGATTTTATTATGACCACAATGGATGATGCATCATGGGATGATGAGTCATTTGAATCCTGTGAAAAGTTGCCTGCTTGGAAACAAGAAATTTATGATGATTTTGCATCAAATAAATTTAAAAAATGGGATAAACAAACTAAACCATTAATCCATAATCATTACGATGGCACGGTATTTGCTCAATATTTTAATGCTAAAGAAGAACAGCATGAAGATAGCCTCCCCCCCACGCAAGCACCTTCTGACACAGCTACACCACAAATATCCCAGCCTTCAGCTACGGCATTATCTCGAAAATTAAAAACAGTGAAACAAGAAAAGAAACAGATTAATACAACAGTAAAACCAACGGTATTCCGTACAGATGGCACTCCGGTGAGCGCAAAACAACAATTAGCATCCAGTGACCGACTATCTAAGCATAAATCGTCGAATTTAACGCTGGTAAACTTAACAAAAAATAGTCAGAAAGAACACGTTACCCGACATACACCAAAATCGACGATCAAACCTGTTCGTAATGTGATATCAAAAACAACACACACCAGAATGAATTCAGCCAGTGAAAAAACTCGAGCTTCAACATCATTCAATCCGATATTAGAAGAGAGAAATGTTCCAAATGAATTTTCTTATAAAAAACAGGAAAGCCCGGCTATACAGGAGACAAAATCTACGCCCCAAACGATAAAAACGAAGAAAATTAATGGCAATTTGATCGGACTTTACACATCAGGAAGTACAGTCAAGTCGACAACTGACATGACGAAAAATAGGAGCACTGAAAATCAGTCAATAAAGAAAAATATCTCGTCGAAAAAAACCTTCAACTCTCGATTAGAACAAGAAAAATCAATTAATCGATTACAAAATCATCGAACTCAACAACCCATAATGTCGCAGTTACAAGATGGATTTGTTATGAATATCAACAAAGAAATGGTAAGAAATGCACAGCAAATAAAAGCATTGAAGACCGATATTGCCGTGAAAAAACAGAACGCAGAAATTATCAAACAAAGAATAGCAGCCCGAAAATAAGTCTAAAGCTCAAAGAGGTATCACTCTCTTTGAGCTTTGAGTTAATTATTCAGCCAATAGCTTTTCTATTGCTGCCGTCAGTTTCGCCATCCCACTGTTAATCTCTTCCTCAGAAATAATCAGTGATGGTGTGAAGCGCAACACGTTGGCTCCTGCACTGAGCATCATCAACCCTTCTGCTGCACTGGCTTGTAACACATCTTTCGAGCGATTCAGTAATTTACCTTTGAGCTCTGCACCAATTAATAAGCCCATTCCACGAATTTCAGCAAAAATTCCATGTTGGTCATTTAGCTTATTTAGGTGTGCGGTAAATAACTCACGGCGTTTTGCAACACCATCAAGCACTTCATCTGTATTGATAATATCGAATGCTGCATTACCGACTGCACATGCTAGTGGGTTTCCACCGTATGTCGTACCGTGAGAACCTACTTCCATCGTTTGTGCAATATCTTCAGTGGTGATCATCGCACTGATTGGAAAGCCGCCACCGAGCGCTTTGGCAGTGGTTAAAATATCAGGTGTCACATCGTAATGCATATAAGAGAATAGCTTCCCTGTACGCCCCATACCGCTTTGTACTTCATCAAAAATAAGCAATGCATTATTTTCATCGCAAAGTTGACGTACTCCTTGCAGGAATTCTAGAGTTGCAGGTGTCACCCCACCTTCTCCTTGAACGGGTTCCAGCACGACTGCACACGTGTTTTCATCGATAACCGCTTTGACGGCATCAAGGTCATTGAAAGGCACATGAATAATATCTGCAGGCTTTGGGCCAAAACCATCTGCATATTTTGCTTGCCCACCAACTGACACCGTAAATAATGTTCTGCCATGGAAAGCTTGCTTAAATGCAATGATCTTCGTTTTATATGGGCTATATTTGGTGATGGCATATCGACGCGCTAGCTTAAATGCGGCTTCATTTGCTTCAGAACCTGAATTAACAAAAAACGCGCGGTCTGCAAACGTTGCTTTCGTTAATTTTTGAGCCAGTTTTAGCGCCTGTTCATTCGTAAAAACATTACTCACGTGCCACAGTTTTTCGCTTTGGTCACGCACGGCCGCAACTAGACTCGGATGACAATGACCTAGCGCTAAAACCGCAATCCCGCCTGCAAAATCAATATATTCTTTACCTTGCTGATCCCAAACGCGGCTCCCTTCGCCTTTAACTGGAATAAATTCAGCTGGCGAAAAAATAGGTAGCATAACCTGATCGAAAGTTTGCCGATTGACTGCTTGTTGTTCTGACATACCCCTCACCTGCTCTTTATCGAATGCTTAAGTGAAAATATAAGCATCAAATATGAATAAAAAATCAATAAAGAGCAAGAGGAAAGGGTAAAATATGCATAATTAATTTTGCTAGCCGGAAAATATAGTGACTAGTATTTGAGGAAGTTACTCAACAGCTCATGACCTTGTTCGCTGAGAATACTTTCGGGATGGAATTGAACCCCTTCTATTGGCAGGGTTTTGTGGCGGATCCCCATAATTTCATCAATATCCCCGTTATTCAATGACCAAGCAGAAACATCAAAAGAAGCAGGAAGTGTTTCAGCCGCAATCACAAGAGAATGGTAGCGGGTCACAGTTAAAGGTCGGTTAAGCCCTTTAAATACCCCCTGATGGTTATGATGGATAGACGAAGTTTTGCCGTGCATCACTTCACGCGCCTTTACAACAGATGCGCCAAATGCTTGACCAATCGCTTGATGACCTAAGCAAATACCCAAAATAGGTACTTTGCCCGCAAAATATTTTATCGCTTCCAGAGAAATCCCCGCCTCATCTGGCGTACAAGGACCGGGTGAAATGACCAAATGGGTTGGAGCCAATTGTTCAATTTCTTCAATGGTAATTTCGTCATTACGTTTCACCAGCACTTCAGCCCCTAGTTCGCAAAAGTATTGGTATAAGTTGTATGTAAATGAATCGTAATTATCAATAAGTAAAAGCATAGTAGCCTATCCGACTGATTTTTATCATTATAAGTTTTTTGTTTATGCATAATTTATAGCGGTTAGCAATCAGAGCGCCACCCAAAATCCATAAATTTACACAAAGGGCGGCTATCATAGCACAGCCAAGACAGGAAAATAGCCTATTTAAGTCAAGTAATCTATTTTCAATATAAAAATTTCCATATAAAAATCATGGAATTATATTCACAGAGATATAACAATTTCATAATTGGACAAGAAATGCTTTAAATACAATAAAGTAAAATCACAACGGTCAGATGGGTAAAATCAGAAGATACGGTTAACCCACGAAAAAATCATGCATTCGCAAGCTAGGAAATAAGAAAAAATGCAAAGAAAGGGTTTTTAAACGAAATAAAGAGGATGATTAACGAAAACCATCCTCTTCATGAGAAAGATATTAAGGCTTTTTAATCACTTCAGCAGAAATAATCGTGATTGGTTCAACAGGAACATTTTGGTATGGTCCGACATTCTCTGTTTTGACTTTCGAAATTTTATCCGCGACATCCATTCCTTTAACCACTTTGCCAAATACGGCATAGCCAAAATCACGCTGTCCGTGATCTAAGAATGCGTTATCAGCAACATTAATAAAGAATTGGCTTGTTGCACTGTCTTTATTTGCACTACGCGCCATCGCAATGGTTCCACGTAAATTACGTAACCCATTATCAGCTTCGTTAGCAATTGGTGCACGAGTTTGTTTTTGCTGCAATTCTTTATTAAAACCGCCGCCTTGGATCATAAAGCCGGGAATCACACGGTGGAAAGTGGTGCCGTTGTAATAACCTTCATTAACATATTGCAGGAAGTTTTCAGTACTAACAGGGGCTTTTTTACTATTTAGCTCTAATTCAATATTACCTGCTGACGTCACTAATTTAACGTAAGTTTCACCAGCTGCTAATGCAAGAGAAGTTGTGCTCATCGCACAGACTGCCAATAATGGCACAAAAATTCGTTTCAACATTCAAGATCCCTTTTGTTAATACCCAAAAACATATTAATGCCCAATTCTAGAGCGAAGCGGGGGTAATTGCTAAAGATTTACCTATATTTACGCCGAATAGTTAAATTTCGCTAAATATAATTAATTGTAGGACATTTAAATGAGAAAGCTTTCGCATAATGTCATTCTCAAATAGATATAGCATCAAATATCCCCCTTTTGTTGTTTGTATGCTATTCAGTCGCTATAATCCCCCAGCCTTTTGAGGCTACTCAGGGAGAACCACCAATGGCAATTAAAAACCACAACTATCACATGACAAAATTTGTCATCAGTGCCCCCGATATCCGTCATCTGCCAAAAGATACGGGCATTGAGGTGGCGTTTGCTGGCCGATCTAACGCGGGCAAATCCAGTGCATTAAATGCATTAACACAGCAAAAAAGCTTAGCGCGTACCAGTAAAACACCGGGAAGAACTCAGCTTATCAACCTATTTGAAGTTGAAGAGGGCATTCGCCTAGTTGACCTCCCGGGCTACGGTTATGCCGAAGTGCCTGAAGACATGAAGCGCAAATGGCAGCAAGCTCTCGGTGAATATTTACAAAAAAGAGAATGTATCAAAGGGTTAGTAATTTTGATGGATATCCGTCATCCACTGAAAGACCTTGATATGCAAATGATCGAATGGTCAGTTGCGATGAACATTCCCGTCCTCGTTCTACTCACCAAAGCTGACAAACTGGCTTCTGGCGCGAGAAAGAAACAATTAATGGAAGTTCGCCAAGCATTAGCACCTCTTGAAGCTGAAGGCGATATTGAAGTGGAATATTTCTCGGCACTGAAAAAGATAGGTATTGATAAGTTACGTATCAAACTCGATAGCTGGTACAGTACTTCCGCAGAATAATCTTTTCGTTCCTTGTACGCCAATCGCGGCGTACAACGGTCTATGCCGTTAGCGCATCAGAATTTATGCAAAAAAAATGCTCCAGTCAAAAACTTGACTGGAGCAGCTAATATTCAGCTAAATCCGATTACGTGAAGTAAAAGGTCTGAAAGATAGAACATCTTACCTCTGTACCCTACGCCTGATAATGTACTTTATTTTTCGCTCGAAAAAAAGGCTTTTTGTAGTTTTTTTTCAAAGCTTACTACGATTCAGCTCCGAGAATCGTCTAAAAACTCGCATAAAACGTATTTTTACTACATATTTATGAGATCTAAGTCGCATAATTATCCCTTACGTCATTTCACTGATAGTTTTAAAATTCAGTGTTTTACCGACGAATTAACTGCAATTTAAAGAGAATAAAATGGCGGAAAGATTAACGCATGTTCCACTGATAAAAAAACACCCCAAACATTGTCTCCAACCTTTGGGGTGCCTTACATTATCTTTTGCTTTTAAAACCCAGACTAACCAATATTCTGAATAGCCCACCGTTTTATTAAACGTTTTTCTATTTTTATTTATTTCCCAATCAATACTCTAAATAGTTCGCGGCTGTAGGTAGGCGGCAAACGAGGATATTCCTAGGAGCATACACAAGTATGTGACTAGGGTGGCCGAGTGCAGCCACCATCCCTACAGCCCGGAATATGACGAGTAAACGAGTATTAGTGGGCTTCGTCCCAGTTTGAACCCACCCCCACCTCTACTTTGAGGGGAACATCCAACGTCATACTCTGTTCCATCAACTCCTGCACTTTTGCTTGTACTTTTTCTAGCTCGGATTCTTTGACTTCAAAAACCAATTCATCGTGTACTTGCATTAGCATGTCCGCACTTGGTTTTTCTGTTTCAAGCCAATTATCCACGGCTATCATCGCCTTTTTGATAATATCGGCTGCGGTACCTTGCATTGGTGCATTGATTGCTTCTCGCTCTGCCGCTTTACGACGCATACCGTTGCTCGACTTGATGTCTGCGAGATACAATCTACGCCCTTCTAATGTCTCGACATAGCCTTGTTCTGATGCTTGCAAACGCGTATTTTCCATATAACGCAATACGCCCGGGTAACGCTCAAAATAGAGATCCATATAACGCTGTGCTTCTCCGCGAGGGATCCCTAACTGACGCGCCAGTCCAAATGCGCTCATACCATAAATCAAGCCAAAGTTAATCGCTTTTGCACTACGACGTTGGTCGCTGGTCACTTCCTCTAATGGAACACCGAAGACCTCCGCAGCTGTTGCTCTATGAATATCTTTCCCTTGCGCAAAAGCGGTCAGTAAGCCTTTATCTTGGGAAAGATGCGCCATGATACGCAATTCAATTTGTGAATAGTCCGCAGCCATGACCTTATAACCATCACGAGCCACAAACGCTTGGCGGATACGACGACCTTCTTCGGTACGCACTGGAATGTTTTGTAAGTTCGGGTCACGTGAAGATAAACGTCCCGTCGCAGTCACAGCTTGATGATAGGACGTATGCACACGCTGCGTTCTTGGGTTAATCATTAGTGGCAGTTTATCGGTATAAGTCGATTTGAGTTTCGCTAAGCTACGGTGTTCTAACAATAATTTTGGTAGTGCATGGTTTAAGGCTAGCTCTTCGAGCACTTCTTCATTGGTTGAAGCTGCGCCACTTGGCGTTTTCTTAATAACAGGCAATTGCAGCTTTTCGAACAAAATCGTCTGTAGCTGTTTTGGCGATGCCAAATTAAACTCTTCACCTGCCAAGTCGAATGCTTGTTTTTCCAATTCAGCTAAACGCGCCGTAATGACTTGAGATTGAGCCGTCAATACAGCGGCATCAATCAGAACACCTTTACGCTCCATCCGCACCAGCACAGGGACGAGTGGCATCTCAATATTCTGGAAAACATGGGCTAATTTTGGTTCAGACTCCAGTTGAGGATATAACGCTTGATGTAATAGCAACGTCACATCAGCATCTTCGGCAGCATAATTCGCCGCTTGCTCTAATGGAATTTGATTAAAGGTTAATTGCTTTTTACCTTTACCCGCAATCTCTTCAAAACTCACGGTTTTGTGGTTGAGATGACGATCGGCGAGGCTGTCCATATCATGGCGTCCCATACCCGCCACACTGTTCAACACATACGATTCCAGCATCGTATCAAACGCGATGCCTTTTAGTTCAATATCGTAATTTAGCAGGACTTCGGCATCATATTTTAAATTTTGACCGATTTTGCCAATCTTCTCATTCTCCAAGATAGGCTTCATAACTGCGATCACCTCGTCCAACGATAGCTGGGCAGGGGCATCAAGATAATCGTGCCCGACAGGTAAATACGCCGCGCGACCTGCTTCGATAGCAAAAGACATTCCCACTAAGCGAGCTTCTTGAGTATCTAAGCTGTCGGTTTCAGTATCAAAGGCAAACAGCGTCGATTCGCTCAGTTTTTTTACCCAACGGTCTAACTGTGCTTTGTCTAAAATCGTTTCATAATTTTCAGCACTCAGCGTCGGTACTGCTGGCTTAGCTTTTGCTGCTGGCTGGCTTTCTGGAGCACGATAACTTTCAGCGACTTTTGCAGATTTTGCACCTTTGCCGTCCATCCAAGTCCCATTTTCAACATCTGCTAGCCAACGTTTGAATTCATAACGGCTAAATAATGCATGCAGTTTATCCGCATCGAGCTCCGCAACTTTTAACTCTTCGCAAGGCTTATCAAGTTCAACATCGGTTTTGATAGTGGCTAACTGGTAGGATAAAAACGCTAATTCGCGGTTATCTTCCATTTTAGGCGCAAGGGTTTTAGAACCACGGAAACCTAATGGAGCAATAGCCTCTAAATTTTTATAGATATCTTCTAAGCTACCAATACCTTGTAACAACGCGAGTGCGGTTTTTTCGCCAACGCCTGGGACACCCGGAATATTATCCGATGAATCACCCATTAGCGCGAGGAAGTCGATAATTAAACTTGGTGGAACGCCGTATTTTGCTTCCACTTCTTCAGGTCCTAAAATGGTGTTGGTCATAGTATTAATTAGCGTGATATTTGGCTCGACTAATTGCGCCATATCTTTATCACCTGTACTGATTAACACCGGCATACCCTTGCTGCTCGCTTCACGCGCTAACGTACCAATCACGTCATCTGCTTCCACTCCGGGGATCACCAACAGAGGAAGTCCCATCGCAGCAACCATTTCATGTAATGGCTCAATTTGCGCGCGTAAATCATCTGGCATTGGCGGACGATGGGATTTGTAGCTTTCAAACAATTCATCACGGAACGTTTTTCCCTTGGCATCAAAGACAACAGCCACATGATTTGGGGTGTATTGCATGATTAGGCTACGTAGCATATTCAACACGCCATACATCGCTCCGGTTGGTTCACCAGCGCTGTTGGTCAATGGAGGGAATGCATGATAAGCACGGTACAGGTAGGAAGAGCCATCTACCAAAATAAGGGGATTTTCAGCAATCTGAGCCATAATCTGTCATCATCTTGTTTATCGGGAATGAATGGGGAATAGGATGCCACATTGTGGCTTCAGATACACCTTGAGATTCAAATTCCCACACAGTTATCGTTTTTTATGCTGGCGAATATCCTGTGGATAACTTTGTGAGTAAAATTTGGTTATCTAACGGATTCAATAAGTAAGAGAATTGCAACAAGAAAACAAGAAAATAAAATCAATGAGTTAGCGACTAGAGGTTTGATGTATCACAAATCAGGGGCGATGGTCGAATTGTGGATATTGATAACGGACAATCCGTAAATAAAAAGATAGCGGCAAGTTACCGCTATCTTCTTGGATTATTTTTTATTGACTAAGAAGTTCACAACTTTTGAGTACTCTTTAGCATAGTCATCTGCGTTATCCACAGAAATACCATTATTACGGATTTGGTACTTACCATCGACGAATAACGCTGGCACGCCGCGCAGTTTTAAATCTTGCGCTGCATTTTGCTGTTTCGCGACTAACGATTTCACAACAAAGCTATTCAGTGCTGCATCATATTCTTCACCAGTCACACCCGCTTTAATAAACGCATTACGGATATCTGCTGGGGTATTGATAGTTTGCGTTTTTTGAACGCCTTCAAACAGAATTGGGGTCACTTTATCTTCGACTTTCAGCACCATCGCGACTGCCCATGCTTGAGTCAGCTGAGCACCTAAAGGACCTAAGAAATCAACATGATAACGAGCTTTAGTCACGCCTTCTGGCAGGTTTTTCTCAACGGTCTGTGGTACTTTATATATGCTTTCAAACTGATAACAGTGTGGACAATAAAATGAGAAAAACTCTAGTACTTGCGGTAAATCCTGTACCGGAGGTTTAACATCAGAGTACTCTTTACCTTCTGAATAATTTGCTGCTGCGGCACCAAAAGACATGGCAATACCAATCAAAGCCAACATGATTTTTTTCATAGAAAACATTCTCCAAAAACACAGTCTTAAATATTAAAATTGCGGGTTCAATTGCAAAGGAACTTCCAACAATCGTTCGGTTTGCTGTGCAAACTCAATTGATTGTTTTTGCCAAAAATCAGCAGATTGGATCCATGGGAATGCTTTCGGAAAAGCAGGATCTTGCCAGCGACGAAGGATCCATCCTAAGTAATGCACCATTCGCATCGCACGTAGCGGTTCAATCAGCTTTAACTCACGTACATCAAAATCGCAAAACTCGTTATACGCTTCTAATAACGTATCCAGTTGAATAATTTGCTCTTGGCGTGAGCCATTGAGCAACATCCATAAATCTTGTACCGCAGGACCATTGCGAGCATCATCAAAATCCACCAGCCAAGCTTCATCCCGCCACAAAATATTACCGGGATGACAATCTCCTTGTAGGCGGATAAACGATTGCTGAGCAGGCCACAGCATTTTAACTTGAGCAATCAACTTATCTAACGAATCAATTAATGGTGTTTTATCACGCTCTCTAATTAATGAACTCGTAGCAATAATATTTCTAGGCTGATCGAGATATTCATCCACACCGATAGTCGGACGAAATGCAAAATTTCGTTGTTTGCCTATCTGATGGACACGACCTAATAAATGCCCTACCCCTTCAAGTTGAAATAAGTTATCTGTTTCATATTGGCGCCCTCCGATGCTCGGAAAGACTGCAAACATAAATCCACCAAACTCTAAAACAGTCTGCCCTGCAAATTCTAACGGTGCTGCGACTGATAGACCTTCATCTTGCAGCTCAAGGGTAAAATCATGCTCTTCTTGAATTTGAGATCGGTTCCAACGCTCAGGTCGATAAAACTTCACCACATAGCGCTGGCGATTTTCATCCTGAAATTGGTAAACACGATTCTCGTAGCTATTTAGCTCAGTGAGCCCTGATTCGGGATAAATACCCGCTTCCATCAACGCATCAAGGATCACATCAGGGGAGATTCCACTAAAGTTAAAGCTCGAATGTTCTGTTAAATCCATATCCATTTAGTCTTTTATGATGCCACGCGCGCGCAAAATCGCCGTTTTAAAATCATCCTCGTAATCTTTTTGAATACCAGGGATAACCGCATTACTATCAGTACCACGCATTTTCAGATGATAAATTAATACGTCGTCAGTCAGTTCAGATAAACTGCCTTTAAAACCCGCTTCATCAGCCAGTTTTTGCAATAGTTGCACGAGATTTAAATCTGAGTTGTCCTTCCATACTGGATGCAGAAGTTCAATGACTTCATTTAAACGATGGCATTTCATGTTTATTCCTTATCACGAATATTCGATACAAGTTACCAATAATCCTACAATAGAAAAAGGGAACAGTTGTCAATCTAAGTAAAGTTTAACCGTTTCTTGTATTAATATTCATTGATTTTATAGGAAAATAGAATAGATTTTAGCTGTAACTATACTCAAAAAATTATTTAAGTTCGTTGAAACATTTTCGCTAAGATTTTCAGAGATATTGAACATGTCATTTCGTCAGTCAATTACAGGCGTTATCCTCGCAGGCGGCAAAGGCACTCGCATGGGAGGGCAAGATAAAGGGCTCATACCTTTATTGGGTAAGCCGTTGTACCGCTATATTATTGAACGCTTACAGCCACAAGTTGGTCGGTTACTGATCAACGCAAATCGCCATCACGCCGAATATGCTCAAAGCCAGCTGCCTGTCTTTAGCGATTTGACGACCGATTTTTCAGGTCCGTTAGCTGGTATGCAAGCCGCACTGCATCAAGCCACGACAGATTGGCTGCTATTTGTCCCTTGCGATGTTCCTGAATTTCCAACTGACTTAGCTGAGAAAATGTTTCATGAAAAAGGTGAGCATCTTGCCTGCTACGCCTGTGATAATGAGCGAGAACACCCCACATTTACTCTGATTCATCGGTCTCTACAAAAAACCTTGGATGATTACCTCGCAAGAGGGGATCGCAAATTGATGCTATTTATGCGTGAAATCGATGCAAAAAGCGTCATGTTTACCTCTGAAACCGGCACATTTGCTAATTTAAATACGCCGGAAGATAGCCGTAACTGGGAGTTGCAACAAAAATAATCATGAGCCAGAACACGTTACCTTTACTCGGGATCACCGCCTACAGTGGAACCGGAAAAACCACCCTACTCAAAAAAGTTATCCCGCTACTGAGACAACGCCATGTCCGTGTCGGCTTAATCAAGCACACGCATCACGATATGGAGATTGATACACCGGGCAAAGACAGTTATGAATTACGCAAAGCAGGTGCAGATCAAACGTTAGTCGCCAGTAATCAACGCTGGGCATTAATGACCGAAACCCCTGAATGCAATGATATGAACCTGAATTACCTTGCCAGCCGTTTTGATCCTACCTCATTAGATCTGATCTTAGTTGAGGGCTTTAAAGGTGAGCCTATCGATAAGATCGCACTGTTCCGATCCGATGTTGGTAAACCCTTAAATGGCTTAATTGATGAGTATGTTGTGGCAGTCGCCAGCGACGAAATCATCGATACCAATGTCCCACAGTTGGATATCAATAATCCAGACCAAGTAGCTGATTACATTGTCTCTTGGTGGCAAAAAAGCCAGTAACCTAAATACACAAAACGCCTCATTGTAGGCGTTTTTTATGCACTTTTTCGCACGATGAGTTCCGGTTCCAGCTGAATCAGTTTTGGTTGATAGCAGGACTGAGTCCAAATCCCTTCCAGTAAAATCATGACTTGCTGAGCAATGCTATTCACTGGCTGCGCCAACGTTGTAAGTTGATACCCTTCCCATCCCGCCATTGGAATATTATCGCACCCAATTATCCGTAATTGTTGTGGGATCTCGATATTTAACCTTTGGCGGCAATAATCCATCACGCCTAGTGCCAAAGAGTCCGCAGCACAGAAGAGTCCCTCTAAGGATGTCATCTGCGGTTGATGCAATAATGCTGCCTCAAATCCAGCTTGGTAGCGGTAGCTTCCTGCTGATAAGCAGATCGGTTCTGGCTGACCTAATGCCATTAAATAACGCTTAAATCCTTGATAACGTTCATTTGATGCTTGACCATCCCCTCTTCCTGCCATAAATCCTAGCTTGCTTAATCCTAAACTTAATAGGTATTTTGCCGCCATTTCCCCCGCTAATTGATTATTCGTTTGCACTGACGGAATCAACCCTGTGGCATCAGCACGACCCAAGGTAATGAGTGGTAACGAGAGCTTTAGGCACAGATGAAAATGTTCCGCAGGAAGTGACCCTACCACCGCTACCACCCCATCAATTTGGTAGCCCGATAGTTGTAGAATCGCACCATCAAGATCGCTCGCCTGTTTCACATTCAGCAGCATAGGCTGTTTCCCATGGCCTTGTAAGGCGCTAGATAACGCTTCAAACAAATAAGACTCATAGGGGTTCGATAAATCACTGACCAGAATAGCCACAATATTCGAACGTTTTTTCTGAGAGGGCATACCGAGCGTACGAGCAAAAAAATTGGGTTGATACCCCAACTTTTTCGCCGCTTCTAGGATTTTTTGCTGTTTTTTCGGGTGGATACTTGCCCCTTCAGTAAACGCCCGAGATACTGACGAACGCGAAACACCCGCAATCTCTGCAACGTCGGATGCCGTTACTTTTCGGTTGTGCATCATGCTAAGCATTCCCCCTGCTGAGCCAACTGAAGAAACGGATATTCGACAATATGTTCACTCAAGCTATCTCGGGAACGCTGCTCAATATGATAAAGCCGCCATTGGCTATTCGATTTTGGAGATAACTTTTGTAATCGCTGGTGTAGAGACGCCCAAGAGCCATGACTCGGATGAATATCGAGGGTTTCACACTCCAAAAATACCCAATCACTTTGTAACGCCAGTTGTTCCCCTTGGGGCGAAATCTCACCATCCCCTGAGTAAAACAGGCTGCGCCCCGAATTCGCCGTCAGGTGCAAGCTACGATTACTCACCGAATGCTGCGTTAACGCCGTTGTCACTTTCCAATCACCAATAAATTGAATCTCTTCACTATTTTGTTGGATGATTTCAAAACCTAATTGCGCTTTAGGCCAATGGGCAAAGGCAAGAAGCGGCGCTAATAGCACCCATTGTTCCCGCTGAGCAATAATCGTCAGTGGGCGCTTACGCTGGTATGAATCCATCCAATTCAGCAAAGACGTTAATCCCAAACAGTGATCAGGATGGGTATGCGTTAGATAAATTGCGTCCAAGTCCTCCACATGCATTTTTCCAAACAGCGCTTGAGGAACTGACGGACCACAATCTACTAACAATTGGTAACCGAATTCTTCCACCAAGATACTGGCGTTTGTCCGCTCACTGTCATAAGCATCCCCCGTTCCTACGACGGTAATTTGAAAACTAGGCTGCATGGTTCGTCCTTATTTGTTGGGGCTCAATCCGTTGTTCCTGCGCATCAAAAAAATGTAACGCCGAGCGCCCAACGTTAATCGGCAGCGCATCACCCGCAACATAAGCCTGATCACTTTCCACCACAAAGTGTTGACCTTGTAATGAACCATAATAGAGACGTGAATGCCCAAGAGGCTCCACGACAGAAATTGGCATGAGTGCATCGGGGTGTTGATTGTCTACCACGACTTGATTAGGACGAACCCCCACATATGCCGCCTCAATCGGTAATCGCCTATCTATCGAATTAAATACTTGTGGTGTCATAAAGTTCATCACCGGAGAGCCAATAAATGACGCTACAAACTTATTCGCAGGTTGGTTATATAGCGCTTCTGGCGTACCTACTTGCTCAATGCGCCCTTGATTTAAGACGACGATGCGGTCGGCTAAGGTCATAGCCTCAACTTGGTCATGTGTCACATAAATCATGGTGGCCTTTAGGTTTTGATGAAGCTGTTTCAAGTAAATACGCATCTCGCCGCGTAACTTAGCATCGAGATTCGACAACGGTTCATCAAATAAAAAGAGTTCGGGGTCACGCACAATTGCACGACCAATGGCGACACGCTGGCGTTGCCCGCCAGAAAGCGCCGATGGTAAGCGACCAAGTAAATGCGTCAGCTGTAAGTTTTCGGCGGTAGCGCGAACTTTCTGAGTAATATCCCGAGCGCTCATACCCGCCATTTTGAGCGGGAATCCCATATTTTTCTCGACACTCATATGGGGGTATAACGCATAAGACTGGAACACCATTGCCACATGCCTCAGCGAGGGATGCACATCATTCAAGCGCTGACCATTCAGTCGCAGCTCTCCTGCTGTTATCGATTCCAGCCCTGCAATCATGCGCAGCAATGTGGACTTTCCACAGCCAGAAGGTCCCACAAACACCACAAATTCACCCTCATCGATCGTTAAATCGACTTGTGGGATTACGCAGTGTCCCCCGTAACTTTTACCAATTTGAATGAGTTCAAGTTTTTTCATGATAAGCGCCTATTATTTCAATCCCATCGAGAAACCACGTAGTAAATAACGCTGCATATAGCCCGCAAGTGCCAGCATTGGCAGTGAAGAAACAATCCCTATCGCCATCATTTCACCCCATGCAGTGCCGTCTTCTGTCATAAAATTAGAAATAAACAGTGGGAGGGTGAATTTGTCCGGCGTATGAATAAATAACAGTGAAAACAAGAACTCATTCCAGCCTAGGATCATGGAGAAAATTGCTGTTGCCACTAGCCCCGGTGCACAGAGAGGAAAAACAATATAGCCCAAACGGCGTAATAGATTTGCGCCATCCATCGCGCCCGCTTCTTCAATTTCTAACGGAATATCGCGGATAAACCCAAGCAGCATCCAAATACAAAACGGCAAGGTATACACCTGATAAGACAAAATCAGTCCGATACGCGTGTTAAGTAACCCAACGTGATTCATCAGAGAATAAAGCGGAATAGCAATGACAATGGGCGGCATCATTTTGATAATTAAAACACCCAGTAAAAACACGTTATCGAGCTTTGCGGGAAAGCGATAACGCACTAAGGCGTAAGCACAAAAAAAAGCGAGTATCACAGAGAGTGCGGTAGCCCCTACAGAAATTAAAATGGTGTTACCAATTAACCTCAGCAAATCCCCTTCAAATAAGGATTTAAATGCCGAGAAACTCGGCTGGCTAGGTAATAGCTTAGCCCCCGATTGCAAAATTTCAGAGGGTGATTTAAACGCTGTGCCAAACATCCAAATAATGGGTAGCGTCATACTAAAAACGGCAATCCAAACAATTAACGTATGTATTTTTGCTTTCATAATCAGCGCCCTTTCATGACGTTACGGGCATAAATCAACGTCATCAGTAATGAAATCGCCAGCATCACTAATGCCGCCGCGCTCGCCATGCCTAAATCGAAGAATCGAAAACCGTATTTATAGACAAACATCGATAATGTCTCGGTGGAGTTGCCTGGCCCCCCACCTGTCATCACATACACTTTGTCGAATAACTTAAATGTATCGATAGAACGCAGTAAAAACGCCAACATCAGCTGTTTTTTGATTAACGGGAGCGTGATGTAAATAAAGGATTTCCAACCTTTTGCACCATCCACCATCGCCGCTTCGCCAATATCTTTAGGAATGGACTGTAAACCCGCCAAAATGATCAGAAATGCCATCGGTGTCCATTGCCATGTATCAACTAATGCAATGGCATACAGGGCTAAATTCGGATTGAATAACCACTCTTGGGGGGGGAGTCCGATAGCCACCAGCAAACTATTTAAAAAACCAAAATCATAGTTATACCAAGAGCGCCAAATCGATGAACACACCAGTGTTGAGAGCATCATTGGGTAGATAATGATAGGTAAAGCAAATTTTCGCCCAGCAAATTGACGGTTAAACAGCAGTGCTAGCCACAGTCCTAAGAGAACCTGGGCGATGGACGCTACTAGCGTAAAAATGAACGTATTTTTGATGGCAGCCAGAAAGAAAAAGTCATCGAACAATTCAGCAAAGTTTGACCAGCCAATAAAGTGATAACTATCATCGATATAATCTACCTGCCCAAATGCGTGATACAGCACGGATACGATGGGATACAGCGTCAATAATCCCAGCATAATAAGTGCGGGGAAAAGTAGCCAAAACAGCTGTTTACGATTTTCAAATAACATACTCAGCATTCCATAAAGGCGCTAGAAGCTAGCGCCATGAAAACATCACTATTTTTTGGTGCTACGTTCAATACGTTTTTGCGCTTGTTCCAAAGCTTGATCTGCGGTCATTTGCCCCATCATCGCCATTTGTAAAAAGTCCCCAAGAATACTTTCCACTTCTGCCCAATTTTGAATACGTGGGCGCGCTTTACCGGCCTCTAATGCGGCGGCTTGTTGTGGATACCAACGGTATTGATTTACGACTTGGGGGTCTGCATACACACTATGACGGGTAGGTGGCGTACCAAAATTTAGCGCTAAAGCTTTTTGCATCGCTGCACTGCTAGCAAATGCGAGGAATTGCTCGGCTTCTGCTTTGTTTTTCGCGTCCGCCGGAATGGCTAACTGCCAAATACCTAACATTGGTGCTGACTGCCCTGTTTCTGCGGGAGGTGCCATCATTTCCATTTTACCCACCACATTTGATACCTTGGCATTATCAAGATCAGGCACCCATGCTGGCCACACTTCGATTGCCATCGCCGCTGTGCCTTTTTGTAACGCATCACGCACTTCATCGGCGTTATACACATCGACACCTTTCGGTGCATATTGCTTCATCGCCAAGAACGTTTCTAACGCTTGTTTGGCTTGTGGAGTATTTAAGGTTGGTTTACCGTTAGCATCAACAACATCGCCACCATATCCCCACAGAATTGGTAAAAATCCCGTCACGATCGGGTTACCTTTCACACCACGATAAACCACGCCATTGGCTTTGCCATCTTGGCTAATGGTTTTCGCTGAGTTCAACACATCCGTCCATGTTTTCGGTTGCTGAAGTTTATACTGGTCGAAGAGGTCTTTATTCCAAGCGAACATCGCCACGTTACCTACCATTGGTAACGCATAGGTCGCCCCTTGACCATCTTGGCGACCAATATCCACGGTGGATTGAATAAAGTCTTTATCGTGTAATGCATCAGGAAGCGGAGATAACCACTTATTAGCAAGGAACTCAGGTGCCCATGTGTCGTCCATTAAAATCACATCATAGTTGCCCGTCTTTTCGCGCATGGAGAGCACGACGCTTTCGTATAACCCTTTACTTGGACGCTTCACTAGCGTGATTTCTGCTTTTGGATTATTTTTTTTATATTCATCGACAACAAACTGCATCGCATCACCGTAACCACTGTCTCGACCGGCAATAACTAATTCTGCGGCGCTAGCGCCAAATGTTGAGGCGATCAGAGCTGATGCCAATAATGTGCGCTTAATCATTTGCTTCTCCTAGTGTTTGGTTTTGCAGTACGAATTTTTGTTAAGTGATTTTTTTTGCACGCGTGTTCAAATTGCCATGGCAGGCTACGGCGGGGAGATGACAGTGAGATGAATAAGAAGTGAAGGTTTTATGGAGTGTAGTGAAGACGATTAGCATTACATTGCTACTTTCTTTAGTATGATGACAATAACTTGCATAACATCCTAATTGAGAGCTGAATGACTCGCACCCAACGCCTACTCACGCTGATCCAGATCCTGAAAGAGAATCGCTATCCGGTTACCGCAGACGCCCTTGCCTGTCAGTTAGAAGTGAGTGTTCGTTCCATTTATCGTGATATTGAATCGCTACGCGACCAAGGGGCTGAAATTACTGGTGAAGCTGGCATCGGTTATCAGTTAAAAAGCGGATTATTACTGCCACCATTGATGTTCGATGAAAATGAATTGGAAGCGCTGATTTTAGGGTTACGCTGGGTACAAAGTAACGCTGATACAGAACTCAAAAATTCAGCGCTACGCACGCTCAATAAAATTAATGCCGTGGTGGGTAAAGAGGCGCAGATCATCCTAAACAGTAATACTTTATTTGCCCCGACAACTCAGCTTAATGAAGTTGACGAGCATGTGGCTAAAAATTTGCGCTTGAGTTTACGGGAAGAGCGCAAAGCCAAAATAGCGTATATGGATATTAAAGGGCAACCCAGTGAACGGATTATTTGGCCGATTGCGGTGGGCTATATGAAAGATACCCAAGTGTTAGCCGCGTGGTGCGAGCTGCGCCAAAGCTATCGCCATTTCCGCTTAGATAGAATGCAATCTTACACCGTGTTAAGCGAGACACTTCCCTACCCGAAAGGCTATTTACTCACCCGTTGGCAACAAGAAGTCTTGTGTGTCACTCCTGACAATTTCTGACACTGCTCTCGCCTATAGTGAGTGTTCTACTTCATTTAAGGAAAATCACGATGAGCGAGCTAGTTCTATTTACCAATGCAATGTCCCGCGGCAATACCGCTGAATTACTCTTAAAAATGATGGACGTTCCCTATAAGCGCATTGAATTAGCTTATGGTGCAGAGATGCACACCAAGGAATACCTTGCCATTAATCCGATGGCAAAAGTACCCGCATTAGTTGATGGAGATGTCATTGTTACTGAATGTGCGGCGATTTGTCTTTATTTAGCCGATAAATTTATTGAAAAAGGCTTTGCTCCAGCACTCAATAGCCCTGAGCGTGGTGCTTATTACCGCTGGTTTTTATTCACCGCAGGTCCGATTGAATCTGCGTTTACCGTCCTTGATTTAGGTGTGGAATTAACAGAAGAACAGCAAAAATCGTCAGGCTTTGGCAGCGTTGAACGCACTTTAGCAACACTAGATGTCTGCCTTGCCAGTGCCAAACCGTATATTTGTGGTGAAACATTGATGGCAGTTGATGTGTATGTGGGCTGCTTTGTGATGTTTTTAACTAAATATTGTAACTATACCGCCACCCCTGCGATGCAAAAATATATGGATAACTTAGCAACACACCCAGAGATTGCTGCGCTGCTGGCAATATAGTACGTTCTCTACGCATCCCTTGAAAACATGTCGAATGAATTCAAGGGATCGTAATGCCACCACCAACGAACCGCATCAAAATCAATCGGCTGAGTTGCATTAAATTGTGACTCTGGAAGTTGCTCCGTCAAACGCCCTCCCTCAAACACACTCTCTCCGCCCTGACCGCTGATAGATTTATAGCGTCGTGTGTTTTGTGACCAGACTGTCGCGCCCATATAGTAGCGAATCAACGTTTCAATATATTCGCAGACACCCGCAGGGGCTTCTTTTTCAATATCTTTTTTCAAACGTAAAATCAGCCCAAGTAGCCGATCACGCATCTCCAAATATTCCTGAATTGCCTCATCGAACCCATATTGACGCTCACGCATCAGCACACGAATTAAATTATGTTCTTTATCCGTCGCACCACGTACAGATTCTTTGATATAAGCGTGAGGCTCCGCTTCCCATACCATTAAGTTGGCTAGCGCTTCAAATAACACGCGAACTTTACGATTTTCATAGTCACGCTGAGCAATATCCACATTTGCAATAATGTGCCCTAATGTCGGAAAAGCAAGTGCGCCACCTCCCGTTAAACGGATCGTCATATAGTCATTCAATGAAGGGGCTGGGTTCACGGCTTTCCACATTTCTGCCATCATATACACCCGAATATACTCCACAAATCTCGCGGTTTGTTCTGCCGTTGCGTATTTATCTAAGCGAATACGTAGGTCGCGCGCAGCAAGCGCGTATCGATCATTAGATAGCTTGTATTCCGGCACCTCAAATTGTCGCCAAATCTCTGCTGAATATTGAATCAGCTTTTCAGGTTGATGTGCGACTTCCCCCTCATCGCAGTATTCATCGTCGTAAGCAATTGACCACATACAAAAATCAATGCCGATTTGCAGTAGCTCATCACTGCCGACCGGAAACATTAACGAACCAAACCATGCACAATGACAGTTTGCCAGCCGCGCTCGTTGGGTGTCATCAGCGTATAACTCAAAGTGGTCAGCATAGTCCCGAGTGACTTTTTCAAATGGGTGATGGTCATACTCATCAAGTTGAATATAAGGTGTGGGATTGTTGGGATAAAAGCTAGGATGAATAGCGGGTAAAAATGGGTGAGGTAGAGAAGGAAGTTGTAATGGCATGCAATGACCTCTTTATTTTTTCTCGACAATGATGCTGTAAGTGGAAACTTTGTTTTTTAACAGTGCGACAGAGAAGTTTTCGGCTAAAACCCGTAGCTCTTCTAAAGCCCCATCGACACCTTCAGGGAAATGGCGTTCAATATTGGCTTTGGATTCCATTAACCAACGGGCGACATCAATATTTGACGGTAGCACCCGAAAATCGTTAATAACGAATCCGCTATGTTCAATAACTTGCCGAACATACTTGGGAGTTTTGCGGTATTTGCAAGCTAATCGGTCAACTTCATCGGAGGTATCTGACTGATATTCATCCAATTCTATATTGTATAAATTATCCGAAATGATGATTTTTCCACCCTTACGCAATCTTGGATATAGCGCAGAAAATACTTTTTCGAAAACATCGTTGGTGAAATGGGAAATTACGCCGCGAATAATCGCTAAGTCATAATATTTTTCTTCATCGGGTAATAATGAGAGGTCATGAGCTTGGCATAAATACAGATTGATTCGCTTACGAAGCCGCTCGTCACTATAGAGTTGATCGCAATAATCAAGCTGTTGGGCGCTAATATTAATGCCATCTAGGGTGGCACATTCCGTAAAGTATTCGGCTAAATATTTCAGCGTATATCCCCAGCCACACCCTAGATCCAGAATTCGTCCCACCGCTGGTCTGTTGGATCCCGTAACACCCGCTAGAAAAAGCTGCTGATTGAGATGTCGTAATCCTGATTTATCTAACGATGACAAGAGCCTACCATCGAGATAGTTTTCATTGGAAATGAAAGGACCATCATAAACACCAAATTGGAACAGCAATAATTCGCCAATCGCTTTTTTCCATTTTTCGGGGTCTTCACTGTAAGTTAAAGCGACTTTATCGCCATATTCATCATGTTGAACGCTGTGAATTACATGGTATTTTGCACCACATTGTGGCACACCATCAGAAAGCAACGGATCCATATCTACTCCACAAAAAATAAATGATGGAGGGAAGATAATAGGAAGCATGCCCAATTAATAATGTAAAAATTAATAGGGGCTGATAAGAACCTTTCGGGGGAATTAAAAAGTAAAAAGGCCAGATATTATCTGACCTTCTTTTTTATGACTTATTTACACGCAAATGCTTAACGCATTGTCACGAACTCTTCTGCACCGGTTGGATGGATTGCGACGGTATTGTCGAAATCTTTCTTGGTTGCGCCCATTTTTAGTGCAACCGCAAAGCCTTGCAGAATCTCATCCATACCAAAACCAATTCCATGAATACCAACAATTTTTTCATCTTCACCCACACATACCAGCTTCATGCGGCATGGTTGGCGATGAGAAGTGACTGCGGTATACATCGCTGTAAATGAAGATTTATAGCATTTCACGGCATCTGAGCCATATTTTTCAATCGCTTCTGGCTCAGTTAAACCCACAGTACCAATTGGTGGATGGCTGAATACAACCGTAGGTATGTTGGAATAATCTAAATGCTCATCTGGTTTGTTGTTAAATAAACGCTCAGATAAACGACGACCCGCAGCAACCGCAACAGGCGTTAATTCAACAGCCCCCGTGTTATCACCGACAGCATAAACACCCGCTACATTGGTATTTTGGTACTTATCGACCTTGATATACCCTTTCGCGTTCAGTTCAACACCCGCCGCTTCAATATTCAGGTTATCCGTCATTGGCTCACGACCGATTGCCCAAATCAACGCATCAACGGTTTGCTCATGACCATTTTCTAATTTAAGTGTCAGTGAACCATCTGCATTTTTTACCACTTCTTTCGGAATGGATTCAGTATGCAGTGTTGGACCTTCGGTGTTCATCACTTCCACTAGCGTTTCAACGATGAGTGGGTCAAAAGCACGTAGAGGCGCATGTTTACGAACAAACAGGTGTGCTTCGCTACCTAAACCATTCAATACACCTGCCAGTTCAACCGCAATATAGCCAGCACCGACAACAGCAACGCGTTTTGGTAACGCTTCCAATTCAAAGAAGCCATCGGAAGTCATGCCATATTCTGCACCGGGGATCGCGGGGATCACTGGGCGTCCACCTGTTGCGATCAGAATATGATCCGCAGTGTAGATTTCACCATTGACTTCAACAGTATGCGCATCAACGAAACGGGCAAAACCTTTAATTACGTCAACTTTATTATTACCCAGCACGCGGTCATAAGATTGATGAATACGGTCGATATAAGCAGTACGACTTTCAATTAATTTCTTCCAATTGAAATCATTGATGGTGGTGTCAAAACCATAGTCTGGACCATATGCACGAATCGCTTCGGAAATTTGCGCTGCATGCCACATCACTTTTTTCGGTACACAACCGACGTTAACACAAGTGCCGCCTAACTCTTTGCCTTCAATTAGGGCGCACTTTTGTCCGTACATCGCGGCACGGTTCATTGACGCAATACCGCCGCTACCGCCGCCAATTGCAATATAGTCGTAATGTTTGCTCATAACTTGGTTATTCCCATTTGTTGAATTACGAATACGTTAATATTCTCTTATTATGCTATGTAAACATAAACATTTAAGATAGCTATTGCCTGTTACTGCAATAGCCAGAGTCTATTGTTACTCAGGTACAATCCACTCAACTAATGTATGTCCAGTACCTTCTGGCACCAGTGTTTTATGTAACCACGGCAGGACATTTTTCATCTGCTGCTCAAGTTTCCAAGGCGGGTTAATCACAATCATGCCCGATGCGGTCATTCCGCGCTGGTCACTATCAGGGCGCACGGCTAATTCAATTTGCAGAATTTTACGGATCCCCGTTGCTTCTAATTGATGAACCATACGCTTAATTTGCTGGCGTAGTACCACTGGGTACCAAATCGCATAAGTGCCAGTTGCGAAACGTTTATAACCTTCCATAACGGCTTTTACGACGGCTTCGTAATCTGATTTCATCTCATAAGGTGGGTCCATCAGCATAAAACCACGACGACTTTGAGGTGGTAATTTTGATTTTAATTGTTGGTAACCATCTTCACGAGCCACTTGCGCGCGGCTGTCACGAGAAAACTCAGTACGCAGTAATGGGTAATCACTAGAGTGTAACTCGGTTAAAACCAGTTTATCGTCTTCACGCAGTAAATATTTCGCTAATAATGGCGAACCCGGATAATAACGTAAGCGCCCATTTTCGTTTAAACGACGCACAATGTTCATATACGGGAGAAGTTCCTCAGGTAAATCTGGTTGCTCCCAAATACGTGCAATCCCTTCGAGATACTCCCCTGTTTTTTCTGCATGTTCGCTGGTTAATTGGTAGCGACCCGCACCGGAATGCGTATCCAGATACAGAAATGGTTTCTCTTTTTCTTTAAGAGATTCAATAATCAGACTTTGCACCGTATGTTTGAGAACATCCGCATGGTTGCCTGCGTGAAAGCTGTGACGATAACTTAACATGTCGCGTTTATTTCCTGAGGAATTCAGCGGTCACCATTGTGAACGCTGTTAAATAGAGTCTGTAAAGAAGGTCTGTTGAATGAAAAATAGACCGAATAATTTCTTTCGCGCCATTATAGCTAAAATTTGATGGGATTGTCATAGTGACAAAACATGACAAAATTACACATGACCTTTCTTTGCCGAAAAGTTATCCTAAGCAAAATTTAAAACCATAACAAGGAAAACTAATGAAACGAGTATTCATAATATCCTCCATTTTAACCTTATTTTTAGTGAATAACTCTGCAATGGCTGGAAATTCATCACAGGGTTGTGAAATTAAAAAACAGAAGATTGAAACTCAGCTCAAATATGCGAAAGAGCATGGTAATACATATCGCATCAATGGGCTTGAACGTGCTCTCGACAATGTGACTCGCTACTGCACATCCGATTCACTCTATCGTGATAGCCAGGAGAAAATCGCTGAGAAACAAGAAAAAGTCGCTGAACGCGAAGCTGAGTTACAAGAATCTATCCAAAAAGGTGATCCTGAAAAAATCGCTAAACATAAGCGTAAAGTGGCTGAAGCCAAAGCTGAATTGAAAGAAGCCCAAGATCTTGCGGATATCTACAAAGACACGCTTTAATAGAAAAATAAATATAATCAAATAGTTATATTTATTTTTCACCTCACCCCATGCCTAATTTAGGATAAATAACGGCATGGGGTGAAATTACCAACAAACATAGGCTATAGTATAAAATAATATAGAATGGTGAATTATAAGCATATTTTGATTAAGCAGTGAAAAGGGGAACGCATGTCAGACATGCAAGATGAGCAACAAAAAGAGACCAACAAATTAAAATCCACTCTAAACAAAAGCCTAGATGGTAGTAAAAAAGCCCTAACGTTCTCAATGAGAGTGGTCGATTTTGTTTGTGCAATTCCATTTATTGCGCATTTAATCCGCACTGCCCAACGTTTTACCGATAGAATGGGCAATCAGTTTGGTGCCGCAATTACCTATTTCTCGTTTTTATCCCTGATCCCTGTACTGATGTTTAGCTTCGCTGCGGCGGGTTTCGTGTTAGCCAGTAATCCTGAATTACTTGAGAAGCTCATTCGTGGTATTTCCGCAAATATCACTGATCCAACATTAGCCAATACGCTTGAGCAAACTATCGACACAGCAATCCGCCAGCGTACCACCGTGGGATTAACTGGTTTAGCCTTAGCCGTTTACTCTGGGGTTAACTGGGTAAATAACTTACGTTTGGCGATTTTGGCACAATCTCGAACAGTATGGGAGCGTAACGAAGCAGAACAAGAAAATATCATTTTCCGTTATGTTCGTGACTTTTTTGCCCTCATTGGCTTACTTATTGCGCTTATTGTCACCATTACCCTAACGTCTGTCGCAGGTTCTGCGCAAGCGACGATTGTTAGTACGCTTGGATTAGACAGCATCGAGTGGCTTAAGCCCGTTTGGACACTGATTGGCTTAGCGATCTCCATCACCGCCAACTTCTTATTATTTTTGTGGATTTTCTGGATATTACCGCGCATGCAACACCGACGCCGTTCACTATTAAAAGGAACGTTGCTAGCTGCAATTGGTTTTGAAATTATCAAATCGATTATGACGTGGATTTTACCTACCTTAGCATCATCACCATCAGGAGCAGCTTTCGGTTCGGTGCTGGGATTAATGGCATTTTTCTATTTCTTTGCCCGATTAACGTTATTTTGTGCAGCTTGGATTGCCACCGATGAGCCAAAAGGCACAACCCAAGACGTACTCATGCCTTAACGTCAACAAAGGGGAATGAGCTGTTCACCATTCCCCTAACTCTCTCACACCATCTCTTTCACCAACGTTTCTATTAAATCTTTTGCGCTCATTTCACGCACTTTCGCCACATTTTGCCCTGCCCAATGAGCCGCATAATCATCACTACCAGACTGGGTTGCTGCTGCATTAAGCTGCTTACCAACATCATAAGCTATGGGGTAATCGGGTAATTTACTCACATCATACTGCTGCCCTGTCTGCATAAACTCATTAAAAATGCCACGGGCAGGTCGACCGGATATTGCAGCCGTTAAATGGGTATTATCTATGGTTTGACTCTTTAATTTACGACGATATCCATCGTTTGCCGCAGATTCAGGACACAACAAAAATGCAGTGCCTAATTGAGCCGCAGATGCGCCATGATTAAGTGCTTGTTTAATATCAGCACCATCCATAATTCCCCCTGTTGCAATAATTGGTAACTGGGTATGCTTGGCTAACAATGCCACCAGCTGATTAGTCGTGAGTTCCTCATCTTTGGCTTGTACATCAAACATACCACGATGCCCGCCCGCCTCAATTCCTTGAGCAACAATGGCATCAATACCTGCATCTTCGATTAATCGCGCTTCCTGCAAATTGGTCGCCGTCGCCATCGTGAAAATACCTTTTTCTTTCAAGGCGTTGATAATTTCACGAGACGGTACATTAAAATGAAAGCTCACTACCGCGGGTTGCATTTCTAAGAAGAGCTGTAGCATCGCAGGGTTATCCAAGAATGAAAGATAGATTTCATTCAATTGTTCCGGAGATTGGCGATTAAATTGTTGAAATTTTGGCTGTAAATGTGTCAGCCAAGCCTGCTCATTTTGACTATTACGCTGTGGTGTCGCATGGCAAAACACATTTACATTGAAGGGCTTATCCGTTAACGCTTGAGTCGCCGCTATCAATGTTCGAGCTTGCTCTACCGAACACGCACCTAAAGCAAGGGAGCCTAATCCGCCCGCGTCACAAACAGCAGCAACCAAAGCAGGCGTAGAAACCACTGCCATCGGTGCTTGAATAATCGGATAACGTAAGTTGAGGCGATGCAGCAATACATTCGAGTTATTCATACTTTCCCTTACCTTTTTATGCTTACGCGACAGATGAATGACATGTTAATAAATTGCATATAATATGTATCTTTATCATTCTATCCCAATATTTTCCCAATGAACCTAACTGTTTATCGGAATGTGATAGCGACCGCATTTCTCATGACTATCATAAAATTAGCGTATTAAACGCATTTTAAGCGTTTCTGTTATCGCCATAACATCACTAAGATACAGAGAGTCCATCCCTAAGGAAGCCGTCCATGCAAATCTCTCTGTTAGAAAATTTACCTTGTGGTGTTGTGGTGTATGTCCGTAATCACTCCCAAGACTGCGTTGGAACATTTTGCGCACGTGGAAGCGATCTTTCTGGAGAACCGTTAACAGTCGATACGCCTTTGCGTATTGCCAGTAATACGAAGCCGTTTACCGCTGCGGCGATTCTACGTCTCGCTGAGATGGGAAAATTGTTCGTTGATGATAGCATTTCTCACTATATCTCCCCCAAATACAATCAATTGCTCACGCCTAAATATGATACTGATGCTATTACTATCCGCCACTTACTCAGCCACAGTAGCGGATTATTAGATCATGCCAATGAAGAGTACCTCAAAGAGGTATTAAAGCGCCCAGACTATCAATGGACGCGAACAGAGCAAATTGAGTTATATGTTCAGCAAGATCATCCGTTTTTTCCGCCTTCTGAAATGTTTATCTACTCTGATACAGGCTATATTTTGCTTGGAAATATTATTGAACGCATAACAGGACAAACATTGGGAGAAGCCGTTCGAGAATTACTAAAATTTAATGTAATTGGCTTACAGTCCGCCTATTGGGAAACGTTTGAATACCCAAGCACAACTGTACCACGCGCGAAACAATACTTAGGTAAGCTCGATTGCTCCGATATGGATCCTTCCATGGATGTTTATGGCGGCGGAGGTTTAGTCATGTCATCAAAACAAATGGCGCAGTTCTTTGAAGCTTTGTTCTGCGGGAAAATATTTGATAAACCAGACACATTGAAAACCATGTTAAGTACAGGAGACCATGAAGGAGCAAGTCATTATCGACTTGGGATTATGGCAAAAGAAATCAATGGGATGATGCTATATTCTCATTTAGGTTTTTGGGGTTCAGTCGCTTACTACTCACCGGCAACTCAAACAAGCATCGCGGGGTTTGTTGATCATCGAGATTCGCGAAATGTTTTGATTCAAGTGGTTGAATCCCTCTTAACCTCAGCGTAAAAAAAAGCCCTCATAGAGGGCTTCTTGATGAAGATAATGTATTAGCGAGTCAGTGGTGCAGGTATTGGTAGTGCCGGTGCAGGCTCTCCATCTTGCGGCTCTGCGACTGCTGAAGCTTCTGGAGCAGGTTCCACAATCACTGGTGGAGCAGGCCATAACACTTGCGTGAATTTTTGGCGAATCTGCTCTGCATCCATGATCTGTTTTTCTTTTGGCTGAGCTAAAACAATTGCGGCTTCTTGAGATAATAAACGACGAGCTTCCATGTTGACTTGCTCAAGATTTTGGCTGCCTAAAAATGCTTGTCTGAGCAATTGATACTGCTCAGGTGCAATATCCACCACTCCATTTTGCTGAGAAATCAAACGTTGGCTAATCAACACGTCGGTACTGGTACGTGCATACGCAGCAAACAACTGTGACAATTGCACTTGTTTCTCTTTCATCATGTCGTTGAATAGCTCTGGGTCGATACCATTTTGGTTGATTGCCGCCAACTCATTTAAAACCACATCCGAAACAGCTGCCATTTTTTCTGGTGGCGCTGAAATCGCTAATGTGCAGCTTGCTTTTTGATATTGAACACGGCAATCCAGACCTGGCGTTCCACCATCGTCAACAAATTTCTGCTTAAAGGTTTTCTGTAATGAGCGGTAAATAGCTTCACGCGCCAGATCACTTCCCCAATAACGTAACAGTACATTGGAGTCTTTAATCGGTAACCAATCGATATCCCAAATCAGAGAAAGCGTATCTTGTGTTGCTTTATCTTGCAGAATATTAATAGATTGCGGCTTGACTGATGATAATACGGCAACTGAAACTGGTTCAGAACGTCTACCTTCTAGTGATGAAAACGCTTGAGTGATGCTATCAGATAACATACGCGCATCGACATGCCCAGCCACATACAGTGTCATGACATCGGGTGTATACCATTTTTGATAAAACGAGTTCACACTCGCTAAATCTACTTTACCGTTTGGCTTCTGCCCTGGATCGTAGCCTAACATCGCTGAACCATTAAGGCGTGCACGCCACACAGGATCATTCGCATTGACAGGTAGTGTTGCCACTGGGACATTCGGTACGTTTAACCCACTTTGTAATGAGTTTTCAGTGTACTGCGCTCCAGCTACTGATGTTGCAAGCCAACTTAACGCCTGTTTGATAAGATCAGGACGGTTGTTTGGCAAACTTAAACTGTAGATTGTGTAGTCGTAAGAGACAACGGCTGGAGGTAACGGCATATCAGGATCAGTCGCCTGACGCCAAAAACTTTGTAATGTAGCAGCAGGAAAAGCGTCAGACTGATGAAGTAGCGCCATCCGAGGGATCAGATAGCTGTACCCTTTTTCACTGGCTTTCTCAGATAATGAACCTGTTTTAATGGCTAACCGAAGTTGAATTCGGTCATTTGGACGCTGTGGTGTTTGTAATAACTGCCAATTAAAGCCATTCTCGAGCTTTCCTTGCTGCCATGCTGGATCGGGTTGTAAAGGTTCAGCACTTGCAAAACCAGTGACTGATAAAAGTACCACTCCGATGATATATCGCACTTTCAAACCCTGCATGTAGACCCCTATGTTCTTTATATCCTTGTATTTAACCGTAAACAGCAACAGATGAATTAACGAAAAACGCTAATTGACTCGGTTAAGCGATATAATTTGGCTTCATCAAAAATTTGATTATCACTATACCCGAAAAAAACATCGTTGCATGTTATTGAGATCATTGGACTGCACTCACTACACTAAGTCGCTACGTTGATCACTAAAATACATCTTGAACACCGCCATCTCGAATGCGGATGTTTTGTATTTTTGAACACTATAAATAGCGAGAGCCGCCTGAATCTTGTCGCTAACAATATGATAGGTATGTGTAATGATATTAGACCACAAACCTTATAACATGTTCATGGCTTAATCTGAATTTTGTCGTTTTATTTGACGATTATAACCTTTCGCCAATAACCCTATCTCATCATCTTGATGATATTGAGAAACCTCTAGGTGATCGACCTGTTGATTTGCTTGCAATTCGCCCGCAATTTTACGTAGTGGGCGTACAATCATGCGGCTCACACACCATGTCATCGCAATAGCAATGATCAGCGCTAACAGTAAATAAGTTGTTATTAACAGTGCAAATGTGTTGAGAGCAAAACGGTATACCCGATTAGAATCCACTTGTAGTGTCAAATAACCTTGAGGTTTTGCTTGTGGGGCCATGGTGCCATAGGCATACAAAGGCACAGTCATTTCCACAGGAATACCGATAAGAGGCAAAGACCATTCAGGGATCGGCTTTGGCGTGGCGAAGCTGAGATTCATCACCGTCGCATTATCTACCGTCACAATCGCCTTCCCCATAATTCCTGAGGTTTTCAGGCTGACAAGAAGCCTTTTGACTTCATTTAAATCAGAACTGAGTAGCGAGTCCGTTAATGGTTTTTGGACTTGAACTACAGCATTACTTAATTGATTTAAATAGTCTTGTTTGCGCTGTTCTAACAGGTAAGTAAATTGAATGGACAAAAAAAGTGCAAGAAAAAGCAACGTAATCACAAAGAATACGATCATGCTCTTAAACGTGAGTGAACGTTGGACACGAGTGTTCATTTCCCACAACCTTCCTAATCAAGCTGCTTTTTAAAGAAAAAAATCGGACGAACAGTATACTTGATTTTCCGTATAAAAGAGCATCTTTAAAAAAGAAAGATCACATATTTAGGATAAGCTCCAAATTAACCGCTAAAGTGAGTATAAACAGGATGAGGAAACGGCAGAAAGTCTGTTTTCTGCCGTCTAAAGTCGTTAATTCACGACCACTGCTTGTTTTTCGTCTTCTTCGACAGCAAAACACGCCACTAATTGCTCTCGATAATTTTTCAACGCAGGCTGAGATTGGGTACATGGACCGAACGCTCGTCGACAACGCGCTGCAAATGCACACCCTGGAGGTGGATTAAGCGGGCTGGGTAGTTCCCCCGTTAATTTGATTCGCTCACGGCGTTGGTCTGGATTCAAACGTGGTGTCGCAGATAACAGCGCTTGAGTATAAGGATGTTGAGGATTATTAAAAATCTGCTCTTTCGTCCCTTTTTCTACACAACGCCCCAAATACATCACCATCACTTCGTCCGCAATGTGTTCTACGACTGACAGATCATGGGAGATGAAAACGTAGGAAAGCCCCAATTCTTGCTGCAAATCCATCATGAGGTTCAAAACTTGAGCACGCACAGAAACGTCCAATGCCGAAACGGGTTCATCCGCCACAACCACATCAGGATCTAACATCAAGCCACGAGCAATCGCGATACGCTGACGTTGCCCGCCCGAAAACATATGTGGATAGCGACTATAATGTTCGGTTTTTAGCCCCACTTTAGCCATCATCGATAACACTTTTTCTTTACGCTGTTCTTTAGACAAGGAAGTGTTAATCAATAAGGGCTCTTCCAAAATTTGCCCCACTTTTTTACGTGGGTTCAATGAGCCATAGGGGTTTTGAAAGACGATTTGAATTTTTTGACGACGTAACTTCTCCGCCGATTTATCTTTGATCAGCAAGTTTTGGTCGCGATAATACAGCTCACCCTCGGAAGGCTGCTCAATCATCGTGAGTAAGCGACCAAGTGTGGATTTACCACAGCCTGACTCCCCAACCACCGCCAATGTTTTTCCCTTTTCTAACTCAAAAGAGACGCCATCAAGTGCTTTCAGGGTTTTCTCCTTTGAGAAAACGCCCCCTTTCACTGAATAGTATTTTTTCAAATCTACCGCTTTTAATAACGGCATTCCTTTGGAATGTTGTTCACTCATAGCGTTGGTCTCCCCATATCATCCAGTGGCATATGACATTTCACCTGACGGTCGCCAATGGTCTGCAATGCAGGCTCTTCTTGGCGGCAACGATCCGTCGCGTACGGGCAACGAGGATTGAGCAGACACCCTTCAGGGCGATCATATTTACCAGGTACGACACCCGGCAATGACGCCAAACGAGATTTATTACTGGCAAACTCAGGCAACGCACGCAATAGCGCTTGTGTGTAGGGGTGTCTTGGATGTTTAAAAATATCCTTCGCTTTTGCCGACTCCACCACTTGCCCTGCATACATCACGATAATGTGATGTGCTGCTTCTGAGACTAAAGCTAAGTCATGGGTGATCAACACTAACGCCATATTTTCTTGTTGTTGTAATTCCAATAATAGCTCGATGATCTGAGCTTGAATCGTCACGTCTAGGGCCGTGGTTGGTTCATCTGCAATCAACAACTTAGGACGACAAGCAATTGCCATCGCAATCATAATTCGTTGGCTCATCCCTCCAGATAATTGATGAGGATAAACGTCAAGACGAGAATGCGGATCGGGAATTCCCACCATATTTAAGAGATCAACGGCGCGCTGTTTACGCGTGCTTCTACTGCCACCTTGATGGACTTTCAGCGCTTCCATAATCTGGTAGCCAACGGTAAAGCAAGGGTTCAGACTGGTCATCGGATCTTGGAAAATCATGGCCACATCTGCACCGACAATTTGACGACGTTCTTTTTCTGGTATGGACAGGAGATCACGCCCATCAAACTGCAGTGATTGCGCCATCACTTTTCCGGGGTAATCAATTAACCCCATAATCGCAAGAGAACTAACCGATTTACCGGAACCAGACTCACCCACAATTCCTACCACTTGTCCTTTCTCAACTTGATAGCTGATGCGGTCAACGGCGCGAAATGGGGTCTCTTCGTCACCAAAGTGAACAGAGAGTTGTTCTACATTTAACAATGCCATTAGATTACCTCATCACTGCTTGAGTTTTGGATCAAAGGCGTCACGCAAACCATCACCCATCAGGTTAAACGCTAATACCGTTAATAAAATTGCTAATCCAGGGAACGTAACAACCCACCATGCGCTTTGTGCAAACTGCAACACGTCAGACAACATCGTTCCCCATTCTGGTGTTGGCGGCTGAGCACCCATTCCCAGAAAACCCAGTGCAGCCATATCTAGAATGGCATTTGAAAATCCTAACGACGCCTGCACAATCAGCGGTGCTAAACAGTTAGGTAAAATATTAACGAACATTTGACGGAATGCACCTGCTCCAGCAACTCTAGAAGCAGTCACATAGTCTCGGTTAACCTCTACTAACACCGCGGCTCGCGTCAAACGAATGTAGTGCGGTAATGCGACAAAGGTTAACGCTATCGAGGCATTGACAATGGAAGGACCAAAAATTGCGACTAGAACTAATGCTAATAATAAACTTGGCAGCGCTAACATGATGTCGACCACACGCATAATCAGCGCATCAACCACACCACCAAAATAACCCGCAATCACCCCAATCGTTACGCCCATTATCAGGGATAACACAACGACTAAACAGCCGACTAACAAAGAAAGTCTTGCGCCATACATCAGTCGGGATAAGAGATCACGCCCCACGTCATCCGTCCCAAGGATAAACTCCCATGAACCTCCGTCTTCCCATACTGGCGGAGTCAACAACGCCTGACGGAACTGCTCATCTGGAGCATGAGGGGCTAATACGCCAGCAAAAATAGCGATTAATACCATCAAAATAATGTAGAACATACCTACGACAGCGCCTTTATTGCGCTTAAAGTAATGCCAAAATTCTTGTAAGGGTGTCATCGGCTTCGGGGCGCTGACAGCTTTAGACTCAGTTGTTTGAGACATTCTTGCGCTCCTTATTTTTTATGACGAATACGAGGATTAACAATGCCATACAGCACATCAACCACTAAGTTAACGAAGATAATCAAGGTGGCGACGAGTAATACACCCCCTTGAACGACGGGGTAATCTCGACGTTGTAATCCTTCAATTAACCAACGACCTAATCCTGGCCATGAGAATATCGTTTCGGTCAAAATAGCCCCTGCAAGCATTACCCCCACCTGCAAACCGATCACCGTCACTACCGGCAGCAACGCATTACGCAGCGCGTGAATTAAAATCACACGTGCACGGCTGACACCTTTTGCGCGCGCAGTACGAATATAATCTTCCCCTAATACTTCCAACATGGCAGAACGCGTCATGCGCACAATCACGGCTAGCGGGATAGTTCCAAGGACAATAGAAGGTAAAATCAAATGTTCAACCGCATCTTTGAAGTCACCAGCTTCCCCCCAAATGAGGGTATCAATTAACATGAATCCAGTGAGTGGATTAGAGTCATCAAGGAAGACCGTGTCGCTAACCCTTCCGGCGACAGGCGTCAGATCCCACTGGACCGAAACCAGCATGATCAACATGATCCCCCACCAGAAAATTGGCATTGAGTAGCCTGTTAATGAAACACCGATCGCTGTGTGATCGAAAATAGAACCACGCTTAACCGCAGCTAACACCCCAACAGGGATCCCCACAGAAACAGCGAAAATCATTGCACACGTCGCCAATTCTACCGTGGCTAGGAAGCGAGGTAAAAATTCCTCCCAAACGCCAATGCGGCTTTTTAAGGAGATCCCTAAATCACCGTGCAGTACACCGTTCAGATAATGGAGATATTGTTTCCAAAGTGGCTGGTCGAGTCCTAATTCAGCCATTAAATAGGCGTGTCTTTCTGGAGATAATCCTCGTTCGCCCGCCATAATCATGACTGGGTCACCTGGGATCATATGAACGAAAGCAAATGTAAGTAGCGTGATACCGATAAAGGTGGGGATCACGAGCCCGAATCGTCGGAGGATAAATTGCAGCATATCCTGAGTCTCTTTAATAATGCCGTCGACGGCTCTTAGTCCGCTTGGCTGGTCAGAAAAAACAACGTTTTCATCTGCTCACAAATAACTAAATTTATCTGTTTCTTCTGAATGTCAGAGGAGAAAACGCCCTCCGCTGCAAAGAGGCAACGAAGGGCATTTACAGATTAAAAACAATTACTTATCAATGTCTACGTTTTCGAAGTGGTGTTTACCTAATGGATCAACCACGTAACCTTTCACTTCTTTACGCACAGGCTCAAATACCGTGGAGTGAGCGATGATCAGCGCTGGTGCTTGCTCGTTCATCACCACTTGAGCTTGTTTGTATAGCTCAACACGTTTGTTGTGATCGGATGTCATACGTGCAGGTTGAATCACGTCTTCAAAGCTTTGATCACACCATTTAGAGTAGTTTGAACCCTGTTTTTTCGCTGCGCAGCTGAACAATGTCGCGAAGAAGTTATCAGGGTCACCATTGTCCCCAGTCCAACCCATCATTACAGTTTGTGGCTCGCCGCTCTTAGCTCGTTTCAGGTATTCACCCCACTCGTAGCTAACAACTTTCGATTTAACGCCAATTTTCGCCCAGTCAGCTTGGATCATTTCTGCCATTCTGCGCGCATTTGGGTTATATGGACGTTGTACTGGCATCGCCCACAGATCGATTTCAAACCCTTCAGGGAAGCCCGCTTCCGCCAGCAGTTTTTTCGCTTTTTCTGGGTTGTATTCGGTATCTTTAATCGCGTCGTTATAACCCCACATTGTTGGTGGAATTAAGTTTTTCGCTTTTTGACCCGCGCCCTGATAAACCGCTTGGATGATGGCGTCTTTATTTACAGCCATCGATAGCGCTTGGCGAACTTTTTGGTTATCCAGTGGTTTTTTCTCAACGTTATAAGAAAGGTAACCTACGTTCAGACCTGGCTGCTCCATTAACGTAATTTCTTTATCTGCTTTCATGCGTTCTAAGTCTGCCGGATTTGGATACGGCATAACTTGGCACTCATTTTTTTGCAGTTTTGCATAACGCACTGATGCATCAGGAGTGATAGAGAATACTAAGCGATCAATCTTCGGTACATTGCCCCAGTAGTCTTTGTTCGCTTTGTACAGAATACGAGAATCTTTCTGGTACTGTTGCAGCTCAAAAGGACCTGTTCCGATTGGGTTTAAATCAACTTTCTCAGGCGTTTTCGCCTTCAACATTTGATCAGCATATTCCGCAGATAAAATGGAAGCGAAGTCCATTGCCATATCAGCTAAGAATGGTGCTTCAGGACGAGTTAGTGTGATGCGAACGGTGTTGTCATCGACTTTCTCAACTTTGTCGATGATCTTATCCATGTCCATCCCCATGAAGTACTCATAGCTACCGCCAGAAACTTTGTGATATGGGTGATTTGGATCTTTCTGGCGCATGAATGTGTAAATAACATCATCCGCATTCAAGTCACGGCTTGGCTTGAAATCTTTATTTGAATGCCACTTCACGCCTTTGCGCAGATGGAAGGTGTACACTTTGCCATCGTCACTCACTTCCCAACTCTCTGCTAAACCAGGCTCAATTTCAGTGGTGCCCAATTTAAATTCAACTAAGCGGTTATACAGAGGAATAGAACTCGCATCATAAGTTGTCCCAGAGGTAAACAACTGCGGGTTAAACCCTTCAGGTGAACCTTCAGAACAATAAACCAGTGTTTTAGCCTGTACTGAGGCAGACACAGCCAAAGCAGCTAATGTTAAGCCTACAGTTAATAAACCTGTCTTTTTCATCGAGAGCGTCATTGGTAATGCTCCTGTGGTGTATGTTGTTTTATCGAATACTGAAATCCGCCTTGAACAAGACAGATGTCGTATCTGTATTTTTTTGTTATTCACTGTGCAATTAATCAACTGGAATACATTTCGTCAATAGCATTATTCTCTGTAACAATTTGGCTTAAATGACACATTTCGGATTATTTTGGTGTAAATATAGCCTGATATGTTACGAAAATGTTTATTAACCAGCGGTTATAACCACAGAAACATTACTGGATAGATTTTTATAAGGACGTTAATTATTTGTATATTTGTGATTAAGTGCTGAATTACTGAGCGGAAATGGTGGGCAATACAAAAAACTGCAACATAAAACGCTAAATAGAATTTGTATAAAACTATTTGATAGCTGATTGTTTTGCATGTTTTTTATACTAAAAATAATTATTAGCGAATTTATATATCATATTCCTATTTTCACGAGATCACGGGTGAAAATACCAATCGCATAATGAAAGTGTGCTTTGAAGTGAATTTGAATTGAAGATATGGACTGAAAAAACATCGTCTTATTTGTGTTCAAAGAACAACAGAAGAAAGAAAAGAAAAATGAAGGGAACTATAAACGAAAAAACCCACCTCTATGAGGTGGGTTTTGGAATTTGGTCGGCGAGAGAGGATTCGAACCTCCGACCCACTGGTCCCAAACCAGTTGCGCTACCAAGCTGCGCTACTCGCCGAAAACGGTGTGAATAATACTGCCAAGAATGGGGATCGTCAACCCTATTTTTAGTGAAAACCGTTCGTATGCTGATAAAACCATCAAAATGGTATGGTTTCTTAATTTTAAGCCTATTTTAGGACAAAAAAATAAGCGCTAAAAATATTTAGCGCTTATTTATCCCAATCACTGGGAAGGCAATATTTATTCAATCATTTTTTTAATCAAAAATAACTGACTAAAAATCAACCTATTGCAACAGAGAGATATCTGCTACTTTTAAGAATAACTCGCGAAGCTGGCTTAACAGGGTTAAACGGTTAATACGTACCGCAGGATCTTCATCCATTACCATGACGTTCGCAAAGAATTCATCAACCACTTCACGTAAAGAGGCTAACTCAACCAATGCTTCTTGGTAGTTACGTTCAGCAAACATTGGCGCTAACTTGTCTTGCAGTACCACAACGTGAGTTGCTAACTTCACTTCTTCTGGGGTTTTCAGTACAGAAGCTAACACGCTATCGGCGAGTTTTTCTTCTGACTTGCTCAGAATATTAGAAACACGTTTATTGGCGGCTGCCAGCGTTTGTGCTTCTTCTAAAGAGCGGAAGTGAGTCACTGCTTTAACACGAGCATCAAAGTCAGCAGGCTGAGTTGGGCGACGAGCTAATACCGCTTGGATGGTATCGATGCTGTAGCCTAGTTCTTGGTACCAAGAACGGAAGCGACCCAGCATGAACTCAACCACATCTTCCACGACATTTTTGTTAGTTAGTTTATCGCCATACAGACGCACAGCTTCTTGGGTCATTTCCACAAGATCAAGCTGATAGCCTTTTTCAACGATAATACGTAACACACCTAATGCCGCACGGCGCAGAGCGAATGGGTCTTTATCCCCTTTCGGATGCTGGCCGATACCGAAAATACCTGCGAGGGTATCCATTTTTTCTGCTAATGCTAATGCCGCAGAAACATCGGTAGATGGCAGTTCATCCCCCGCAAAACGCGGTTGATATTGTTCTTTCAGTGCAAGAGCAACATCTTCTGACTCACCGTCATGGCGAGCATAGTGCATTCCCATGACACCTTGAGTGTCTGTGAATTCAAAGACCATGTTGGTCATTAAGTCACATTTTGCCAGTAAACCAGCACGAGTTGCATGATTAACATCTGCACCGATTTTACTTGCAATCCAACCCGCTAACGCTTCTAAACGGTCAGTTTTATCACGCAGGGTTCCCAGCTGTTGCTGGAACAGTACAGTTTCTAAACGTGGTAAATTATCTTCTAGACGCTGTTTACGGTCGGTTTTGAAGAAAAACTCCGCATCCGCTAAACGCGGGCGAACAACTTTTTCGTTACCGGAAATAATTTGCTGAGGATCTGATGACTCAATATTTGCCACAAAGATAAAGTTTGGCATTAACTTGCCAGCATCATCATAGACAGGGAAATATTTTTGGTCGCCCTTCATGGTGTACACCAATGCTTCAGCAGGAACTTCTAAGAATTTATCTTCGAATTTTGCTGTTAGTACCACTGGCCATTCAACCAAAGAGGTGACTTCTTCAACTAAGCTGTCTGTGAGATCTGCTTTACCGCCTAACGCTTTAGCTGCTTTTTCTGCGTTCGCAATAATTATCGCTTTACGCTCAGCGTAATCCGCAATCACTTTACCACGTGTGCGTAAAATTTCTGGGTATTGCTCCGCGTTATCAATGGTGAATTCAGCTTCCCCCATAAAGCGGTGACCACGAATAATACGGTCGCTCTTAATACCAAGAATCTCACCGTTAACGACATCACTACCCAACAGTAACGTGACCGTATGAACAGGACGCACAAACTGAGTGTCTTTATCTGCCCAACGCATTAATTTAGGGATAGGTAATTTCGCCAGAGATCGGCTTACCATATCAATCAGTAATTCACTGACAGGCTGCCCTTTCATTTGAGCACGATAAAGTAACCATTCACCCTTATCGGTTGTTAAGCGTTCCGCTTGGTCGACTGTAATACCGCAACCACGTGCCCAACCTTCAGCTGCTTTTGTTGGTTTACCTTCCGCATCAAACGCTTGCGAAATCGCTGGACCACGTTTTTCAACTTCACGATCTGGCTGAGCTGCGGCTAAGCTTTCTACTTTCAACGCTAAACGGCGAGGTGCAGCGAACCAATTCACCGCACCGTGAGTAATATCTGCACTATCTAATTCAGCCGTAAAGTTGGCTGCGAATGATTCTGCAAGAGAACGAAGAGCCTTCGGCGGTAACTCTTCTGTACCGATTTCCACAAGGAAAGTCTGTTGAGTCATGACAGCCTCTTAGTTCTTATGACACATAGGGAAACCCAGCGCTTCACGAGAAGCATAATAAGCTTCTGCGACCCCTTTAGTCAGGGTGCGAATGCGTAAAATATAACGCTGGCGTTCGGTTACTGAAATTGCTTTACGGGCATCCAGTAAGTTAAAGGTGTGAGCCGCTTTCAAAATACGCTCGTAGGCCGGCAGTGGCAGTGGCGTTTCTAAAGCGAGCAGGTATTGAGCTTCTTTCTCATACTCTTCAAAGCATTTGAATAAAAACTCAACATTTGCATGCTCAAAGTTATAAGTAGATTGTTCAACTTCGTTTTGATGATAAATATCACCATAAGTGGTCTTGCCTAGAGGGCCATCACACCAAACCAAATCGTACACGCTATCAACGCCTTGAATATACATCGCAAGACGCTCAAGACCGTAAGTGATCTCACCGGTAACCGGTTTACACTCCAAGCCACCTACTTGTTGGAAATAAGTGAACTGAGTCACCTCCATTCCATTTAACCACACTTCCCAGCCCAAGCCCCAAGCACCTAATGTTGGGTTTTCCCAGTTATCTTCAACGAAGCGGATATCATGGACTGTAGGGTCAATACCCAGCTCTTTTAATGAGCCTAGGTACAACTCTTGGATATTGTCAGGTGAAGGTTTGATAATCACCTGAAACTGGTAATAGTGTTGTAAACGGTTTGGGTTCTCACCGTAGCGACCATCGGTTGGTCGACGAGATGGCTGAACATAAGCTGCTGCGATAGGTTCTGGACCTAAAGCGCGCAAACACGTCATTGGGTGTGAAGTACCAGCGCCGACTTCCATGTCCAGTGGTTGAACAATGGTACAGCCTTGGCGCGCCCAGTAGTCCTGTAATGTCAGGATAAGACCTTGGAAGGTTTTGGTATCAAACTTTTGCATGTTAGATCCGCACGCGATACGTGAAATTTAAGAAAGTGACCAGTATACCCTTTGACCGCCAGATATACAGCAATGAATACATATGTAATCATTCTAAAAAGAAAAAAAATTAATTTCACCCCTTTAAAACTGTATTTTTATACAGTATAAAGATTCTATTCTTGCTCACAAGCTGAACATAATTAGAAAAAGGATGAAAAATGGAAACATTGCCCACTCGCTGCCATTGGGTTAACCAAGACCCTGAATATATTGCCTACCACGATAATGAATGGGGGAAACCCACCAAAGATAATCACCAATTATTTGAAATGATCTGCCTTGAAGGGCAACAAGCGGGGCTGTCTTGGTATACCATTTTGAAAAAACGCCAAGGTTATCGAGAACTATTCCATCAATTTGATCCCGAAAAAATTGCCTTAATGAATGAAACCGATGTAGACAGATTGATGCAAGACGCTCGCATTATCCGTAACCGATTAAAAATCAATGCGATTATTTCCAATGCTAAAGCTTATCTATCCATGAAAAACCACGGTGAGGATTTTTCGACGTTTATTTGGGCGTTTGTTAATCATCAACCTAAAGTCAATAACTGGACTGAATCATCCCAAGTTCCTGCGGAAACAGAACTGTCTAAAACGCTCTCTAACGCACTAAAAAAGCAAGGTTTCAAATTTGTTGGTTCGGTGACTTGCTACGCCTTTATGCAAGCCACTGGTATGGTTAATGATCATTTAGTAAGTTGTTGCCAATATAAATAAATCAGAGTTTATCCATAATAATCGAATAAATTGCAATTCAAATAAACTACATTTAACACACAAGTTAATTCAAAAAACCAATTTATTAGTAATATTTGATATTTTATACGAAAAATAACTGCAACTATGCTATTGAACTCCAGATGGTAGCGCGGTATGTTTGAAATTCCATTAACAAACTCATCAATAGACGTGAAAAAACACAATGAATTTCTCTAAATTTGGTAATAAATTTGCTAAGAATTCAGGTATTTCAGAATTAATGAAAGACTTGAATGAAGGCATTCGAACCCCCGGCGCTATTATGCTGGGTGGTGGGAATCCTGCTCATATCCCCGAAATGGACAAATACTTTCAGGATCTCCTTGCAGAGATGTGTGCAAATGGTCAATTAACCGACACATTATGCAATTATGATGGTCCTCAAGGCAAAGATGCCATGTTGAAAGCGCTAGCAGCAACTCTAAAAGCGAAACTAGGCTGGGATATCAGTGCACGAAATATTGCGCTAACAAACGGTAGCCAAAGTGCGTTTTTCTATCTATTTAACTTACTTGCTGGTCGCTTTGAAGATGGTATCTCCCGTAAAGTTCTATTCCCTATCGCACCAGAGTATGTCGGGTATGCAGATTCAGGACTGGATGAAGATCTTTTTGTTGCTAACAAGCCACAAATTGAGTTCTTACCGGATGGACAATTTAAGTATCATGTTGATTTTAATACACTAGAGATCACGAAAGACATTGGGGTTATTTGTGTATCACGTCCAACCAACCCAACAGGAAACGTGATTACAGATGAAGAAGTTCTGCACCTTGATCAATTGGCGAAGCAGCACAACATTCCATTACTGATTGATAATGCCTATGGCGTTCCTTTCCCCGGTATTATTTTTAGTGAAGCCACTCCATTTTGGAATGAAAACATTATTCTGTGCATGAGCCTGTCAAAACTGGGTCTACCGGGCACACGTTGCGGCATCATCATTGGTAGTGAGGATTTAATTGATGCTATCAGCAATATGAATGGCATCATTAGCCTTGCCCCTGGAGGTATTGGTCCAAGCATCGCACTTGAAATGCTACAGCGTGATGATTTATTTAAACTATCTCAAAATATTGTTGGTCCATTTTATAAACAGCGTGTTGAAGAAGTTATTAAAATCATTCGCCGCTACATTCCTGAAGATAGATGCCTCATCCATAAGCCTGAAGGCGCTATTTTCTTATGGCTCTGGTTTAAAGATATGCCAATTAGCGGTTTGGAACTTTACCGTCGTTTAAAAAAACGTGGTGTGTTGATGGTTCCTGGGCACTATTTCTTCCCAGGGCTTGAAGAGGATTGGCAACATGCACATGAATGTATGCGAATGAATTATGTACCTGAGCCAGAAAAAATTGAGCAAGGCATTCAAATCCTCGCTCAAGAGTTAGAAAAAGCCTATCAAGAATCTGAACACTAGGTCTAATTAATAGATTAAAAAAAGCCCTTTCCATCAAGGAAAGGGCCAAAATTAGCGAGAACTCCATAATTGAAATCGAATATATTTGTTCATGACAAATGTTATTCGCGGTTATTAAACCACTTTTCTGATATCAGTTATGGCGAGAACAAGCCCCAATTACACCCTTATATAGACGGATACTTTTTCTCCACATCCCATTTTCCCATTCAACCATCGTCATAACGCCCAAAATAAAATGGCTAATAACTGCGGTGAAATAATGCGTAAAAACATTGCTAATGGGTAAACCGTTGCATAGGAAAGCGCCGCAGCTCCACTCGTTGGGTGAATATTATTGGCAAAGGCTAATGCAGGAGGATCTGTCATTGAACCTGCGAGTACTCCACATAAACTTAGATAATTCATTTTACCGAAGATACGAGCAACTAGACCCGTGATGAACAACGGGATAAATGTAATTAATATCCCATAACCAATCCACCTGAGCCCATCACCTTGAATAAGAGTTTCGATAAAACTGCCACCTGAATTTAATCCTACCACGGCAAGGAACATCACGATCCCCAGTTCTCGTAATGCTAAGTTTGCACTTGGTGGCATAAACCAATACAACCGCCCAATAGTACCTATTCGACCAAGAATCAAAGCCACAACCAATGGTCCCCCTGCCAAACCTAATTTCAATGCAGCAGGAAAGCCCGGAACAAAAATTGGTAACGAGCCTAAAACAACACCTAAGCCAATCCCAATAAACACAGGTAACATTTGAACTTGTTGTAATTTTTGTTTCGCATTACCCAGTAAAGCCGTTACCGCTTCAATCGACTCTGGGCGCCCAACAATATTCAGAATATCACCGAATTGCAGCACTGAATTATTGTTCGCCATCAGGTCAATACCCGTTCGATTCAAACGCGTCACGACCACATCGTACTTTTGCTTCAGATTCAACTCTTTTAGTCGCTTACTTAGCACTGCATCATTAGTGACCACGACTCGGACTGAGTGTAATACGGAGCTAGATGTTGATAATGATGCGTCTACCTCTTCCCCTAAAATTAAACGAACTTTATTTAAGTCCTCTTTCTGCCCAACCACATGCAGTAAGTCACCAAGATGGATTTCCGTTGTTGGTTGAGGCACAACAAGCATTTCACCACGCTTGAGCCGCGAGCAAACAATTTCTTCATTACCTAGCATAGGAATATCTTGAATCATCAAACCATCAAGATTGCTATTACGTACCGCAATGTTCATGGTTTGCAATAAGTCTCTATGCTGAACATTTGTGCTATTAAACTCTGATGCTTCTTTTTCTACTGAAATGCGGAAAATAATTCGCACTAGCCACATCACTAAAAGAATACCGCAAATACCCATAGGGTAAGCCATGGCATATCCCATTCCCATCTGACCGATCAAACTAGGATCAGAACCTAAATCAGAAAGGATTTGCTGCCCCGCACCTAGGGAAGGTGTATTCGTTACAGCACCAGAAAAGATACCTAAAATAATCGGTAAAGGAATATCGGCAATTTTATAGATAATAGCGGTAACGACTGCACCTAAAATAACCACCATCAACGCAAAGCCGTTAAGTTTTAAGCCTGAAACGCGCAAAGAGGAGAAGAAGCCGGGTCCCACTTGTATCCCGATGGTATAAACAAACAGGATAAGACCAAACTCTTGAATAAAATGCAGCATATCATTATTGAGAGACAAGCCATAACTGCGTGCAAAATGCCCAACGATGATCCCACCGAAGAGAACGCCACCTATCCCTAAACCCACATTGCGGATTTTCCAATTACCTATCCATAAGCCTAATGCGGCAGCTAAGGCTAATAAACTGACTGTAAGCGCTAATTCACTCATAGACCGCTATCCTTTTGACGACAGTAACCAAAATATGGGACATACGGAGTATTACATTTATAACTGAATCGATTGTGCCAAATAAATACAAGGGAAGTTGTGTGATAGAGCACAGTTCACAGCAATTCAATCGCGCAGCTTAATTCCACAAATAAAACAATTCCATTGCTAATTATTAACATGACCGACATAAAATAATACAAAAAAGAACTATTATTCAGAGTGTATCTTAAATAATAATAGGTTCCCGAGATTGTGAATTTTTTGTTTTTAGTTATCATGATATCAAGTTAGACAAAGCCCCTCTCAATGTAGGTCAACATTATATGCCAAGCTTGATTTTTTTTAGGTCGTTAGCATTTTCCACATCATTGATTTTTACATTGAGCGGTTGCTCAAGTATTATGACTCATGCAGGCCCTACCGATAGTTATTATCCTGGCACTAAAAATAGTATTGATATGTTGCAACATGAAGATACTGGCTGGGTTGTTAAACCGTTACTTATTATTGATTTACCGTTCACAGCTGTTGTAGATACATTATTAATCCCTATTGATTATATGCATTCCAGCGATTCTCAAACCGCTGAATCACCAAAAAAGCGCGTAGAACAACTTGATAAGCAACAAGAATCAAAAAAACATAATGAAAAGCCCATTATTGAATAGTATTTATTCGACACTCCAATTAGGAATATAATATTTCTGTTTCATTAATAACGTTGTTTTAATTTGGCTTAATATTTTATTCTTTCATTGAACGATTTATCATCTCCTTTAATCTATTCTATTTAATACCGCGATGATTAGTTTTAACCAATACTTTTCATTTCATATCGCACATTTCATTTAATGAAAGTTTTTGCCTTTTATTTTGCTGAAGAATAAAAAGATGAATCATTATCTCTTTATTCTTCATGAGTGTTAATTCAGAGTAAAATTAATTCGCCAACCCAGTCTCAACAATATAAATCTGTCTAAACCCATCAACATCACGCATAAATGCTACAAATTTATCATTTGGAGAAAACACAACCGCATCTGCAACTGGTGCGGCGTCTGTTCTTTGCGTCAACCTTTCGATGCTGCCCGTCGCCACATGGCAACGCACAATGCTGTTATCATGAACAAAACAGAGATACTCACCTGTATTATTCCAACTAAACGCAGACTGAATTGGGGAGTTTTCAAAGGTCACTTGAGTCAATACTCCGGTTGCGGTTCCCACGGTCCATAATTGTACAATGCCTTGATTATCATGCATTAAGCAGGCAATTAACTCTCCATTTGGTGATGAGCGTAGCCAATGTCTTGGCTGTTTCGCTAAACCCGGAAATTTTCTCTGATGTGTATAGGTTAAGCGCTTTTGTTGGACACCTTTAGGTGGTGCAGGCATGGAATTTCTAGTGCCTTGCAGGGGCTCATGACTTGGGATTTTGAATTTCTCTGGGTCTTCAGGTAAATCAACCAGATAGATTTCTGGAACAACCTCACCATTATGATGATGCGTATCCCCAATAAATGCTAAGGCTCGCCGTTGCCATTGACCTTCTTGATTCCTATACCCACATTGACCAATCCACCCTTCCTCATAGGCCCGACCAATTTCGTCACTATTTGGAGTGGGAGTCAGAGTCGTTTTTGTTACAACACAGCAAAAGAAATCACCACCGTACTCTCTCGTGTGCCCAATAGGCTCGACAGTCACTGCACCAATTGGTATAGCCACCGCCACATTACGTTGATCTAATTTAGGATCGAGTTCATGCATAACATGGTCGTTGTAGGTAAAACTGAGCCACTTTCCGTCTGGACTAAAAACATGTACATGAGTCCCTCCCCTTAACGCTCCTGCAATATAGGGTGGAGTAATACACATCGCATCGATGGGATGTGCATTTCCAAGCTGATTATCGTAGACATAGACACCTCGGCGGTGATGAAAATCATACTGCCAAGACTCATCTGGATGTTCAGGTCCTTGAATAAACGCATAACGAGGAGGATTTTCAGCACTCACTGTCACCACTCCGACGTGGGATCCGTGCTGGCTACGATAGATTTCGACTTTTTGCTGCGTCGTGACATGAATTTTTTCTATAGTTTGCCCAGTAAATGAACTGCCGCTTGGTCGGACATCATAAGCAAGCCATTCGCTATCTGGTGTCCAAACATTAATATTTGTAAGCTGATGACTACGCGCTTCATCGGTAATACGCTTTTCTTTATAAGGCATTTTACTGTTCAATCTGTTATCCTTTGACATCATTTAATACAGGCTATCGGATTACTTTAACTAATCAATTCTTAATGAGAGCAAAAAATCTCAGTCGAGAAGTTACACAAGTAATATTACCCTTAAACAATCACTATAGTATTGAATAAAACCATCATGTTATTAAGTGTTCTTTATATTATTGGTATTACTGCCGAAGCCATGACTGGCGCTTTAGCTGCTGGACGTCGTAAAATGGACGTCTTTGGCGTGATCATTATCGCATCTGCGACCGCTATCGGTGGCGGATCTGTTCGTGATATTTTGCTCGGACATTACCCTCTCGGTTGGGTTGCTCATCCTGAGTACATTATGACCGTGGCTGGTGCCGCCGTTGTTACGATCTGGATAGCCCCAATGATGAAACACCTTCGTCGACTCTTTTTAATACTCGATGCAATTGGCTTAATTGTTTTCTCAATTTTAGGTGCCCAAATTGCTCTCGATATGAATTATAGCCCTATCATTGCCGCTATTGCTGCGGTGGTAACTGGCGTATTCGGCGGCGTTCTTCGCGATATGCTATGCAATACCATCCCCCTAGTCTTCCAAAAAGAAGTTTATGCGGGTGTTTCTTTTGCCGCTGCATGGCTATACATTGGTTTGCTGTATACCCCGCTACCTAAAGATATCGTGGTGATTATCACTTTAGTCGCTGGTTTAAGCGCTCGGTTACTTGCCATCCGCTATCGCTTGGGGTTACCAATTTTCAATTACGAAAGCCAAGATTAATGCCCTCATTTTCTATCAGCCATTAGCGTTAACAACTAATGGCTGATGCCTAAATTCTGCAAAGTTTGTAATGCCTGTTTAATTTCGGGTGCTGCCAGCCACTGTTGTAGTGCTTGCTTCCTCGTCTCAGATACCGCCATCTTTTCTATCTGTTCTGGTTCATTCAATGTCGTAATTGCCGCTATTTTTTCTAATTGTTCAGCCTTTAGCGGAATACCCAATCCTTTCAACCAATTTGCCATTAGTTGATGTTGTGCTTGTTGAAGTTGTTCAAGAGCATTAGCGGTTTGTTGAGTTTTAGGTAATCTATTTTGCCAATCAGGTGATAACCATCCGAGTAACTCCGACAGCCCATATTTTTCTACCCACACCATCCATGTTTTTTCACCGACACCACGAATATTAAGTTGCTTACCCAACCAAGTGAGCCGAGCAACAAACTGAGAGGCACAATCTGTCGAATAAGATAAACAACTCAATGCATGAAAGTTTTCCAATGGTAATGTATTAAGGTATTGTCGCGGTTCCTGTCTCCATATGACTTTTTCCATTAATGGAGCACCGTGCCCAGATAGCGTCAGCTGAATTTTATCTCCCACTAACACATCTTTTTGTTTCCACGAATTGAGTGAACCTAAGCGTATTTTACTGACTTTTTTATCATCTATCCTGACTGGTTCAATGTTTGCAATGACATTCACTACTCCCGACCTTCCTACCCGAAAAGTTAAATCAACAACATCTGAAACAACACTTTTTAGTGGGTATTTCCAGGCAATACTCCAACTGTTTTGGTTTGCTCGCCAAGCTGATGATGACGGTGTCGGAAAACTTTTTAGAACAACACCGTCCGTCGCGAATGGCATTGAGATTGAATAGTAGTGATCACGCCACTGCGCGATAGATTGGCTCTCTACTATGGGGTGGCTATACCGTTGCGCCAAATCGAATCCTAGCATTGCTAGCTCACTAAGTTGCTGACTCATAGGCGTCGAGTTATCAGGCCAAGACCAAATAAACACACCAATATCATCCGTTACTTGTGCAGGCATATCTTTACGCATCAACCAACCCGCAACTTTACTCCTCGCATTTTGTCCCCCATCTATTTTTTGTACATGTTCATTAAGCTTCCAGAATAACTCTCCTTGTAAAACAATAGATTGCTTTATTGAAATTGTTTTTGGGATCCCCTGAATAAAATCCGCTTTTTCTCGCCAATTAAGTCCTTTGCTACCGTCACCTCGACTGATCATTGACACTAAGCGCCCATTCTCATAGTGCAAAGTCACCGCCACACCATCTACTTTGGGTTGCAACCATACTTCATGACGTGACTCTAGCCAGGGGGCTATTTCCTTAAATTTCATTTTTTTCAACCCTGTATGAGGAATGGGGTGCTTCACTAATCGTTCCGTATTAGGCTGTACTGGTTGTGGCAATCTATCAGGCAAATTTAGACAGCGCTGTCCACGTCGCCACTGAGCCAGAATCTGGTCATAAACTTCATCACTAACCTCACTTACTCCCTCTATTTGATATTGCCGATCCCACTCTTGTAGCTGCTCCCCTAGCCGTAATTGTTCCGCTCCCATTAATTTATCATCTAATGTGTGACATATTTTCTGGGAATCAACGAACTCTGTACCATAAGCTATTGATACTGCGTATTGAAGTAATAGGCAAAACCAACCAAATTTCCAGAACTTCCTGACTGAAAAATAGTACATAATATCCCTATCATATTTGTGTTAAATAAATTGCACTAAACTGCATAGCGCTGCGTTGCTATCGTATTCTGAGTGATTAAATCAAGGGACACAGTAAGTCATGCCGTTAATTGCATAACGTTTCGCAAAACAAATGGTATTTTCATTAAGTTAAATTTATTTTCTGGAAGGCGTTCACAGTTTTTCAATTACCAAAATTTTTTTATTCATAATTCATGGTTAATTGATATCGCTGCATGTTGTCTTAAGTACGTGTATACTATGTAGGGTTTATCGCTATCTTTTATGTCTAACCCTCAAATATTCAAGAAATCATCATGATACAAGGCACGTTATATATTCTCTCTGCGCCTAGCGGTGCAGGTAAGTCCAGTCTTATCCAAGCATTATTGAAGACACAACCGTTGTATGACACGCAAGTTTCTGTTTCTCATACAACTCGATCTGCACGTCCAGGTGAAGTTCATGGGGAACATTACTTCTTTGTTTCTGAAACCGAGTTTCTCCAGATGGTTGATAATAATGACTTTTTAGAGCATGCCTGTGTTTTCGGTAACTATTATGGCACCTCAAAACCTATTATTGAGGAAGTCCTAAATAGCGGAGTGGATGTATTTCTTGATATCGACTGGCAAGGTGCTCAGCAAATTCGTACGAAAATGCCTGAAGCACGGAGTATTTTTATACTACCTCCTTCAAAAGATGAGCTCTATCGTCGTCTTCGTGGTCGTGGGCAAGATAGTGATGAAGTCATTGAAAAGCGCATGTCGCAAGCTGTTGGTGAAATCGAGCACTACAATGAATACGATTACGTTATCGTAAACGACGATTTCAACACTGCACTGAGCGATTTACAGTCAATCATGCGTGCGGAGCGTTTGAAATTAAGCCGCCAAGTCCAGCGACATGGTGCTTTAATCAGCAAATTACTAGCAGACTGAGAATAGTTTCAGTATCATATCAGGTCATTTTTTTATTTCTTTGGAGTAGCACACTTATGGCACGCGTAACTGTTCAAGACGCAGTAGAAAAAATTGGTAACCGTTTTGACCTCGTACTGGTCGCAGCACGTAGAGCTCGTCAGTTACAAACTGGTGGTAAAGATCCTTTAGTTCCAGAAGAAAACGATAAGCATACTGTTATCGCGCTACGTGAAGTAGAAGAAGGTTTAATTAACGGTCACATTTTGGATGTGCGTGAACGCCAGGAACAGCAAGAGCAAGAAGCCGCTGAAATGCAGGCAGTTTCTGCGATCGCTGAAGGTCGTCGCTAATTACTAAGGTGGGTCTGCCTTGTATCTGTTTGAAAGCCTAAATCTCATAATTCAGCAATATCTCCCTAAGGAGCAAGTTGAGTTACTGAAAAAAGCCTATGTTGTCGCACGGGATGCCCATGAAGGACAAACCCGTTCCAGTGGTGAGCCTTATATTACTCACCCTGTTGCCGTTGCTTGTATTCTGGCTGAAATGCGTTTGGATCATGAAACACTGATGGCTGCGCTACTTCATGATGTGATTGAAGACACTCCAGCGACATTTCAAGACATCGAGCAATTGTTTGGAACCACCGTTGCAGGGCTTGTTGAAGGCGTTTCCAAACTGGATAAGCTGAATTTCCGCGACAAGAAAGAAGCTCAAGCAGAAAACTTCCGCAAAATGATCATGGCAATGGTTAAAGATATCCGTGTCATTTTGATCAAACTGGCAGACCGCACTCACAATATGCGCACGCTTGGGTCACTTAGACCCGATAAGCGTCGCCGCATAGCGCGTGAAACACTGGAAATATACAGTCCCCTCGCGCACCGTTTAGGTATCCACCATATTAAAACTGAGCTTGAAGAGCTAGGTTTTGAAGCGCTTTATCCAAACCGTTATCGAGTTATCAAGGAAGTGGTGAAATCCGCCCGAGGTAACCGCAAAGAAATGATCCAAAAAATCCTTTCGGAAATTGACGGTCGATTAACTGAAGCAGGTATACCTTGTACCGTCAGCGGTCGAGAAAAACATCTGTATTCTATTTATCGAAAAATGCATCAAAAAGAGCAGCGATTCCATTCGATTATGGATATCTATGCCTTTCGCGTCATCGTTGAAGACGTTGATACCTGTTACCGTGTTTTAGGTCAAATGCACAGTCTCTATAAACCTCGTCCGGGGCGTATTAAAGACTATATTGCCATTCCTAAAGCTAACGGTTACCAATCCCTACATACATCCTTAATCGGGCCTCACGGGGTTCCTGTTGAAGTACAAATTCGTACTGAAGACATGGATCAAATGGCAGAAATGGGTGTTGCTGCTCATTGGGCATACAAAGCACAAGGGGAGCAGGGAACCACAGCACAGGTAAAAGCACAGCGCTGGATGCAAAGCTTACTCGAACTCCAACAGAGTGCGGGGAGCTCATTTGAATTTATTGAAAGTGTAAAATCAGACCTGTTTCCTGACGAAATTTACGTTTTCACTCCTGAAGGTCGTATTGTCGAATTACCGACAGGCGCAACCCCTGTGGACTTTGCTTACGCTGTTCACACTGACATCGGTCATGCCTGCGTCGGTGCACGTGTTGATCGCCAACCTTACCCGCTTTCCCAACCACTCTCGAGTGGTCAAACAGTTGAAATTATTACTGCTCCGGGAGCTCGACCAAACGCTGCATGGTTAAACTTTGTCGTGAGCTCCAAAGCTCGTGCGAAAATCCGCCAACTGCTGAAAAATTTAAAACGCGAAGACTCTGTCAATTTAGGTCGTCGTCTACTCAATCATGCGTTAGGTGCAGGAACAAAAATCACCGATATTCCACGTGAAAGCATCGATGCTGAATTAGCACGCATGAAGCTGCACTCTGTTGATGACTTACTCGCTGAGATTGGTTTAGGTAATGCCATGAGCGTTGTGGTTGCACGCAACTTACAAAATAACCCTCAAAGTGCTCAACCAAATGCAGTTGAAGAGCCTGTTATTACAGAAAACCGTCATAAACTGTCTATCAAAGGTGCTGATGGTGTCTTGATCACCTTCGCAAAATGCTGTCGCCCGATCCCTGGGGACCCTATTATTGCGCATATTAGCCCAGGTAAAGGTTTGGTTATTCACCATGAGTCTTGCCGTAATATTCGCGGTTACCAAAAAGAACCCGATAAATTTATGGCTGTCGAGTGGGATACCGAGACAGATACTGATTTTATCGCTGAAATTAAAGTCGATATGATAAACCATCAAGGTGCATTGGCTAACTTGACCGCAGCTATCAATGACGCGAATTCAAGTATTCAAAGCATGAATACCGAAGAAAAAGATGGTCGTGTTTACTGTGCCTTTATTCGCTTATCAATTAAAAACCGAATTCAATTGGCAAACGTCATGCGTAAAATTCGTATTATGCCTGATGTACTTCGTGTCAGTCGAAATCGTAATTAATTGATATAATTAAAAAATACCAAAACATACTATGAATGAACGCCGCTATCGCCGCATTTGCCAAATGATGGCGATGCGGCAGCCCGACCTAACTCTCTGCCTCGAAGAGATCCATAAACCCCATAATGTTTCTGCCATTGTGCGCAGTGCTGATGCCGTGGGGATCCACAATATTCATGCTGTTTGGCCATGCCAACACGTTAAACTTTCCGTGTCTTCCGCTGCGGGAAGCAATAGCTGGGTAAAGGTCATCCCCCATCAATCCACTGAAAACGCAATTTCTCAAATAAAATCCCAAGGAATGCAGATTCTAGTCACTAACCTATCGGATAGTGCCGTTGATTTTCGCGAAATTGATTATACCCAACCAACCTGTATTATGGTGGGACAGGAAAAAACGGGGATCTCCGACAAAGCATTAGCCCTTGCAGATCAGCATATTATCATTCCTATGGTTGGAATGGTTCAGTCACTCAATGTCTCCGTCGCCTCTGCACTTATTTTGTATGAAGCCCAGCGCCAGCGCCAATTGGCAGGCATGTATGATCGCGAAAATAGTCTATTATCTGAGCAGGAACAACAAGAGTGGCTGTTTGAGGGGGGATATCCCGTACTCGCCGAAGTCGCAAAACGCAAAGGTCTTCCTCGCCCATATATTAACCAACAGGGTCAAATAGAAGCCGATGATATTTGGTGGGCACACATGCAGCTTTCTGAAAAAATGAAGAGAAAACAACTCAGCTAAGGAATCGACATGAACCGTGGTCTACTTAATACCATTTCACTGACTTCACTGCATGGCATTGGTGCCAGCCAGTCAGAAAAAATGCGTAAAATAGGTTTGAACACCGTTCAGGACCTGCTTCTACATTTTCCACTTCGTTATGAAGATCATACGCGTTTATACCACATTAAAGACCTCATGCCCGGCACCACCGCCACTATCACTGGCGAAGTTCTGCAAACCAAAGTGGTATTTGGTCGCAAACGTATGATGACCTGCCTGATAAGCGACGGTACAGGCAATTTAACTCTGCGTTTTTTCAACTTTTCTGCTGCGATGAAAAATAGCTTAGCAGAAGGTCGCCAAGTTACCGCTTATGGCGAAGTACGGCGCGGTAATACTGGACCTGAAATTATTCACCCTGAATATAAAGTGTCCCAAGAAGCGGATAATGTCACCCTTCAAGAAAACTTAACACCGGTTTACCCGACAACTGAAGGCGTTCGCCAAGCCACACTGCGCAAAGTGATGGATCAAGCGATCGCCATGTTAGACAGCAGTAACATTCAGGAACTCCTTCCTGAAGAATTTAGCCGTAGCTTAATTAGTTTACCTGACGCAATTCGGCTGCTGCACAACCCGCCGCCCGATGTCTCATTAGACGAGTTGGAAAAAGGTCATCATCCCGCTCAAAAGCGCTTGATCCTAGAAGAACTACTTGCTCACCATTTAAGCATGCTTGCGATTCGAGCAGGTAATGAACGACTCTATGCCGAGCCATTGATTTCCACTGGAAAATTGAAAGCACCGCTACTGGCAAATTTACCCTTTTCTCCAACCAATGCTCAAAAACGCGTTGTCGCGGAAATCGAAGCTGATTTACACAAAAATGCGCCGATGATGCGTTTAATCCAAGGCGATGTCGGTTCAGGAAAAACCTTGGTCGCTGCCTTAGCCGCAATTTGCGCCATTGAAAATGGCAAACAAGTGGCATTAATGGCACCGACTGAAATCCTCGCAGAGCAGCATGCGAGCACATTTAAACAATGGTTCGAGCCTTTAGGGGTTAAAGTTGGCTGGTTGGCTGGAAAACAGAAAGGTAAAGCCCGCCAGCAGCAGCAAGATGCTATTGCTAATGGCGAAGTTTCTATGGTGATTGGTACTCATGCAATCTTTCAAGAACACGTTAGCTTCCATTCATTAGGGTTAGTCATCATCGATGAGCAACATCGCTTTGGCGTTCACCAGCGGCTCGCGTTGCGTGAGAAAGGTGAACAACAAGGTTTCCATCCTCATCAATTAATTATGACCGCCACGCCAATCCCACGCACGCTAGCGATGACCGCCTATGCTGACCTAGATACATCAGTGATTGACGAACTTCCTCCGGGAAGAACACCAGTCACCACCGTCGCAATTCCTGATTCGCGACGTAGCGACATTGTCGAACGTGTTCGCCAAGCTTGTTTAGAGGAAGGACGACAAGCTTACTGGGTATGTACATTAATTGATGATTCTGAGGTACTTGAAGCCCAAGCAGCTCAAGCCACAAGTGAAGAACTCGCACTTGCATTACCTGAACTCAAAGTAGGTCTGGTACACGGTAGAATGAAGCCTACCGAAAAGCAGAGCATCATGGCGGCTTTTAAAAATAACGAAATTCAGTTGTTAGTTGCTACCACCGTAATCGAAGTCGGTGTCGATGTTCCTAATGCGAGTTTAATGATTATTGATAACCCAGAACGACTTGGGCTAGCGCAGTTGCACCAGTTACGAGGGCGAGTTGGTCGTGGTTCCGTTGCATCGCACTGTGTACTGCTTTATAAAACGCCACTCACCCATACTGCTAAGCAGCGCTTGCAGGTTTTACGTGACAGCAACGATGGCTTTGTGATTGCTCAAAAAGATTTGGAGATCCGCGGACCAGGAGAGCTATTAGGCACAAGACAGACGGGAAATGCTGACTTTAAAGTCGCTGATTTATTGCGCGATCAGTATATGTTGCCGGAAGTGCAACGTCTCGCACGCCACATACAACAAAACTACCCTGAACATGCTCAGAAGATTATTGAGCGCTGGCTTCCCGAACGCGAGCAATACAGTCACGCTTAAGCTCTTTTTATCTCACCGATTTTTTCGTCCACCTAAAATGAAAATTGCCGTGAACACATCCATGTCCACGGCAATACCTGCTTTATTTATACATTTAGTTATATATGTTTGTATTTACTTAAATACTTATTGCGTGTTAACCGCCAATTGTTGGAAAAACGGGTAACCACAAGTAGAACTTGATGACTAACGCATTCACAATATCGATAAAGAATGCACCAACCATTGGTACGACTAAGAATGCTAAGTGAGATGGACCAAATTTATCCGTCACGGCTTGCATGTTAGCGATAGCCGTTGGTGTTGCCCCTAAACCGAAGCCACAATGACCTGCTGCCAAAATCGCAGCATCATAGTTTTTGCCCATGACTCGGAAGGTAACAAAAATCGCATAACACGCCATCACACAAGCTTGAACGCCGAGAATAACTAACATTGGGATCGCCAAAGATGCCAGTTCCCACAGTTTTAAACTCATGAGAGCCATCGCTAAGAATAAGGATAGGCTAACGTTACCCATGACAGACACTGCGCGGTCAAATACTCGATAAAAACCAAGTAAAGACAAACTGTTACTTAAAATAACCCCGACAAACAAGACACATACAAATTTCGGCAGTGCAAATGCCGTACCTGCTAGTAACCCTGCAATCCAACTTCCTGCCAATAAACAGATAGCAATCAACGCAATAGTTTCAATCAGCACCATTGAGTTAATCATACGGTTGGATTGTGGTTTTTCAAATGCGGTAGGAACATCTTTGTCCTCATCCGCAGTACCCGGTGTTGGGATATTACGAATTAAGAAACGTGCAACAGGACCACCAATGAGTCCACCGAGTACTAAACCAAAAGTTGCACAGGCCATCGCAACTTCAGTTGCACTCTTGAAGCCGTAATCTTCCGTAAAGATTTTACCCCATGCAGCACCAGTACCATGACCACCCGATAAAGTGATTGAACCAGCTAATAGTCCCATCAGAGGGTCTAGACCTAATAATTTCGCGAGTGCGATACCGACTGTATTTTGAACCAGTAATAAACCGACGACGACAAAAATGAAGATTAACAATGCCTTACCACCAGCTTTTAAGCTAGCTAAGTTGGCATTCAAACCAATGGTTGCAAAGAATGCAAGCATCATCGGTTCTTGCAGTGATAAGTCGAAAGAAAGGCTCCAGTCAAAAACTTGCTTAACCACTAACAGGCTAAAAGCAACTAATAATCCCCCAGCTACGGGTTCAGGGATGGTGTACTTTTCTAGAAATGAAACCGATTTTACCAGTTTACGTCCGAGTAATAGCACTAGCGTGGCTGCGACCAGTGTGCCGTAGACATCGAGATGATACATTTACGTACCTCGTCTGTTGTTAATATTATTTAAAACTAATTAGACGTTATTTTTTTCCTTAAAACGCCAAAAGCAGGTGCAGGGATTAGAAAAAAAAATCGCGATAAATACAAGTTAAAACATATAAAAATGTGACGCTCTTAATTTAAAACCCAACTTAATTTTTTTGCGCAAACGATTGCTTTTTGTATTATTCTCTTTAAAATGCGCTTTTTGCTAGTGGAACTGGAACAATGAACGCAACGGCATCTGAAGAACAAAATGTTGAAAAAACAGTACAAAATCAAAGTGAACTGATCTACCGCCTTGAAGATAGACCTCCGCTTCCTCAGGCTCTATTTGCTGCAGGGCAACATCTATTAGCGATGTTTGTCGCCGTTATCACCCCTGCAATGCTGATTTGCCAAGCACTTGGGCTACCCGCTCACGATACCCAGCGCATTATTAGCATGTCATTGTTTGCTTCAGGAATTGCTTCATTAATTCAAATCCGTGCTTGGGGTCCTATAGGCTCTGGGTTACTGTCAATTCAAGGCACCAGTTTCAACTTTGTTGCACCATTGATTATGGGTGGTGTTGCACTTAAGCAAGGCGGAGCCGATATTCCGTCAATGATGGCAGCATTATTCGGCACTTTAATGGTCGCAGCGCTGACTGAAGTCATCTTATCTCGCTTTTTACACTTGGCTCGCCGAGTTATCACGCCGCTAGTTTCAGGTGTTGTCGTGATGATCATTGGTTTATCGTTAATTCAAGTCGGTTTAACCTCTATCGGTGGTGGTTACAGCGCACTGAGTAATAATACTTTCGGCTCCCCTGATAACCTGATTCTAGCCGGTATTGTTTTAGCCGTGATTATTTTGCTAACTCGTCAGAAAAATCCGTACCTACGTGTTGCTTCTTTAGTGATTGCGATGGCGGTAGGCTATCTTGCTGCATGGTGGATGGATATGCTGCCAACAGCACAAGCCAGTGATGCCAAGCAATCCCTGATAACGATTCCTGAACCTTTCTATTATGGTCTCTCTTTTGATTGGAACTTGCTGATCCCATTGATCTTGATTTTTATGGTGACTTCTTTAGAAACCATTGGTGATATCACGGCGACCTCTGATGTCTCAGAACAACCAGTGCGTGGTCCGCTGTATATGAAACGCATTAAAGGTGGAGTTTTGGCAAATGGTCTAAACTCCATGGTTTCTGCGGTGTTTAATACCTTTCCTAACTCCTGCTTTGGGCAAAATAATGGTGTGATCCAATTAACTGGGGTGGCTAGCCGTTATGTTGGTTACTTAGTCGCGCTAATGTTAGTGCTGCTGGGTCTATTTCCAGCAGTGGCAGGTTTTGTGCAACAAATTCCTGAGCCTGTTCTAGGTGGGGCTACAATTGTTATGTTCGGTACCATTGCGGCATCGGGTGTACGCATTGTTTCACGTGAGCCGCTTAATCGTCGCGCCATTATGATCATTGCGTTGTCGCTTGCCGTCGGCATGGGTGTTTCCCAGCAACCTTTAATTCTACAATTCGCACCTGATTGGCTGAAAACCCTGTTCTCATCCGGTATTGCTGCCGGTGGCTTAACTGCGATTGTACTGAACCTGATTTTCCCTCACGAAAAATAATCTCCCATACCGCCGCAAATGTTGAACACGTCGGCGGTTCTTCTGTATGCTATCCTTCAGTTGCCGATATATTAAACATATCGGCGATTTCTATTTCTATCTGATTGATAAGGGAGCAGACAAACGTGAAAGGGTTATTGAAGTTTATCGGTTATATTTTTCTGCTTCTTTTCATTGTGTTGCTCGCTGGCTATATTGCCTTACAAACCCGCTGGGGTGCCAGTTATGCAAGCCAGTTCCTGAGTAAATTTACACCTTATGATATTAAGGTCGGCATCATGGGGCACCAATTCTCTGAGCCGGGTAAATTTATTTTCCAAGACATTACCATTGCATCTCACAATAAAGACCTTGATCTTGATGCTCGGCAGATTGTTGTAGATATTAATTGGCGTCATCTTTTTAGTGGTGAAGCCATCCAACGTTTAACGATGACTCAAGGCAACTTATCTGTAAATTTTACCGATAAAACAACGCCACTACCGCTTTCAGCAAAAGTCCTGCAATTTGAAAATAGCCAAATCCAATTAACCCAAGGGACCAATACATTACAAGTCGCGGGTTTTACAGGTGGAATCACGCCATGGAAACCAACCGTTAAAAACCCGTTTGGTTATGGTGATTTTCGTTTTACTACCAACCAAATGATGGTTAATTCACTCCCCTTTAGAAATGTGGCAATAACTGGGAAATTACAGGAAAAAGTGACAGACTTTAGCCAAGTCAGTGGCTATCTCAATAATGGCTCGATAGCGGGCAAAGGCAAATGGTTTTCCGACGGTTCAATCACGATAGATAACCTTTCGATGAATAAAGTTGGCTGGCAAAATGACCTCACATTTGATGCCTTATTTGATGCCATAAACAGTCATCGAACAGTACAAATTAACCAGCTACAGCTCACCAATGTGGATATTCAGGGACGTGACTGGGCGCTTTCTGGATTGAGCAGCGAAATTGATCAAATTAGCCTTGTCAGAGGCAGTTGGAGCAGCCCCAAAAGCCATATTAATTTCAATGTCGAGCAATTGGTTATTCAGGACCAACAGGTTGATACGCTCATCGGTGAGCTGAGCATTGACGGTGATAACCTCAATATTGATAAGCTCTCAGGCTACTACAATAAAGGCATTTTTAATCTAAGTGCGATTTGGCAACGTAATGATAAATCACTGACCATCACTGAGGGAACACTCGCTGGGGTTCTGTATACTTTGCCAGATAATTGGCTCTCGTTCTTTGCTCAACCCGCGCCAGCGTGGTTATCCACATTCGCCATTGATAACTTCACCATCACGCAATCTTTGCTAATGAATATTCAACCCGAGTTTCCTTTTGAGTTTACGGCGCTCAGTGGCAATATTCGTTATGTTGACCTCATCAAGCAAAAACAGTGGGGAATTTGGCGGGGGCAAGCGACATTCAATGCTGATGCAGGGACCATCAATCAAGTGATGATCCGCCGTCCTCTTTTAGAAATAGCAGGAAGTAATGGGCGTACCGCCGCCAGCCTCAGTGGAAGCGTTGACCGTGGTATCGCAAAAATCGGTTTACTGGCACAGCAAGAGCCGAATAAAGTACCTTTTGAATTACGTGCATCAGGCACCAACATTGATTTAGGTAATTTGAATCAATGGGGCTGGTCAGGCTTTTCACCGCAGATGTGGGGGGATTTTGAGGCCTCATTACAAGGGGATTTACTCGCATCGCCCCTTGCATCGAGCTTAAATGGAAAATTAACCGCGGTCCCCCTTCAGGGAAGCCGTATTGTCCGTACTGTCGTTGATGGGTATGTCACCTCTAGCATGGCTTCCCAAGAGCAATCCACAGAGTCTCAAGCTACCCCAGCGGCTAACACCTATCCTGTTGATGGACACGTGCCGACTATTGTGACTCAGTAATCTCAATGAATAGATAATAAAAAAGCAGGTATATCCTATCAGATATCCTGCTTTTTATTTTTACATGGTTAAGTTAGGCGTTTTTATCTGTCTTCGATTCAGGTAATACCATGTATACACCACTAAACACTGCACCCACTTGGTTTTCTGCATTAGTAACATGCACTTCCAATTTGACTCGTGCTTTGCTACCTCGAGCTAAACGGTCAAGGTCGCCACTGAGATGAGAAAGATCCGCGACTGCCGTTGGGCGTCCGCTAACCGGTTTTGCATAGCGAATATTGGCATCCACCAGCACGATTTCTCCGCCTAGCTTATTTTCTTGTAATAATAACCAAATCATTCCCCAACCAGTTAATGTGGCAAGAGAAAACTGGCTACCTGCAAAAATGGTGTTATGAGGGTTTTGATTTCCGGCTTCCGGCATGGTCGTTACAAATCGCTTACCCGTATATTGCTCAATGCGCACGCCCATCTTTTCACTCAAGGGAATGTATTTGTGCCAAGCTTGCTGAAGTTCACCACACCAATCAGGGCGATGAAGAATTTGATCTAAGGTCTCAATTGGCTTAATCATTAAATAATGGCGAACTGGCGTTTTGAGCTCACCCATCGCTTCTCCGCGACTTTCAAAACCCATTTTTGCAAAGAACGGTACCGCCTCTTCTCGCACACTGGAAACAATGCGTTTGACGCCTTCACGCCTTGCAATGGTTTCAAGTGCCATGATAATGAGCTTGCCAAGACCTTTACCTTGCATAACGGGATTCACAGCAAGAAATCGGATAGCACCTTCGTTATCTGCATTAATATACAAGCGACCAATCGCTAAGATACGATTCTTTTCATCGACCACCATTTGGTGGTGAGCGGTTAGGTCATAACCGTCTTTTTCCGAGCCAAGGGGTTGTTTGAACGGCTCTCGCAGCATTGACCAACGAAATTGATAATATGCAGCGAATTCAAGTTCATCTTTCGGTGTCCGTAAATGGTACATCTCTCCCCCTCCCTTAAACGATTTTTCTATACTTGTAACCAGAAGGTGACTGGACCATCATTGGTCAAGTTCACTTGCATATCCGCAGCAAATTCACCGGTTTCAGTCGTGATACCTTGCGTACGGCTTTGCTCAACAAAGTATTGATATAATTGGTCAGCTTTTGTGGGTTCCGCTCCACCAGAGAAACTCGGGCGCATTCCTTTCTTCGTATCTGCTGCTAATGTAAATTGTGAAACTACGAGTAGACTTCCACCAGCTTGCTGAACATTGAGATTCATTTTGCCTTGTTCGTCGCTAAAAATACGATATCCAAGAACTTTCTCGCAAAGGCGTTTTGCTTTCTGCTCGTCATCGTCTTTTTCAACACCCAGCAGAACTAAAAGACCGGGGCCAATTTGTCCCACTGTTTTTTCATCAACAACTACACTCGCGTGAGTGACTCTTTGAATTAATGCAATCATGGGTACTCGATAAAAAAGAAGGAGTAACGTTATCGCTACTCCTTATTAAGAACGGGATTATTCGACTTCTGCACTAAAATCGTAAGTACGGAAATATTCAGGCACCGTATCTTTATTCAGAACATGGACACCTTTGATACCAAGCGCTTCTGCGGCTTTGACGTTTTCTTCAACATCATCAAAGAAAACGGCATCGGCGGCGTCAAATTCCTCAGATTCCAGAACATATTTGAAAATTTCTGGGTCTGGTTTACGCATCCCTAAATCTTGGGATAAATACAGGAAGTCAGAGGAAGCTGCAATTTCTGGGTAGTGTTCTGGCCAATAATCCAAGTGTAGGCGGTTGGTGTTAGATAACACAACAACACGGTGACCTTGCTCACGCAGACGTTCCATAATATCAATGACTTCTGGTCTTAGTGAGATGAAAATTGAGTGCCAGCCTTCTGCAAAATCTTCAAAGCTTAGAGTGATACCCATCTCTTCACAAAGCAGTTCAGCAAATTCGATATCTGAAATTTTGCCACACTCATGGAGCTGGAAGATATTGCCAAAAGTGAATCGCTTTTTGATTTCTGAACTTGGGGTTCCGCTCAGTTCAGACCATTTATCAAATACACGATTGAAGTCGATATCAATAATCACATTACCCATATCGAAGATATACAGCATACATTGCCCTCTTAGTTATTCATTAAATTTACTTTAATCATTATTGGGGCAACTGAACAGCCCTAAATGGTGATTATTAGGGTTATTTTTCAATTTATCGATTAAGCAAATTGGATTACGTTGCTGCTTATCAACGAATTTTATTCCGCAATATTACTGAGGCGCTCTTCTGCACGATTTTTATGCATAAAAAAAGCGCTGTATTTCTACAGCGCCTTTCTATTTAACTCAAAGACTAATGATTAGTCATCTTTAGAACGGCTTGCACGACGGCGATCGTTCTCAGTCAAGTGACGCTTACGCAGACGAATTGACAGTGGAGTTACTTCAACTAATTCATCATCATCGATAAACTCAAGAGCTTGTTCCAGAGTCATTTTGATCGGTGGTGACAGTGTTGTTGCTTCATCGGTACCTGACGCACGCATGTTAGTCAGTTTTTTACCGGTTAAGCAGTTAACAGTCAGGTCATTAGAACGTGAGTGAATACCAATGATTTGGCCTTCATACACTTCAGCTCCGTGACCTAAGAATAACTTACCACGATCTTGCAAGCTGTACAGTGCGTATGCAACTGCTTTACCTTGACCGTTAGAGATCAGAACACCGTTTTGACGACCACCGATTTCGCCTGGGCGAACATCGTCATAATGGCTGAATGTAGAGTACAGTAAGCCAGTACCTGAAGTCATTGTCATAAATTCAGTACGGAAGCCAATCAGGCCACGGCTAGGAATGATGTAGTCTAAACGTACACGACCTTTACCGTCTGGCATCATGTCACGCAGGTCACCTTTACGCTCACCTAACGCTTTCATCACGTCGCCTTGGTTTTGTTCTTCAACATCCAAAGTCACTTGTTCGAATGGCTCTTGTTTACGACCATCAATTTCACGAATGATAACTTTTGGACGAGAAACGGCTAATTCGAAGCCTTCACGACGCATGTTTTCAATCAGAACAGATAAGTGCAGCTCACCACGACCAGAAACGCGGAATGCGTCTGGATCTTGAGTTTCTTCAACACGCAGTGCAACGTTATGAACCAGTTCTTTATTCAGACGGTCAAGAATTTGTCGTGAAGTCACGAACTTACCTTCTTTACCACAGAATGGAGAGGTGTTAACACAATAGAACATGCTAACAGTCGGCTCATCAACCGCCAACGCAGGCAGTGCTTCAACGTTGCCCACTTGGCAGATAGTATCAGAGATGTTCAGTTCACCTAAACCAGTCAGAGCAACAATGTCACCCGCTTCTGCTTGTTGTGAATCAATACGCTCTAAACCTAAGTGAGTCAGAACTTTACCAATTTTACCGTTGCGAGTTTTACCTTCGCTATCGATAACAGTCACTTGTTGGTTAGGTTTAACAATACCGCGTTTGATGCGACCGATACCGATAACACCTAAGTAGCTGTTGTAATCTAACTGAGAAACTTGCATCTGGAATGGACCTTCCAGATCAACTTTTGGTGGCTCAACGTGTTCCACGATAGCTTCGTACAGTGGAGTCATGTCTTCTGCCATATCTGTATGGTCAAGACCTGCGATACCGTTTAATGCAGATGCATAAACGATAGGGAAATCTAATTGCTCATCCGTTGCACCTAAGTTCACGAATAAGTCGAATACTTGGTCAACAACCCAATCAGGACGTGCGCCTGGGCGGTCAACTTTGTTGATAACAACAATTGGACGTAAACCGTGGTCGAACGCTTTTTGCGTTACGAAGCGAGTTTGCGGCATCGGACCGTCCATCGCATCAACAACCAGCAGAACGCAGTCAACCATAGACATAACACGTTCAACTTCACCACCAAAATCGGCGTGACCTGGGGTGTCTACGATATTGATGTGATAACCATTCCATTGGATAGCGGTGTTTTTAGCAAGGATTGTAATACCACGCTCTTTCTCCAAGTCATTGGAGTCCATAACACGCTCATCAACAGTTTCACGTTCACCGAAAGTACCGGACTGTTGCAGTAATTTACCAACCAGTGTTGTCTTGCCATGGTCAACGTGAGCGATGATGGCGATGTTTCTTAAGTTTTGAATTGACAAGGATTTTTACCGTTTCATTGACAGGAAAGGAATATGCTTATTGAGTCGTTATATAGCTCAAAGCATACTTTCTACTTTAATTTGCTGTTATTTTACACGTTTTTCCACACAAGTGGAATAAATGTGAAAGCCATCACTATTAAAAAAGTTTTTAGCTAAAAAACATTCAGTTGCGTCGTCGTGCAAAAATGCTTAAAAAAATAGCAATTATCAGCACTAGGAAATCACAAAGTGGCAGGATAATACGCTAAAAAGGAAATATTAGCAGCCGAAAAAAAGAATAAAAAATAAACTTTCTTCGCCTATCACTATTTTAAATGCATTTTTTATTATTCCGATATATCTAATTTGACAGTTTAGATATATCGGAATAAAGTGAACCTATCAAATAATTTAGATATATCGAAATAATAACAGAGGTTCCTATGAGAATACATCAATGCCGTCATGTTTATTCCTCACATCATGATGAACATCAACGAGGACACGGTGGCTGCTGCCACAATGAAGAGCGCCAAGAACATCATCATGGTCATGACCATAGTGAATGTTGCCATGGTGAAGGTCGTCGCGGTCATGAACGCGGTGAAGGCTGCCATGGTGAAGGTCGTCATGGTCGTGGACGCGGTGAAGGCTGCCATGGTGAAGGTCGTCATGGTCGTGGACGCGGTGAAGGCTGTCATGGTGAAGGTCGTCACAGTCATGGACGCGGTGAAGGCTGCCACGGCGAAGGTCGTCACGGTCGTGGACGCGGTAAAGGCTTACGTCGCCTGTTTGACCACGGGGATCTGCATATTATGGTGCTCTCTTTAGTGGCAAAAAAACCTAGCTATGGCTATGAAATCATTAAAGACATCCAAGAAGCATCCAATGGCTTATATGTACCAAGCCCGGGCGTCATTTATCCAACATTAACGCTATTAGAAGAACAAGGCTTTTTGGAATCACAGATTGTGGAACGTAATCGCAAAAGTTTCTCTATTACACCTGAAGGGGCTGAACATCTCGCTCAGAATAAGGAAACTGAAACGGTTATCGCCCGTAAATTAGCCAAAGCACGTGAACTACAGCAAGGCAGTAATTTATCGGAAGATATCGAAATGGCAGTTAGCCGCTTTAAAGCCTTATTGCGCCACAAAATGGTACTCAAGCAACTAAATGAAGAACAAACTCACCAAATTGCCACTATCATTAATGATGCCGTCAAACAGATTGAAGAAGTTAATGCGATCTTAACTGACAGTAATGACGAGTAGCTCTGAACTTTATATTGTTACCACAATCCGCCGCGTTGTGCCTATTAATGGCGCTGCGCGGTGCGTGTTTTAACACCCACTGCCAAAATGCACCTAATTGGTGCAAAAAATCTTTTACTTGCACCAATGCAGCGCAATGATAGACTATTTTTTAGCCTCAACGTTGCCATCCTTTCGTCATAATCCACTTTTACTATGATTTCAAAAGTTGGCACGCTTTTCGCTTATACCATCCATAGAGAGCTTGCGATGTTGTTAATGAAATAATCATTCATCTTGCGAAGCCAGATAAACCAACCCATGCACATCTTAAACGCTGCGTGGGTTGATTAGACCCGACCAGGAGAGCCGAGAATGTCCGCTAAACATGTTTTATCGTTAATCGAAGAGCACAATGTTAGATTTATTGATCTGCGTTTTACCGATACCAAAGGTAAAGAGCAACACGTCACTATCCCTGCTCATCAAGTTGACGAAGACTTCTTTGAAGAAGGTCAAATGTTTGATGGTTCATCCATCGGTGGCTGGAAAGGCATCAACGAATCTGACATGGTATTAATGCCAGACGCATCTACCGCAGTGTTAGACCCATTCTACGCAGATAACACCTTAATCATCCGTTGCGATATTTTAGAGCCGGGCACTATGCAAGGCTACGATCGCGACCCTCGCTCAATCTCTAAACGCGCTGAAGACTTCCTACGTTCTAGCGGGATTGCAGATGTAGTGTTATTTGGACCAGAACCTGAATTTTTCGTGTTCGATGACATTCGTTTCGGCAATAGCATGCACAGCAGCTACTATCATATCGATGATATCGAAGCGGCATGGAATACAGGTACTAAATACGAAGGCGGTAACAAAGGTCACCGTCCTGGCGTAAAAGGCGGCTACTTCCCAGTACCACCGGTTGATTCATCACAAGATTTACGTTCTGCTATGTGTACAACAATGGAAGATATGGGCTTAGTCGTTGAAGCTCACCACCATGAAGTAGCAACCGCAGGTCAAAACGAAGTTGCAACTCGCTTTAATACGATGACGAAAAAAGCGGATGAGACTCAAATTTACAAATACGTTGTACACAACGTTGCCCATGCATACGGCAAAACCGCTACCTTTATGCCAAAACCATTAGTCGGTGATAACGGCTCCGGTATGCACTGCCACATGTCTTTATCTAAAGATGGTGTGAACCTGTTTGCAGGCGACAAATACGGCGGATTATCTGAGATGGCGCTGTACTACATCGGCGGTATCATCAAACACGCTCGCGCACTGAACGCCTTTACCAACCCGACGACTAACTCCTACAAACGTTTAGTCCCAGGCTTTGAAGCGCCAGTTATGTTAGCTTACTCAGCACGTAACCGCTCCGCATCTATTCGTATTCCAGTCGTTGCTAGCACGAAAGCGCGTCGTATTGAAGTGCGTTTCCCAGACCCGGCGGCTAACCCATACTTAGCGTTTGCTGCACAGTTAATGGCTGGTCTTGATGGCATCATCAACAAGATCCACCCTGGCGATGCAATGGACAAAAACCTGTACGATTTACCGCCAGAAGAAGCGAAAGAAATCCCAACGGTTGCGGGCTCTTTAGAAGAAGCGCTGGCTGAACTGGATAAAAACCGTGAGTTCTTAACTCGTGGTGGTGTATTTACTGACGATGCTATCGACGCTTACATCGAATTACTGCGTGCCGATATCCAACGTGTTCGTATGGCACCACACCCACTCGAATTTGAAATGTACTACAGTGCGTAACACGCCGTTCCACTGATAGTCTTTGTTGCCGTGAAGCACTTGCCCCATCTTTTGATGGGGCCTTTTCTCTGCACTGAGTGATAAACTGCAAATATTGGCTTCGACGTATCGGTTAATCAGTAAATAACGTATAATGCACCAAAATAGTGCAGGAGCAATATTACATGAAAGCCGAGCATTTACCTGTCCCCGAACATCTCCTCGATTCCTTAATCAACAGCGTATTGGTGCTGGATTATGATTTAGTCATTCATTATGCCAATCACGCCGCTTTACAGATTTTGGCGCAAAGCCCACGTAAGTTGTATGGCACCCCACTCCCTTTACTCTTTAATTATTGTTCATTAAATGATGAACAGATGCTTAGCAGCTTAAAAACCGGTCACAGCTTTACAGAAAACGAAGTCACGTTAGTACTAAATAACCATTCTCATATGATGTCTCTGAGTGCCCAGCCGCTATCAGAACAATTTATCCTCGTTGAGCTTTCCCAATTAGATAGCCAGCGACGCCTTAGCCAAGAGTTAGCGCAAAATGCCCAACAACTTGCCGCTCGTGAGTTGATTCGAGGACTTGCCCATGAGATCAAAAACCCACTAGGGGGATTACGTGGTGCAGCACAATTATTGTCTAAGGCGCTGCCCGACCCGCAGCTAAACGAATATACCCAAGTGATCATTGAACAAGCTGACCGCTTACGCGCGTTGGTAGATAGGCTGCTAGGTCCACAATACCCCGGACCTAAAACTGAGCAGAGTATCCATCATAGTGTCGAAAATGTGGTGCGCCTAGTTGCGTTAGAAAAACCCAATAATGTCACCTTAATCCGTGATTATGATCCCAGCCTGCCTGATCTTGAATATTACCCTGACCAAATAGAACAAGTGCTACTCAATATCACCCGCAATGCTTTACAAGCCCTTGGTGAAACAGGTGGTAATATTACCCTGCGCACGCGTACGGCATTTCAGGTCATGCTACAAGGCGAGCGCTATAGACTCGCGGCTCGGATTGATATTGAAGATAATGGACAGGGCATTCCGCTTGCCATCCAAGATACCCTATTTTATCCAATGGTTAGCGGTCGCCCAGATGGCACCGGATTGGGGTTATCTATCGCCCGCAGTTTAGTGGACCAACATGCGGGGAAAATTGAGTTCACCAGTTGGCCGGGTCACACCGAGTTTTCTATTTATCTACCCATCAAAAAATAGGAGATAGCCATGCAAAAGGGAAAAATCTGGGTTGTTGATGATGACAGTTCAATCCGCTGGGTGCTTGAGCGAGCACTGAATAGCGCTGAGCTGGATTGCACCTGTTTTGATAGCGCAAATGCCGTGCTTGATGCCCTCAATAATGATCGCCCTGACGTGTTGCTCTCCGATATTCGTATGCCTGATATGGATGGGCTTGCCTTACTCACTCAGTTGAAGCAGTCACACCCTTTACTGCCCATTATCATTATGACGGCACATTCGGATTTAGATGCCGCGGTTAATGCTTACCAGTCTGGAGCATTCGACTATCTGCCTAAACCCTTTGATATCGATGAAACTGTCGCACTCGTCGAACGCGCACTTAACCATAGCCGTGAACAAAACAATACCGCTGGAGACAAACCACAAGCGGCTATCGTTTCGTCAACAATGATCGGCGAAGCTCCCGCTATGCAGGAAGTCTATCGAATTATTGGTCGTCTTTCGCGCTCGTCCATTAGCGTACTAATTAATGGTGAATCTGGTACAGGTAAAGAACTGGTTGCCCATGCACTTCATCAACATAGCCCACGTGCCAATGAGCCATTTATCGCGTTAAATATGGCTGCGATTCCAAAAGATTTAATCGAATCTGAGCTATTTGGACATGAAAAAGGGGCCTTTACTGGGGCATCCCAAGTTCGCCAAGGACGCTTTGAGCAAGCAAATCGAGGTTCATTATTTCTTGATGAAATCGGTGATATGCCACTTGATGTACAAACGCGCTTATTGCGGGTACTGGCTGAAGGGCAATTTTACCGAATTGGTGGCTATACCCCCGTCAAAGTCGATGTCCGTATTATTGCAGCCACTCACCAGAATTTGGAAAAACGCGTGGAAGAAGGATTATTCCGAGAAGACTTATTCCATCGATTGAATGTCATCCGAGTGCAATTACCGCCATTGCGCGAACGTGTTGAAGATATTCCTCGTCTCGCCCATTATTTTTTACAAAATACCGCCAAAGAATTGGGCGTTGAAAGCAAAGTTCTCCACCCTGACAGCATTAAGCTTTTACAGCGCTATCCTTGGTCCGGTAACGTGCGTCAATTGGAGAATGTCTGTCGGTGGTTAACCGTCATGGCAGCGAGCCAAGAAGTGCTGCCACAAGATTTACCAAGCGATCTGTTTGGTAAACAAGAATCCACCAAAGTGGCTAAAGATCCACATTCATTATCCACTAACGCAGTCGATCCTAATATCACATGGTGTGATCTCTTAGAGAAATGGACCGATCTCGCGTTACACGCTGGTCAGCAAGATCTGTTTAATGATGCCATGCCATTACTAGAAAAAACGATGCTCAATTGCGCCCTTAAATATACCGGTGGACATAAACAAGAAGCAGCGCGTTTATTAGGCTGGGGGAGAAATACCTTAACGAGAAAATTAAAAGAATTAGGTATAGAGAAATAACTTTACTTAATGAAAAAAATAGCAATGATCTAATAATGAACATCGGGTAATAAACAAATTACCCGATATAATAAATAAACTTCAGCATTAGATTGTCTAAATATAATTATCAATAACTCCAAAAGAAAAGAAAAACCAATTAATAAAGGATAATAAAAACAAAAGCAATCATATAAAGAAAAGAAATAGAGATAAATACACATTTATCTTTAAGAACAAAACAATAATAAAGGAAATATCTTAAAAATAATCTAAAATTATAATAGAGCATGAAAAGCTCATCGATTATTTTGGAGATCCCCTATGAATAGAAACACATTCAAATCACTATTTTCCATAATATTATTGTTTTCAAGCCAGTCCGCTGTATCTGTAGATGGTAATATTGAATTCATTGGTGAAATTATAGATCAAGCATGTGAAGTAAAAACCGACTCAAAGAATATACAAGTTCCTTTAGGAAGTATTCCAAAGGCAAATTTACCCAATGTGGGTAGCAAATCAACACCCGTATTGTTTACCATTACACTCATTAATTGTCCTGTTACGGTAACACGAGCATCCGTACTCTTTGATGCAATACCCTATCCTGGTGATAATACAGTTTTAGCACTAAAAGCAGATACTGGCGTTGCAACTGGAGTAGGCATTCAATTAACAGACAAGTCCAATGCTATTATTACATTATTAACGCCTTCGAACAGCTATACATTATTGCCAAATGTTGATAATCCATTGAATTTCATAGCAAATTATATTGCAAAAGCAAGCCCTGTCACCCCCGGCCCAGCAAATGGCGCGGCGACCTTCTTAATTGTTTATAACTAATTTACCTAATCAAAAAATAGCGATTATTATTACGAAAGGATAATAAAATGAGAACAATACTTTCCTGCTTTATATTGTTATTTTTAATCATCGATATAAGTCATGCGGGAGTCATTATCGGAGGTACTCGCGTTATTTACAATGAAGGAATAAAAGATGCCACCATTAACTTGAATAACCCTGATGACATTCCTTATTTAGTACAGTCTTGGGTAGATACTAGTGAAAGTAAGCCACAAGAAATTTTCTCAATAACACCACCTTTATTTAAACTTAATGGCGAGAGCAATAATACATTAAGAATATTTTTAACCGATAATACATTATCGAATAATAAAGAGTCTTTATTCTGGTTAAATATAAAAACAATTCCTGCTGTAAAGCATAAAGAAAACTCTTTACAACTTGCCTTCAGAACGAAAATGAAACTCATCTATCGTCCTACTAAGTTAAAAGAAGCTAATTTTAACGAGTTACAAAAAAAAATTATCTGGTCAAAATCAGGTAGCCAATTGACCGTTAAAAATCCAACTCCTTATTATATTAATTTTCAACAGGTCATATTTAATGACGAACAAGTGAATGATGTCAGCTATGTAGCACCTTTTTCATCCAACTCATTTACCGTCAATTCATCTCCAAACCACGGGATTGTTCAATGGGAATTAATTAATGACTTTGGAGCAACGACAGAACGTACTCAGAAAAAGATATAGCCTTTTATAATGCTGGAGATGCTTATGAAAAGTTATTGGTTTCCAGTGGTATGTCTATTCAATTTGACAAACGCCTATGCCAAAGGAAATGACCAAAGTGAAAAGCCAATGTACCCTTCTGATGAAATGTACTTCGAAACCAGCTTTTTAAATTTGCCCGAGGGTCAATCGATTGACCTTTCACAATTTGACAGCAATGAACAATTAGCAGGGACTTATTTTGTTTATATTTATCTAAATCAACAATTTATAACCGCAAAAAAAGTACAATTTATCCCTAATGCTCAAAATAAGCTAATCCCTTGCCTAACAACGCATGAACTGACAGAGTTCGGCGTTAAAACTGCACAATTTCCAGATTTACAACAGAGTAAAGAAACATGTTCCTATTTATCGGCGATACCCGATGCCCATAGTGAATTTGATTTTAATCATCAGCGCTTATATTTAAGTATTCCTCAAATTGCCTTGGTCGATCATCCTCGAGGCTCAATTGACCTTACAGACATCGATAACGGAATCAATTCTGCACTGCTTAATTACAGCTATAGCAGTTCAAAAAATAACAGCAGAACACACCGCAGTGGAAATACATCAACAAGTTATGCCAATTTACGTCCTGGTATCAATTTAGGTGCGTGGCGGCTACGCAATTATTCAACCTGGATAAATAATGATGATACTCATCAATGGGATACGGTCTACACCTATGCATCTCGAAATATTAACAGTCTCAAAAGTCAACTTATTCTTGGAGACGGTGTTTCTCCTTCCATGGTTTTTGACAGTGTGCCATTCCGTGGTATTCAGCTTTCCACCGATGATGATATGTATCCAGAAAGCTTACGAGGCTATGCGCCGACAGTTCGAGGTATAGCTCGTAGTCATGCGCAGATAACCATTCGCCAAAATGGCTATATTATTTATCAAACCAATGTGGCCGCAGGTCCATTTGAAATCAATGATCTCTACCCAACAGGCAGTAGCGGTGACCTTTATATTACGATTAAAGAATCTGATGGAAGTGAGCAGCATCAAATCGTTCCCTTCGCTTCACTCCCTATTTTACAACGAGAAGGCTACCTATTTTACAGTGTAACTGGCGGGCAATACCGTGCCTATGACTCTCATATTGATAAAACGAAATTTAACCAAATTTCAGCTAGTTATGGGCTGCCTTATGACATGACGCTCTATGGTGGCTTACAACATAGCGCTGACTATCAATCTCAAGCCCTTGGATTGGGTAAAAATTTAGGTGATTTGGGGGCAATTTCTGCAGATATTACGATAGCCAATTCAACACTCAGTGATCATTCTCATCATCAAGGTCAATCTTATCGATTTCGTTATAACAAAAACTTGAATATGACAGGCACCAATATTGCACTGGCAGGATATCGGTACTCAACCAGTCACTATTTCAGTTTATCTGAAGTTTTCGACAACTATCGTAATACCGATTTTATCCCTCAAATTGAACGTCGGCGTAACCGTGCAGAAACAACCATTAGCCAAAACTTATGGCAACACTATGGATCAATTTCAGTTGGTTACGTAAATGAAGATTATTGGAACAGCCAGCGTCGAACACAATCAGCCAATATAAGCTATAACAATAATTGGAATGCGATCAATTACAGCATGAATTACACATTCGATAAAAATACGTTTAAATATCATTCATCTAATGATAGCCAATCAGGTCAAACTAATCATTTATTTGCCTTGTCAGTCAGTATTCCATTTACGTTTTTCGACGATACGGCTTATATCAATATGAACACCACTTCAAATAATCACAATACAAGTTCAAGCACGATTGGTATCTCAGCTTCACAGCTTAATAATCGTTTAAGCTGGAGTGCCCAACAAGAGTTCATCAAACATGGGCGCCAAAATGCTGGAAACATCAATGCAACCTATAAAGGTCAATCCGGTGTCATCACAGGAGGGAGCGGATACAGTCGAGATAATTACACGGTTTATTATGGCATAAATGGCAGTGTCGTCGGGCATGCTGATGGGCTAGTCTTTGGACAACCATTAGGAGAAACGGCAGTGTTAGTCGAGATCCCTCAGGCTTCTAACATCGATATATTAAATAATTCAGGTATTAGCACTAACGCTCAAGGATATGCATTAGTGCCTTATGTTTCCCCCTATCGTAAAAATACGGTAGCCGTTGATGTATCTACGCTACCTGAAAATACAGAGGTCGATCTCACGAGCAAAACAGTCACGCCAAGCCGAGGAGCCTTAGTTAAAGCTGAGTTTCGTGCCAATCTAGGGTATCGCGCTTTCATAACGTTGACTCGACCCAATGGTGAACCCGTACCTTATGGCGCTCAAGTTATTTTTCAAAATGAAAAAATGGTGAACAGCATTGTTGATAACAATGGAAAGGTGTATGTCTCCGGGTTGAGTGAACAAGGCAGTTTTGATATTCAATGGAACAATCAACCACTCTGCCATGTGACCTACAATTTAGCTGGGTTACCAAACTATCTTGGTCTATATAAAACGACCGCTATATGCCAGTAGAGAGGAGCCATATGATCACTTGTACATTACAACAAAGTTTAAGCCGTATTTTACTCTTGTTCTGCTTCATTCCGACAATGCAAGCTGCCTGTCTACAAAATCCACGTTTCGTGAATTTAATATCCTATGTGCCATCGCGGACTTATAACGTGTCATATGATGATCTATCTACACGAGATCTTGAAACTATCACAATACCCTATGGCGGTGGAGGCGCATATTTAGATACGCCTGCCACAGGAGCAAATGATTGTGGAGCGACTTATATGTATGGCCGCTTTTTGAGCCCTTGGGCGCCAAATTCAAATCGCATAGCACCATCTAACCTACCGGGGATCAGCATCTCGGTCCGCACTGCGGCGCCAGTATCAGGCTCAGGTTGGTTTAATGAGACATACTTGCCGCCAGCGGGTGGCATTCCAGGATTTAGAATTTCTCATACCAATTGGGATATTATTATAAAGAAAACAGGTCAAGTGACACAATCCGGTTCGCTCACTGCCGGTAATGTCGCATACCTCTACCAAACGAACACCCGCCCTACCAATTCAACGTGGTATCTAACCACATTAAATATGCCTAGTAACTCCATAAAAATCAATGTACTAAGTTGTTCCTTAAAAAGCTCATCGTATAATATTGATATGGGCGATTGGGACACAACTCAGTTCGGTGGTGTAGGCAGCACTAGCCCTTCGGTGAGCATTCCTATCGTATTGACCTGTAAACCTGGCACTAATATAAAAGCAACAATAACGAGCAATGCAGGTTATCAGGATGAATCAACAGGAAAATTGAAACTGGAAGGTACTGGGCAAGCAACTGGCATTGCGATTCAACTATTAGATAAAAATAATAGCCCTATTCGACTCAATTTCCGCAATAGCCTGCAAAATAATGTCCCTGCTGGAGATTATATTTTTAATTGGAAAGCTCGCTATATTCAAACCGCGACCACCATCACTCCGGGTACAGCTAACTCCAGCGCGATGGTCAATATTCAGTATGAATAGGCAATATGATGAATAGTCTTCAAAAATTATTGATTGGTAGTGCATATGTAGTATGCCACTACGCATATAGCGCCAATAATATTGCGCTCTATTTTAATGGCTCAATTAAAGCGTCACCCTGCCAGATTGAACAAACTGACTATATTATCGATCTAAAAACCATCAATATTGCCAATATAAGAGATAACTTACGATCGCCATGGGTTAACTTTAATGTCAGTTTGAAAAATTGCCCAACCAGCTCCCGTCAATCAATCATGACGCTAACCGGTACGCCAGACCCGACAAATCCAACCTATTTTATTAACCGTGGTACAGCCACTCATGTGGCATTAGATCTCACCACTGGAAATAGCCACACTCAAGTGAAAAATGGAACCCAAATCACTACGCCAATCAACCAACAAACTCACAGCGTACAGATTCCTTTTTCAGCCCGTGTTGCTGGTTTAAACAATGGTATGACAGCCGGTACTTTTCGTAGTCATGTGGAGTTTACCTTCACTTATAACTAGTCCATTTTTTTACATACAGTGTATCCCATAAAAAACGATCACTGTCATTTACATTAATTGAGAGGTGCAAAATGCATGATAAATACCCAATATCCGAAATCATTGGACATAAAATAAAGTTTCTTAGAGAGCGAAAAATATTATCTTTGCAGGAAGTTGCAAATGCAATTGGTATTGATGAAATACAACAAGCTCATTATGAAAAGGGGCAATCTCGAATCCCGATTGATAAATTAAAGCAGTATGCCAACTATTTCGAGATTAACATGGTAACCTTTTTCATTTTTACTGAGAAAGAAAAGAAAACAATCAGGGCGTATGTACAAAAAAAATCAGGCTCATAATCTGATTATTTTTTAAAACAATAAATTCAGAGTTGCCCCGCATTAATAAAACATCTTATTCAGATTATTGAAATGAGATAAACAAACACATCAAGATTTTATTTAAATCATATCGAATAACAATCAAGTATAATTTAGATTATTATTTTACGACACTCCCAGCCACCATTAGAAAAAAAAATGAAACATTAATTCATCCATCCCCCTCATACGGTGTATCTCCTTAATTAACCATTAGCAATATGTAAATAATGAAATTAAATATTTATTTTAAATATTCATTTTAAGTATCATTTAAAAACACCCACATTTATAAATACAAACTATTATAAAATCCAACTCCTACCGTGATTTAAAAGATAAAAATAGAACAAAACAAATTAAACAATCAATTAAATCTAAAAAACCAAAAACTTGTTTAATGTTAAAATAAAAGTCAAAATACCCGTCAATTGGGTAATTCATTATTTTAATGAACCTCAATTCTTCAAATAAAATATCTCTCGGAGAAAATAAATGAAAAAAAATTTACTGGCATCGTTAATTGCTGCGTCTTCTATTTTTGCTGTAAATAGTGCATTAGCCGCAGATGGAACAATTGATTTCACGGGTGAAATCACTGATCAAGCTTGTGAATTAGCCGCTGGCTCTGACGCATTAAAAGTGAACTTAGGTAAAGTATCTAAGAAAGCATTACCAAGTGCTGGAAGCACAGCTGCTGCAACAAAATTTACTATTAAATTAATTAATTGCCCAACAACTGTGACATCAGCATCCGTAAAATTTGATGCAACCTCTTACCCAGGAGATGACTCTGTTATTGAACTTAAAGATGCGGGTCAATCTGGTGTTGCTAAAGGTGTTGGTATTCAAATTACCGATGATGTAAATACCGTTATTCCTCTATTTACTGCATCTAAAGCTTATCCTTTAAAAGATGGTGTTGAAAACAATTTAGATTTTAGAGCTCGTTATATTGCTCAAACCGACAGCGTTGATGTGGGTTTAGCGAATGCAAATGCAACATTTACAATTAACTATAATTAATTAGTGATTAAGGTTTAAATGGAATTAAGCCTTAATATTCTATTCAATGGTGGTAATATGAAATTTATTGTTTACGCTCTTATTTCTTTATTCACGCTTATTAATACCGCTTATGCTGGTGTAATTATTGGTGGGACTCGCGTTATCTATTCCGAAGGGAATAAAGATGTGAGTATTTCGGTTGAAAACCCAGATAAAATCCCCTATTTAATCCAATCTTGGATAGATGGTATTGATGAAAAAAAACAGTCTGATTTCACTATCACACCACCATTATTTAGATTAAATCCAGAAAAGACTAATGCATTACGCATTTTTTTAACTGAAAACAAACTTCCTCAGGATAAAGAATCTTTATTCTGGCTAAATATAAAAACTATTCCGGCAACTGAACGTACAGAAAACTCATTACAAATTGCGTTTAAAACTCAGATGAAGCTAATTTATCGACCTTCAATTTTTAAAAACGTTAACTTTGAAGAAGAGCAAAAAAAATTAACATGGTCTAAATCAGGAAAAATGCTTTCTGTTAATAATCCAACGCCTTATTACATGAATTTCCAGAGCATTACTTTTAATGGGAAAAAAGTTAATGATGTTTCCTATGCCGCACCGCTGACAACAACAACCTTTGAAATTAATGATATGGCAACTAGTGGAACAATTAAGTGGGAAGTTATTAATGACTATGGTGCTGCCGAAAAACCCGCTGAAATAAAAATATAGAAAATATAATAGTAGGTCACAACCCAATGAAAATAAATAAAATATGCTTTGGCCTATTTTTATATCTAGGCTATACGGTTTCACTGTATGCGGAAAATAATACAGATAATAATGTGTATTTCGATCCTGATTTTTTAGAGCTACCCAATAAAGATGCCGTTGATTTAAGTCAGTTTGAAAATAATGAACAATTAGCCGGAAGTTACTATGTCGATATTTACGTTAACACTAACTTAATCGGTGCAAAAAAACTTAATTTTGATAAAAACAGGGATAACCAATTAATCCCCTGTTTATCTCTCGCTGATTTAACAGATTTCGGTGTCAAAACGGCTGAATACCCTGAATTACAAAGTACAGGCACTGACTGTGTGAATTTAGCCGCAATACCTGACGCGAAAAGCCACTTTGAGTTTGACTCACAACGGCTATATTTGAGTATTCCGCAGATTGCCTTAGACAAAAATCCTCGTGGCTATGTCAATTTAGAGAATATTGATAATGGGATTAATGCGTTAATACTGAATTACAGTTATAGCGGCTCCAAAAATTATGACCGTAAAAAAGGCGGCTCTGATACGACTTCAAACTATGTGAATTTAAGACCTGGCTTAAATATCGGGGCTTGGCGTCTGCGTAACTATACCACATGGTCAAGTAGTGATGGTCAATCCAATAAATGGGACACCGTTTACACTTATGCTTCTCGCGGTATTAATCGCATTAAAAGCCAGCTAACACTTGGAGACAGCGTATCGCCATCAATGGTGTTTGATAGCGTACCATTTCGTGGTGCGCAGCTAGCCACCGATGATGATATGTACCCTGAGAGTTTACGCGGCTATGCACCCGTTGTTCGAGGAATCGCGCGTAGTAACGCCCAAATTACTATCCGCCAGAATGGCTACACCATTTACCAAACTGAAGTGGCTGCCGGCCCCTTTGAAATCAATGATCTGTACCCTACTGGTGGCAGTGGCGACCTCCACGTCACTATCAAAGAATCGAATGGTAGCGAGCAATATCAAATTGTGCCATTTGCATCCTTACCTGTATTACAGCGTGAGGGCTATTTCTCTTATAGTGCAACTGGTGGACAATATCGCTCCTATGATAGCCATGTGGATAAAACCCATTTTGGTCAATTTACTGCTATTTATGGTCTCCCTTATGGGATTACCGCCTATGGTGGGAGTCAATTCAGTGAAAAATATCAATCTTATTCCATTGGTGCGGGGCAAAACCTAGGGCAATTAGGCGCAGTGTCTATCGATGTCACCCATGCAAATGCCAAGTTTAGTGATGATAGCAAAGAGCAAGGGCAATCTTACCGCTTCCGTTATAATAAGAATATCAATGATATAGGAACAAACATTGCCTTGGCAGGCTATCGATATTCCACAAAAGGTTACTATAGCTTATCGGAAGTATTTGACACTTTTAGAGACACTCACTATACGCCAGAAATTGAACGACGCCGTAACCGCGGCGAAATTACTCTCAGCCAAAACCTAGGGGAAAATTACGGATCATTATCGATTGGTTACGTAAATGAAGATTATTGGAATAGTGATAAGAAAACCCAATCAGCCACACTAGGATACAGCAATAGCTGGCAAGGCATCAGTTACGGCATTAATTACACCTATAACCGGGATACCAGCACATATGCTTATCAAGGGAAGAGCCAAGGTCAAAGTGAAAACGATCACCAGCTCGCCTTAAACGTCAGTATTCCCATTAATCTATTTGATAGTACTTTTTACTACAACCTCAATACAAACAGCAGTAGCGGCGGTCCAAACTCAGGAAATATGGGACTCTCGGCTAGCCAATTGGATAACCGCCTCAACTGGAGTATTCAACAAGGTTATACCACCCAAGGGCAAGGCGCATCTGGGAATATGAATGCTTCATACAAGGGTCAATACGGTGAAGTCTCTGGGGGAAGTAGTTACAGCAAGGATAATTACAACCTCTATTACGGTGCGAATGGTAGCTTCGTCGCACACTCTACAGGCTTCGTACTTGGGCAACAACTCGGTGAAACCGCAGCGATAGTGGATATCCCAGAAGCTGGCGATGTACCAATCCTGAACCAAGCAGGCGTCGTCACGAATAATCAAGGCTATGCATTAGTGCCGTATATCACGGCATACCGTAAAAACGTGATTGATATTGATACCTCGGCATTACCGGATAATACCGAAATGGAATTAACCAGCCAAACGGTCGCACCAAGTCGCGGAGCACTCGTTAAAGCCAGTTTTGCCGCCAATGTGGGTTATCGAGCCATGATAGAACTTAAATTTACAGATGGAAAGCCCGTACCATTTGGCGCCCAAGCCATCTTTAAAGATAACAATCAATTAAATGGCATGGTGGGTAATGATGGTGAAATTTATTTATCCGGCTTAGCCGAAAGCGGCAGTTTTATTATCCAATATAACGAGAAACAACAATGCCAAGTTAATTATAATTTGGCCGATGCCTCGAATTATTTGGGTTTATATAAAGCAACTGCAATTTGCCAATAATAAGGAAATAGATCATGAGAAGATTAATATATAGACCTATATTAATAATTACATTTCTATATTCAGGATATGTTACAGCAGCATGCACTTTAAACCCTAATTTAAATAATAAAATCGCGAATATTCCTAATAAAGTATATAACATTCAGTATGATGATACCGGAACCCTAAATTTGGAAAGCTTTAATGTGAGTTTCTCTTCCTCTTCCCAGTGGGTTACTAGTGATTCAAGCTCCTGTGCCACATCGTATTTAACGGGTAGTTTTATAAATAGCTGGACCCCAAATTCGAATAAAATTGCCTTATCCAATATCTCTGGTATTGGTATTACAGTTTCAACCGCAGGTATTGGTAATTTTAATGCTGTATGGGATCAGAATAACCAGAACTACAATATATTAACAACACACTGGACGGTCACAATAAAAAAACTAGGTCAAGTGACACAATCAGGAGTATTACGAGCAGGTAATGTCGCTAGGCTAACAGCAACTTACCGTTCTCCAACGAATGTAACTTGGAATTTAACAACATTAAATATGCCAGCAAATGCTATCCGTATAAATGTACTCAGTTGCTCGTTAAAAAACAATCAGTCTGTTTATAATATTGAACTTGGTGATTGGTATGATACCCAATTTTCAAATATGGGTGACACCAGTACCGCCGTAGATATTCCAATTACTTTAACCTGCATGTCTGGTGCCAATATTAAAGCAACGATTACGAGTTCCGCTGGCTATGTGGATGTCAATACTGGGAAATTAGCCTTATCTGGTGCGGATAAAGCCACTGGAGTAGCGATTCAATTACTCGATAAAAATAGTGTCCCCATAAAGCTCAATACTAAAAATAGTTTACAAAATAGCGTACCTGCCGGTGATTATATGTTTAATTGGAAAGCTCGTTATATTAAAACAGCAGATAAAATAACACCCGGAAGTGCGAATTCAACAGCCACTGTGAATATCCGTTATGAATAGGAAAAAATAATGAAAAAGTTAATACTCCCTTTATTCTTAGCGAATAGCCTATTCATCAGCGTAGGTGCTTTTTCTGCAAGTACAGTGACGCTTAATTTTAAAGGCAATATTAAAGCGGCAACTTGCAATATTTCTGGTGGAAATAACATCGATATTGACTTGAAACGAATGCCCGTCGATTTATTTAATCAGCCACAAAGTGGGTCTGATTGGAAAATGTTTAACATCGATATGAATAACTGCTCTTCTTATGTGAATCAAATAGTCCTCACATTTAGTGGAACCGCAGATACAAATAATATCAATGACCTATATAAAAATACGGGCACAGCAAAAAATATTGCAGTGCAACTTGAAAGTGGGGATGGCACAACCCCACTAGGCAATCAAAAAGTGTTACGGGTACTGCTAGGTGGAAAAAATAGCCTCAGCATTCCGTTAAGAACCCGCGCATTTAGTGCGCTTGGTAATGCGAGCGCAGGTTCTGTTTCTGCCAATATTACAGCCACTATCACTTATCTATGAGGAAGAAAACAATGAAAAAAATCATACTTTCATTATTACTCCTAACATCTCCCTTAACGGTCATGGCGCAGGCTGCCAATATTCATGTCCATGGCTATGTCACCGCATTGCCATGTGAGTTAGAAAAAGCTAACTATCTTATTGACCTAAAAAAGGTCAATGTTTGGAATATTCGTGATACTCAAACCTCTCCTTGGGTAGATTTTACGATTAAATTAAAAAATTGCCCTGTAGATACCCAAGAAGCGATGATGGTAATTAACGGAACACCCGATAATGTCGTAACCAATTACTTTATTAATAGTGGCAGTGCCAAAAATGTCGCATTAAATTTAGCTTATGGCGAAAATAAAATAACGGTAAAAAATGGCGAAAAAATTACGGCACCAGTCAATACCCAAACTCGTACCGTTGAAATACCACTATCCGCAAGAATGGCAGGATATGGTACAGGAATGACGGGGGGCTCTTTTAAAAGTCATCTTGACTTCACACTAATTTATAATTAATAAATCTTTAAACGATACTCTTATTTTAATAAGCCAATTAAGATGATGAGTATTCACTAGATAAAAACAATGTTCACTAATTGAAATTCTAATTATGAATCTCCATATAAAATAAATAACTTTAATTGAGGTGATGTAAGTCAAGATATCAATATAAATACCTGATAGATATATATTTAAGGTAATGGTATTCATTTGCCTTCTGTTAATTCATTTAACATATCGCAAATAATAAAAAGAGGTTAAATAATGAAAAATAGCTACCCGGTCTCTGCTGTTATTGGATATAAAATAAGAGAACTACGTAAGGAAAAAGGGTTATCCCTACTTGCTGTAGCTAAAACTATTGGAATTAGTGAGCAACAGCAATTACGTTATGAACGTGGACATAATCGGATATCGATAGATCGGCTCAAACAATATGCTATTTACTTTAATATTAATATTAATGACTTCTTTTTATTTAATGAGCACGAAAAGGAAAAAATAAAAAGGGAACTGAGAAGAAAGCTAGAAATACAGTAATTATACTTAATCCTACTGGTCATTATGATGAAAAAAAATACATCCAAAATTGTCGGTGCCCGAATTAGGACACTGAGGAAAGATCGCAATATGAGTATCCAACAACTGAGTAAGTTGTTGGGTATTAGTCAACAACATCAATCTCGCCATGAACTAGGCGAAATGAGAATTCATGTTGATACACTTTATTCTATTTCAGAAATACTGGAGCTGGATATCCGAGAGTTAATGAGTGATTTTATCGATTCATATAGCTGTACATACACCTCTGATAAAAAGGAAAAAGACAATTTATTAGTCGCCGAATTGCTCTTATCGCCAGAACAAAATTTCTCTTTATATAAATAACCAAATCAATATTGGCAGGAAATAACCTGCCAATACCACTGTCTACATATTCTATTTGCTGTATTTGATACTCTTAATCAGGAGCGAACATGCACTTTAATTTTAAAAAAATATCTTTTTCTTTTTGTCTCTTTGTCTATTCTGGGTTTTCCTTTGCTGCATGTATTCAAAATCCTAGATTAAACAACATTACTGTTAATGTCCCGACCAGGACATATACCATTCAATATGATGATGCTTCATCTAAAGAACTTGGTCGATTTATTGTCACGTTTGCCAATAGCGATATTAATACCTATTCAGGTAAAAATGGACAATGCGGACAAGCTCGGCTCTATGCCAGCTATGTTAATGGTTGGGTGCCTAACGCGAATAAGGTTGCAGCGACCAATGTTGCCGGTATTAGTGTCGAAATTGTAGCCACTGCAATAGGCAGCATTAATGTCTACAGTCGCTATCCTGTTCAAGGACGACTACCTTGGACCATTGTTGCACCTCAATGGACCATGATCATTCGTAAAACCGGCGCGGTACCTCAATCTGGTAGCTTAAAGGCGGGCAGTGTGGCTCGGTTAATCCAAGATAATCCTAATCACGTTAACTGGAATTTATCTACTCTCAACATTCCCGCCAATGCCATTAAAATTAATGTCGCTAAATGTTCTACGAAGTCGAGCAACTACACCATTAACCTTGGCGATCGATACGATACTCAATTTAAAAATATTGGGGATGTCAGCACAAACGTCAATATCCCTATCACCCTTAGCTGTGCGGCAGGCACGAATATTAAAACAACCGTCACGAGCAGCGCAGGCTACGTGGATGCGGCAACTGGAAAGATTAAACTCTCTGGAACAGGCTCTGCCACTGGCATTGGTATACAATTGCTTGATAGAAATAACTCACCAATACCGCTTAATACTAAAAATAGCTTACAAAATAATGTTGCTAACGGAGATTATATTTTCAACTGGAAAGCCCGCTATGTAAAAACAGCCGCAAAAGTGACACCCGGTACGGCAAACTCCACTGCCACCGTGAATATTCGCTATGAATAATCAAATTAATTCTATCTGCTATTAATTTTACTTTAACAGTAGATAGAATTAACACATCAATACGCGACCACTTATAAAAATAGAAAAAGCTTAATAAAAAAACGTTCTCATACTTATTTAGACTATTCATTTAAGAGCATTAAACCCCTTTCATTCTTTTTTAGATAATACATATTTGTACATTAGAAAAATCAAACCATCCTCTTCCAAACTTTAAATTTAAATAATCACCATATGAGAGATGCGTTATAGTTTAAAATTACAAAATAATTATTTTTAGTTTTATATCGTTATTTCACTTTATCCCCCAATCTGATAAACCAGTAAAAAACAATAATTAAAAACGTTTAATCTTAAAAATAACGCATGTTGAGTTTATTTATTAATTAATTACTTAATATTTATAAACTAATTATATTTACCTAAAAACCCACCATCTTGTTTATTTATAAAAATAGTCACAAAATACTCGTGCTTTGTGTAAATAAGCAAATAAATATATTTCCTCAATAAAATTGAATATCGAATTAAGTTTCGGAGAGTTAAAATGAAAAAACACGTTATTGCATCTTTAATTGCAACAAGTACCTTATTAATTTCTGCCAACGGTTTCGCAAAAGATGGCGATATTAATTTCACTGGTGAAATTATCGATAATGCCTGCCAACTCGCAACGGGTTCTGATGCTATCCAAGTGAATTTAGGTAAAGTATCTAAAACAGCATTACCAAGCACAGGCAGTACAGCAGCTGCAACCAAATTTACTATCCAATTGGAAAAGTGCCCTGCTGCAGTCACTAGCGCAACCGTAAAATTCGATGGTGTTGCTTATGATGGTAACAACAACGTTCTACAAGTCACCAATCCAAATACATCAGGTGTTGCAACGGGTGTTGGGATCCAAATTCAAGACGTAAAAGGCGTAACTGTTCCACTGTATAGCATTTCTAATCCATACACATTGCAAGAAACCGTTGTGAATAACTTAGATTTTACTGCGCGTTATATCGCGATGTCTGACACGGTCACTGCGGGTCAAGCGAACTCAACTGCAACCTTCACGATTAACTATAACTAATTATTAATTAAGGTTTATACGGATATAAGCCTTAATTATTCTTACTCAGTGGTGGCAATATGAAAACAATAATTTCTGTCTGTATCATGCTAATTGCGCTCAGCCAGTCGGTCTATGCCGGTGTGATTATCGGGGGAACTCGCGTCATTTATCCAGAAGGAAATAAGGACGTCAGTATTAGCGTCGAAAATCCGGATAAAGTGCCTTATTTAATTCAATCATGGATTGAAAATGCCAATGAAGGCAAGCAAACGGATTTTACTATTACGCCGCCACTTTTTCGTTTAAACCAAGAAAAAACTAATGCACTGCGCATATTTTTAACCCAAAACACCCTGCCTAATGATAAGGAATCTTTATTTTGGCTGAATATTAAAACTATTCCTGCGACTGAAAAGAAAACGGAAAATTCATTAAAAATTGCGTTTAAAACTCAAATGAAGCTCATTTATCGACCGAGTGCAATAAGCAATGTGGATTTTGCGGAAGAACAAAAAAAATTAACGTGGTCGAAAGTGGGTACATCCATCACCGTTAAAAATCCGACGCCTTATTACATGAATTTTCAAAGTATCAGCTTTAATGGCAAAAAAGCGGAAAACATTTCGTACGTCGCCCCATTTTCAACCAAGTCCTTCACTATTCATAGTCCTGAACTGCACGGCACAATTAAATGGGAAGTAATTAATGATTATGGGTCCGCCAATCATCCAGCAGAAATAAAAATATAGCCTTAATGGCAATTAGGTTTATCTATGAAAATAAATAAAATATGCCTTAGCCTATTTATCGCCTTAGGCTATATTGCGACATCTTCAGCAGAACCAGAAACTTATTTTGACCCTGAGTTTCTTGAGCTGCCCAATAAAGAATCGGTAGATTTAGGTCAATTTGAGCGTAATGAGCAGTTGCCTGGTCAATATTATGTCGACATTTACATTAATAAGAGCCTCATTGGTTCAAAAAGTGTCACGTTTTCGACTAATGCTAAAAAAGAGCTAGAACCGTGCCTGACGCTCAGTGACTTAAAAGATGTCGGCGTTAAAGTTGCAGATTATCCGAATTTACACACAGAGGGAAATACCTGTGTCAATCTTACTGCAATTCCAGATGCTAACAGTGAATTTGAATTTGGTTCTCAGCGGCTGTATTTAAGTATTCCGCAAATTGCGTTGAATATGAACCCACGAGGCTACGTCGATCTTGCCGCGATTGATGATGGGGTCAATGCGTTATTACTCAATTATAGTTATAACGGCTCACGTAATACGGATCGTAAAAATAATAAAAATAGCTCTAACTCTAACTATGTAAACCTACGTCCGGGACTCAATGTCGGCCCGTGGCGTCTGCGTAATTACACCACATGGCAAAGTAGTGACGGGCAACGGAATAAATGGGACACGGTATACACCTATTTGAGCCGTAATATCAATGCGATAAAAAGCCAGTTAATTCTCGGGGATAGTACATCGCCTTCGGCTATTTTTGATAGTGTGCCCTTTCGTGGAGCCCAGCTTGCCACCGACGATGATATGAATCCAGAAAGCTTGCGAGGCTATGCGCCAGTAGTACGTGGTATTGCGCGCAGTAATGCGCAGATTACCATTCGTCAAAACGGCTACACCATTTACCAAACAGACGTTGCGGCAGGCCCTTTTGAAATTAACGATCTCTACCCAACAGGGGGAAGTGGAGACTTACACGTTACGATCAAAGAAGCCAACGGCAGCGAGCAGTATCAAATTATTCCGTATGCTTCTTTGCCGGTTTTACAGCGTGAAGGCTATGTCTCTTACAGTGTGACGGGCGGGCAATACCGCAGCTATGATAGCAGTGTGGATAAAAAACCCTTCGCACAATTCACATTGATCTACGGCTTACCGTGGGGGCTGACTGCCTTTGGCGGGAGTCAAGTGAGTGATAAGTATCAAGCTTATTCCGTTGGCGCAGGACAAAACTTAGGGCGATTTGGTGCGTTATCGATTGACGTCACCCACGCGAATTCCACCTTAAATAATGGCACCAGCGAAAGCGGGCAATCTTACCGCTTTCGTTATAACAAAAACCTGAATGACATCGGCACCAACATCGCGCTTGCGGGCTACCGTTATTCAACTCAAGGCTTTTACAGCCTGGCAGAAGTGTTTGACGGTTACCGAAAAAATGGTTTTAGCCCACTGTACGAACGCCGCCGCAACCGCGGGGAAATCACACTAAGCCAGAGCTTAGGAGATCGTTGGGGGTCGTTATCTGTCGGGTTCGTGAGTGAAGATTACTGGAACAGCGATCGCAAAACTCAGTCTACGACTATTGGCTATAACAATAGTTGGAACAATATCAGTTACGGGCTGAACTACAGTTACAACAAAAATACCAACCCGAACCAGAACAGTGGTGGACGTAATAATAAAGAGGATGATCATCAATTTGCCTTTACGGTCAGTGTGCCGTTTAGCGTGTTCGAAGACACCTTCTATTACAACTTTAACAGTACCAGCAGCAGCGCCAATGGCTCATCGGGCAGTATGGGGATTTCAGCCACTCAGCTAAATAACCGTTTGAATTGGAGCGCGCAGCAAAATTTCCCAACCCGAGATTCTGGCGCATCCGGTAACTTGAATGGTAGCTATCGTGGGCAATACGGGGAAATTTCAGGGGGAACGGGCTACAGTACCAATAATTACACTCTGTATTACGGTGCGAGTGGCAGTGTGGTGGCGCATTCCGGAGGGGTCGTATTAGGTCAACAATTGGGTGAAACCGCTGCCTTAGTGGAGATTCCCGATGCCGCTAACATTCCAATATTGAACCAAACTGGCGTACAAACTAACGGGCAAGGCTATGCATTAGTCCCCTATGTCACGGCTTATCGCAGTAATGGGATCCAGATTGATACCAGTAAATTACCAAGTGATACCGAAGTGGAGTTAACGACCCAGAATGTCGCGCCAAGCCGTGGAGCCATTGCCAAAGCCAGCTTTAATGCCAATGTAGGGTATCGCGCTATCATGACCTTACATTTTAAAGATGGTAAACCCGTGCCTTTCGGCGCACAGGCGGTTTTTCCGAACAATAATCAGCTCAATGCTATGGTCGGTAATGACGGGGAAATTTATCTGTCGGGAATGCCAGAGAGTGGTTCATTTACGATTCAATATAACGATAAACAGCAGTGCCAAGTGACGTATAACTTAGCAGGCTTACCGAATTATATTGGCTTATATAAAACCACTGCGGTTTGCCAATAAGGAAAAATAAAATGAAAAAATTCATTATTCAATTCACATGTACTATAGGATGCTTATTTTTATATTCTGGCTACGGTTATTCTGCAGCCTGTGCTAAAAACGCCAATTTGAATAACCGAACTGAATATATTCCTGCTAGAACATATACTATTCAATATGATGATAGTAGCACCAAAGTTTTAGATACTATTACATTAACCTATGGAACTGCACCTTTATCTGTAACTGCGAATCCAAGTGGCTGCTACAATATTGGACTACGATTACTCAACAGCGCACCAATAACAAATACGACGATATCTACATCAATTTCCGGTATTACTTTTACTGCTGAAACCGCGGCATTAAAAGTAAGCCAACCGATTAGTTATTGGTACAGTAGTGGTTCATTAGCCAGTATTAATAGCCCTTCATGGATAATTAAAGTACAAAAGACTGGCTATGTCCGAACAGGCGGAACCTTGGATGCTCGGACGATAGGAACACTACAGGGGCTTGGCAATGAAAATAGTGTCAATACACACTGGATTTGGAATTTAACTACAGCGAAACTTCCCGCAAATACAATGAAAATTATTGTGCTAAGTTGTTCACTAAAAAATAATCAAAACACTTATAATATTAATATGGGTGATTGGTATGATACTCAATTTAAAAATATTAATGATACGCAAGGAACGGTTGACATTCCTATTTCATTAAGTTGCTTATCAGGTACCAATATTAAGGTTACCGTCACATCGGATAATATCGATAATGCAGCAAATGGACGATTAGGCTTAGTTGGTGCTAATAGTGCCAAGGGTATTGCAGTACAATTATTGAATAATGCAGGAAGCCCCATTACATTAAATCAGCAGTTTACCCAACAAGATGGCGTAACCCAAGCAGATTATATTTTCGGGTGGAAAGCTCGCTATATTAAAACGGCCGCAACGGTCACACCAGGGACTGCAAATGCCAATGCCACTGTTAATATTCTTTATGAATAGGAATAGTTTATGAGAAATTTAATTATATTTATAATTAACCTCTGTATCCCATTAATAGCGAATGCAGGTGATACTGTCTATTTAAAGTTTACGGGAAATATAAAAGCAGCTACGTGTAATTTAACTGCTGGAAATAGTGTAGATATTGATCTAAATACATGGCCTGCAGACAGTTTTTACTCTGCTCAAAGTGGTACAGATTGGAAACCATTTACGCTCGAGTTAAAAGATTGCTCCTCGTTTATTAATAGCGTGAGATTAACATTTACAGGGACTGCGGACAGCACGGATATTACAAGCCTATACAAAAATAATGGGACAGCGACCAATATTGCCATCCAATTACAGAGTGGTGACGGCGCGACACCATTGGGGAATAGCAAAGTATTAACCATTCCGACCAACGGGCAGCCTTTGGTGAGCATTCCCCTACGTACACGGGCATTTTCCTCGCTCGGTAATGGTACCTCTGGCACCTTATCCGCCAATATTACTGCCACCATTACCTATTTATAAAGGGCTGACCATGAAAAGAATATTATTCAGTTTACTTGGCTTGTTCGCCCTGCCAGCAATGGCGGAAAGCGTCAATATTTATGTACACGGTAACGTAGTTACCATGCCCTGCAAAGTAGAAAATACCAGTTATAACGTGGAGCTTGGTAAGATAAATCGTTGGAATTATCGTAGCCCCGCTCAAAGCCCGTGGGTAGATTTTTCTATCAAATTAATTGATTGCCCAGTATCAACCAAAAATGCCAAATTCAGTATTAATGGCACAGCCGATGCTACGGACAATAACTATTTTGTGAATACCGGTAGCTCGACTGGCGGTTTACTCCATTTAGCGCAAAAGAGTAATAAAGCCACTATCAAGAATGGCAGTGTGCTAAATCTCGTTATCAACAGCACCACAAAATCTGCTGAAATTCCATTATCTGCAAGGATGATTAGCCTTCAACCGATGTTCATGCCAGGGGACTTTAAAAGTCATTTAGAGTTTTCACTAAGTTATCCATAAAAGGTGATTGTAAATATATCATTCTAATAGCCTCGTGATATTTATATTTTATATCGGTTTTAAGTAAGGAATATCTAATGGCTAATTATATTTCTTGTTGAAAATCAAAATATATTAAAACGCTAGCAATGGTAACATCGGGAATGGAAAATATGAATATCACTGTAAACATTCGTTATAAATAGATAGGAGATGGATTATTTATTACATATTTTATGAAATAGAAATTCTATTAGACAGTGAAAAAAGGAGTAAATGATGCCAGAATACTATCCTATTTCCCGAATTATTGGTAAGAAGATTACGTATTATAGAAAAATGAATGGAATGTCTCTTTGTGACATTTCCAAAATGATTCATGTCAGTGAACAACAGCAATCCCGCTATGAACGCGGTGTTAATCGTATTAATTTAGATAGGCTTCAGCAGTATGCTAGGATATTTAGTATTGACTTAATCGATTTTTTTGATCTCAATGAACATGATACCGATAATATAAAGCAGAATATTGAAAAACAATCTAATAAAGATAATACTAAATAGTAATTTAAGCATAATCACCATTTATTGAGAAAAATTTTCATTTATTGATCTAACACTATAGTTTCTTAGAGTAATTAATGTTAAGTTGATAATCATATTGAGCTCATTATACTTCATTAGATCATCGAACTAAGATTGATTTGTTTTGAATTATTGCTTTATTCACAGGGATACTCAATATGTCTAAAAATTATCTCATATCTAAAATGATTGGTAGTAAGATCATTTATTATCGAAAAATGAATGGAGTCACATTACAGAAGCTTGCTGATACAATTGGCGTGAGTAAACAACAGCAGTCACGTTATGAAAGAGGAGTTAATAGAATTAATTTAGATAGATTAGCTCAATATGCAAACTATTTTGATATTGATCTTAACCGTCTTTTAGACATCAATGATAAATAAGTATTTTAATATCTTCTATTTATTTAATAATCATCGCTAAATAGCTCTCATAATAAATATACCTAGGAGTTAAAGATATGGAGAAAATAGTATCAAAAGCTGTCGGTTTAAAAATAAGAGCCCTTAGAGAGAGCCGCGGCATTAGTGGAAAAAAACTCAGTGAGTTAATGGGAATCAGCCAACAACACTTATCACGCTACGAAAATGGCGATGTGAATATTCATGTGGATACGCTCTACCATTTTTCACTTATTTTCTCAGTCGATCCTGCCTATTTCTTTGCGGAGTTTAATGAAAGAACGGGCAACCGCGAGGAGCAAGACAGTAAAAAAAGTTATTACGCCGCTGAGTCAGTGGTTGTTTAATGACTACTTTTCACAGCTCATTTTATTTTGCAATCGGTGCTTCAGAATTTAAGCACCGATTTATCATCTATAACCCATTCCCGTTATTGGATTCTTCCAGTAACCATTGCTGAAAAATCGCCATTGCTGGTGTCATTGGTTTGGATTTTAATCGACTCAGCCAATAACCGCCTAGAGTCACGGAAATATCAAACGGCTGCACCAAACTCCCTGCACTTAGCTCCTGTTCAAACATACAACTTGGCGCAATCGCGATACCCTCCATCAGTAATGCCGCTTCCACCATTAAACGGGAAGAATCGAAAACAGGACCTTTCACTCGCCACGGCTCTACATTGGCAGCTAAAAACCATTTATCCCATTCATCTTTTCGGTAGGAGCGCATTAATGGAAAGTTTTGCAAATCAATGGGATTCTTAAGTTTACGGGCAATTTTTTCAGCGCAAAGTACCGTATGTGGTGCTGAAAATAATGGGGTATTTTCGACTAATGGCCATAACCCTTCACCAAAGCGAATAGCAAAATCGGCTCCTTCCCCTGCGAGATTCACCACATTATTGTGCGTCATAATACGCAAATCGATATAGGGATAGCGTTCAGAAAAACGCGATAATCGTGGTAGCAGCCAACCGATCGCAAAGGTACCCACCACAGAAACATTCAGAACTTCATGATAATGGCCATCTTCGAATTGCTGCAATAATGATTCGATTTGGTCGAAAGATCGGCTAACCACAGGCAATAATGCCAAACCTTCATCAGTTAGCGCCAGCCCTCTTGGTAAACGAATAAATAGCTCCAAACCCAATTGCTCTTCCAGCGCACGAACTTGCTGGCTTACTGCGGCTTGAGTCACATTTAGCTCCATGCCCGCCCGCGTAAAGCTTAAGTGACGTGCTGATGCCTCAAAAGCTCTGAGTGCATTGAGGGGTAAACGGTAACGAGCGTTCTCAGCCATAAGATTTTCTTTTACCTCATCGAAATTTATATCGTTTTAATTCATGCGAGAAAAGCCGCATACTCCGACTCCAGAATCACTTCACGTTTGGAGTGGTAATATTTTGCTTGCCACTCATCATAAATAAAACTTTTATTTTAATGGATATCTGTATGAAAAATCTTTTTCGTCACGGACGGCTGCTTGTCGCCGTCAGTTTGGCATTAACGTCATTATCTAGCGCGGCATTAACACAGTCTGACGTGGACAGTATTATTAAGCCGTTAATGAAACAGCAGCAAATTCCAGGCATGTCAGTGGCAATTTCCGTTGATGGAAAACACTTTATTTACCATTATGGAATCCAATCCAAGCAGACCAAAGTCCCTGTCACCGATAATACGCTGTATGAAATTGGCTCTTTATCAAAAACATTCACGGCAACGCTAGCTTCCTATGCCCAAGGGCAAGGTAAGCTCGATTTTTCTCAGCCCGTGAGCCACTATTTGCCAGAATTAAAAAATACGGTATTTGATAAAGTGACAGTGATGAATTTAGCCACACACACTTCTGGCTTATCTCTCTTTGTTCCCAACACCGTGACGAATAGTGCTGAGTTAATCCAGTATTATCAACAATGGTCTCCAGAAAAACCGATTGGCGAATATCGTTCTTATTCCAATCTCGGAGTGGGTTTATTGGGAATGGTTACCGCAAAACAACTGGGAACGACATTTTCGCAAGCGACAGATAACATGATGTTACCTGCTTTGGGGATGAAACATACCTATTTGCAGGTTCCTCAAGAGAAGCAACAGAATTATGCTCAAGGTTATAATAAGCAACATCAACCTGTCCGCGTAACCCCAGAGATCTTAGATAATGAAGCCTACGGTTTGAAATCGACAGCTAAGGATTTGATTCATTTTCTCGATATCAATATGCAAGTTGTCGACGTGAAGAAATCTTGGCAGGAAGCGGTTGAAGATACCCATACGGGTGTGTATATGACGGATTCTTTTGTGCAAGACTTAATGTGGGAAAGTTATCCATGGCCTGTCTCATTGGCTCAATTACAACAAGGCAACCGTGATGATATGGCGCTTAAACCACAAAAAGTTGAAGCTATTCAACCACCACTGCCACCAGAGTCTGCTGCGTTCTATAACAAAACAGGCTCCACCAATGGGTTTGCAGCTTATGCTGCCTTTATTCCCGACGAAAAAATTGGCATCGTGCTGCTCTCTAACCAATGGTACCCAATCCCTGAGCGCATCAACGCAGCCTACCAGCTAATCGAAAAAGTGAAGCACTAGCCCTGTGAAATATGCAGAATCTGGAATCTGGAATGTTTTAAATAACTATCTAATAAACATCCAATGTTCTAAATAATTCACGTTGTGGCTAGGCGTCAAACGAGGTTATCTCGGGGAGCATACAAAAGTATGTGACCCGAGTGACCGAGAGCAGACAACAAAGCCACGGCGTGAAGTATGACGAACATTTAGATGACGCGAGAAAATTGGTGTAATCTCATTTGACTTCTAAGGTAAACATCAAAACACATACACACATTACGAATCAGCAGTCGCCCGCGTGGCGTGACTTTTATCCCCGTTTCACTGACTTCCACCAGCCCATCTTCTGCCATTGGTTTGAGTAGTTCTAGGTCTTCTTTGAAATAGGTTTTGAAGTCAATTGGGTAGAGCGCTTCAATTTGCGCAAAGTTCAATTGGAAGTTGCAGATCAATGTTTTGATCACATCGCGGCGCAGGCAGTCGTCATCTGTTAGCACTAATCCACGCCATAGGGCATGTCCTTTTTCTTCCACTTGCGCGTAGTAGTTTTTTAAATCTTTCTGATTTTGGGCGTAGTTATCGCCGAGCATACTGATCGCAGATACCCCCAATCCTAATAAATCGCAATCCCCTTGGGTGGTATAACCTTGGAAATTACGATGTAAAATTCCTTCTCGCTGTGCCACGGCAAGTTCATCTTCTGGGCGAGCAAAGTGATCCATCCCGATAAATTGATAACCGTCGGATGTCAGCGTTGCGATAGTATCTTGCAGAATATCCAGTTTTTGCTCCGCCGTTGGCAGGTCTTCATCTTTGATTTTACGCTGCGCCGCAAATAAATTCGGCAAATGCGCGTAGTTGAAAACGCTTAAACGATCAGGCGCAAGCTCCGCCACTTTTTTCAATGTAAACGCGAAGCTTTCTGGGGTCTGTTTTGGTAAACCGTAAATCAGGTCGATACTGGTTGACGTGAAGCCAGTCTCTTTCGCACGTTTAATTAGCGCAAAAATAAACTCTTCATCTTGCTCGCGGTTAACCAGAACTTGCACTTCTTTATTAAAGTCTTGGACACCCATGCTTAGACGGTTAAAGCCTTCACTGCGCAGATGGTCAATCATGTCGAGTTCGATTTCTCGGGGATCGACTTCAATGGACATCTCCGCATCCGGCGCAAAATGAAAATGTTTTTTCAGCAAGCCCACTAAATGACTGACTTGAGCTTTATCTAAGTAAGTTGGTGTACCGCCGCCCCAGTGCATTTGAGTCACTGTACGATTTTTAAGTAACGCAGCACGCTGGATAATTTCTTTTTCAATGACTTCTAAATACTCATCCGCTTTATGTTTTTGGCGAGTGACTAGCTTATTACAGCCGCAGAAATAGCACAGTTTGTGGCAAAACGGGATATGCACATACAGAGACAAAGGACGGTCAGGATAACGTTGGGTTGCCTCAATAAAAGCCTGTTCATTGTAGTCTTGGTTAAACTCTAAGGCTGTTGGATAAGAGGTATAACGCGGACCTGAATAGTTATATTTTTGGATGAGAGAGAGATCCCAAACAATATTTTGCTCTGACATTGATATTCCTTAATTGACCACACGCTCGAAAGCATCACTATTAATTATATCTCTTTAGATTATTTTTTAGCTATTTATGTAAAGAGTGTATACCGCAAAGATTATAGCGATGTTAGAAAAAACAGATCTGATGCAACATCAAAGAAAAGGAAGATAGGTGAGAAATTGGACAATATTCCTCCCGTAAAGACAGGAGGAATAAACAGAGAGGCGATTATTTACTTTTTAAGATGCGCATAATGTCATCAAATTTCTCTTCTTCCTCTTCATCACCTTCTTCATCAGCATATTCGATACCAAGCATATTCATCAATTCGTCGATGCGATCTAAGCAGGTGTCGACATACTGTTGTTCTTGTGCCGTGACGGTTTCGCCATCTTCCAAGCGTGCCAGAATACTGTCTAAGCGATCATCACTTTCCAGCATTTCCAGCTCTTTTTCTGGCGTCAGTTTTTCTTTCGCCACTGGCTTCTCTTTCACCACTGGACGTGCGGTTGGTTTGTTATCTTCCACGATTAATGGGATCGGTTTTTTGCTGCCGATACGTGGATCAACCTGAGCATTTTGCCCATTTTTTTGACCTGTTGATGATCCGTCTTGGTTACGGCTACCAGACTTATGCCCGCGATGTTTTTTCTCGCGTTTACGCTCACGGCCTTCTGCGTTGAGCTCTTCTTTCGTCTTACGGTATTTTTTCTTCAGTTTTGCGGTCGGTTTTTTCGGTGAATTCATGGTTTGCTACCTTGATAAAATCAGTTTCTGCTGCGGAATCTAGCAGGATCCCTTAAGCAGCGAAAGCACTACTTTGCAATTTAGGTGAATTTTATCTCACTTTGCATTCGCAACAGTACTTTAATGATTATACCTTAAATAATTTGAGTTGCATTCAAGCAACAAAAAGGGAAGCCCGTTAAGGGTCTTGCACTCAGAATAGAGATTTATGTTTTGAGCGATATTCTAGGTAATTCAAGTTGCCTAAGCATTCCAATGCTCTCAATAGCTGTATCACCAGGGGGCAAAAATAGAGAGTCACCTTGAGCAATGCTCTAAATAGTTTGTGCTGTAGCAAGGCGGCAAGAGTTGCTAATCCCTAGGAGCATACACAAGTATGTGACTAGGGTTAGCAATTGAAGCCAACGCCGCTACAGCGCAAAATATGACGAGCATTAATATTAGGCGTCGACGAGGACCATTTTTAGTAAGAACATCGCAGCAACTAAAATCACACACAGGCCTAGGTCACGCCAGCGCCCTGTACCGATTTTCATCGCACAGTACGCAATAAAACCTAGCGCAATACCTTCTGTAATCGAGAAGCTAAATGGCATCATGACCGCAGTAATAAACGCCGGAACGGATTCCGTTAAGTCATCCCATTTCACGCGCGTTAAGCTTGAAGTCATCAGAACGCCAACATAAATCAGCGCGCCTGCCGTTGCATAGGCTGGAACCATACCCGCCAGCGGAGAGATAAACATGGTCAACAGGAATAACACACCGACGACAATCGCGGTTAAACCTGTACGACCGCCCACCGATACCCCTGAAGAGCTTTCGATATACGCTGTTACGGACGAAGTCCCCATTGCAGAACCTGCCACCGAACTTAAGCTATCCACATACAGTGCTTGTTTCATGCGAGGGAAAGTCCCACGCTCGTTGGTAATACCGGCTTTGTCTGTTACCCCAATCATGGTGCCCGAGGAGTCAAACAGGTTTACCAACATAAAGGCAAAGATAACCCCAGAAAGTGCCAGATCCAGTGAGCCAGCAAAGTCCACTTGGCCAACAACACTGGTAATACTTGGCGGCATTGAGAAAATGCCCGTATATTTCACATCGCCCAGCGCCAAACCAATCAGCGTCGTGACGGCAATAGAAACTAACACCGCAGCATGAATATTACGCGCCGCTAAGATAGCGATAATAAAGAAACCAAGAGCCCCCAGCCACACATTGTGATGGGTTAAATTACCAATTGAAACTAAGGTATCTGGGTTTGCAACGATAATACCGGAGTTTTTCAGCCCCATCATGGCGATAAATAGACCGATACCGCTGGTGATCCCCACACGTAAACTCAGGGGAATATTGGCGATGATCCAGTAACGAATACGGAATAACGTCAGAATGAATAAGCCAACCGCCCCCCAGAATACTGCCCCCATAGCCACTTGCCATGAATAGCCCATCGCGCCAACAACCACAAAGGCAAAAAAGGCGTTCAGCCCCATAGCAGGTGCAACTGCAATTGGTAAGTTAGCCAGTAATCCCATCAAAATACTGCCAATCGCTGCGATTAAACAAGTTGTCACGAATACCGCTTTGATATCCATGCCAGCAACGGACAAAATTTGTGGGTTAACGAAAACGATATACACCATCGTCAGGAAGGTAGTGAATCCTGCAACGACCTCTGTTCTTGCGGTGGTACCGTGTTCTTGTAATTTAAACACACGCTGGAACAGACCCTGCTGTTGCGAAGAGCCAGAAGATTGATTAGTCATTAAAATGCGCCTTGTCGAAATGTCATGCCCTAGAGTGCCAATGGCGGCATGGTGGACACGAAAAAAAGTTTTTTTCGACTCATGGTACAACTAAACATCACAAAAGAAAACGATTGCGTTATTTAAAATAAATAGGGTTTCTTAACTGACTGATACTATAAATGAATATCGAGAAAACGATGGCGGCTATCACGCCGCCATTACAACATAGCGCTACGAGGGTGAATTAGGAAAGCGCGATCAATTTTTGGCGTCGCCAAAACAACCAACCGCGTTTTGCGGCTCTACTGCGCGGCGCACGTTTATCATTGAGTTTTTTCGCCACTTGGTTGGCAAGAATTTCCACTGACAGGCACATCACAAAGTAGATAAATGCCACAAACAGGAAGACTTCCAGCGGGTATATCATTTCACGGTTATTCACCTGTGTGGCTAAGAATGACAGCTCTGCCACCCCTACAATATACGCCAGAGAGGTATCTTTAATTAACGCAACCCATTGGTTAATAAAAGAAGGCACCATCATACGTAAGGCTTGAGGTAACACCACATTCCACAGTACTTGCCATCGGTTAAACCCGAGAGAAAGCCCTGCGTTCCATTGCCCTTGACCGATAGCTAAAATTCCCGCTTTCACGCCGTGCGCTAAATAGGCGGAGGTGATCAGCGCTAATGCGCACACCACCGCCGTCACGCCCGGAATTTCGGTTCCGAAAACGATCGGCAATAAGAAGTAGGTCCAAAAAATCAACATAATGACGGGAATGGCACGGAAAAAGCCTAAAACGGCGGCAAATAAATTCATCCAGAAACCACGTAGCATCGCCAGCGCAATACCGCCCAATGTGCCGAGGACAATAGACGCGGCACCAGCTAATACGCTCATAATTAGCGTTAGGGCGGCCCCTTCTAGGGGACCATCAGGGTAAGCCCCAAATAGCAAATATTGCCAGTTATCTGTAATGACTGAAAAATCCATCTTATACCCCCTGAGCCAACTGACGCTGTTGTCGCCACTGACCCCAGCCTTCCATAAACGCAATAATCACAATATAGAGCACAGTCGCTAAACCAAATGCTGCAAATGTTTGAAGTGACTGACTATCCACTTGGCGTGATACGTAAGAAAGCTCCGCGACCCCAATCGCCATTGTCAGCGAAGAGTTTTTTACAACGTTCATGTATTGCCCAAGTAATGGCGGTAACGCAATTTTCACCGCTTGCGGTAAAATGACTAAGCGCATGGACTGCCATGACGTTAAACCCAATGCAAGCGCCGCCTGTTTTTGCCCTTGGCGCACGCCTCGGATCCCAGAACGTACTTCTTCCGCAATAAACGGTACCGTGTATAAGGTTAATCCCACAAAGCCCGCTAAAAACTCAAAAGATGGCCAGCCCAATGTCAGTCCAAAAATGTCGACTTCATGGGGGGTATTAAGCCATTCCATTGCAGCTGCAGGTAAAATTTCTCCTGATGCGAAATACCAAAAAAATAGCTGCACCAGTAGCGGCGTATTACGAAAAATCGAGATATAGACACTCACGAACCAGCGTAAAGGCGCTATTTGGCTATCTCTTGCTGAAGCGACAATGAAACCTAATAGCGTAGCTGCGATGATCGTACAAATTGATATCCAGACCGTCAGCAAAAAGCCATAGCCAAACCACTCAAGATATTGTGGGGCTAAGAGATGCGTAGACCAGAAGTCACCGCTGAAAAATTTGTCGAACATGTTCTGCCTCGCTATAACTGACAACCCCTGCAACATGGCAGGGGCGTTTACTCTCACTAAACGACATAACTAACTTAAGATTTAGGCTGCTCGCTCAGTGGGGCAAATTTGAATTCACCACGTGGTTGTGCCGCTTTGGTGTCTGGACCAAACCAACGGTTATAGATCTCGTTAGCTTTGCCTTCTTTTTCCAGTTTCAGTAATGTGGCATTCACATTTTCGATTAAACGCGTTTCCCCTTTACTAGCCCCTAGCGCTTGATACTCTTTCGTTAAGCTAAACGGTGAAATTTCGAAATCAGCTTTTACTTTTTCTGGCAGATTACCTAATAAACCAACCAGTTTTGCATCATCTTGCGTGATTGCTTGTACGTTACCATTACGCAATGCAGCAAAGGCTTGCGGGGTATCATCGTAAGAAATCACTTTAGTATTCGGGAAGCGTTCACGCAGAGTCACTTCCTGCACAGTACCTTTGTCTGCTCCAATGCGCAGTGGGGCAATATCTTCAGGCGTTTTCAGCACGCCTTTACGAGCGATAAATTTTTGCCCTGTTGCAAAGTCAGGAATGGAGAAATCCACCTGTTTTGCGCGTTCGTCTGTAATTGTGAAGTTGGCACCAATCAGGTCAACTTTGCCGGATGTTAACAGTGGAATGCGGTTAGCCGGGTTGGTTGGACGCAGTTCCAATTTCACCCCAAGATCATCCGCAATCGCTTGAGCAATATCGATATCATAGCCCGCGAGTTTTTTGGTTTGAGGGTCAATAAAACCGAATGGGGGGTTGCTGTCAAAAACTGAAATGCGGATCACTCCCGCTTGTTTAATATCATCTAATTTATCAGCGCTAGCGACATTCGCTGTCAGCGCCAGACCTGCAACTAAAAGTGCGGAAGTAAGAAAACGAGCTTTCATTGAATACCCCTAACGGTAAATTTGTGTAAATCGACCATCACAAGCTATCAACTATTTCTTAGCACTTGAAATAATATTAAATAATATATTTATATCAATTTGGAATATATTGAGACATAAAAAAAGGGGTAAAAATCCATCGGAGCGACCCCTAAAATGTTGCAGATTAAGACTCTTATCGAGCAAGAAGAAAATGAAGAAGATGAACACTGAGGTGCGAACACCTCAGTGGTTTAACAATTACTCTTTGTTGCTGTCTTTCGAGCTAGTCAGCATTTTTTCAAGGCTATCCCCACCCACATGGCGGAAATCTTGCCCTTTCACATAGTAGAAAATAAATTCACAGATGTTCTGGCAACGGTCGCCGATACGTTCAATCGAACGAGCACAGAATAGAGCCGTTAAGACACTTGGAATGGTACGCGGGTCTTCCATCATATAAGTCATTAACTGACGGACAATCCCTTCGTACTCTTGGTCTACTTTTTCATCTTCACGATAGATACGGATAGCTTCTTCCAAGTCCATGCGAGCAAAAGCGTCCAACACATCATGCAGCATTTGTACTGTATGGCGACCTAATGATTCTAGGCTCACTAACAGCGGTTGATGCTGTTGAGAGAATTTTTCCAGTGCGGTTTGGCAGATTTTATCCGCAACGTCACCGATTCTTTCCAGTTCAGCAATCGTTTTTGAGATTGCCATAATCAAACGCAAGTCACTTGCCGTCGGCTGGCGCTTGGCAATGATCTTGACGCACTCTTCGTCGATTGCCACTTCCATCATGTTAACCTTATGGTCGTTGGCAATCACTTCTCGCGCTAGGGCTTCATCCTGATTATGCATTGCAGTGATGGCCTTGGTGAGCTGTTCTTCCACCAGCCCTCCCATTGTCATCAATTCAGTATGGATATGTTCCAGTTCAGCATTGAACTGCCCTGATATATGTTTGTTGTGGTTCAGCGTATCCATCGTCGGCTCCATATCAACCGTAGCGGCCAGTAATATAATCTTCAGTTTGTTTCATTTCAGGGGTGGTGAACATCTTGTCAGTGTTATTAAATTCCACCAACTCACCTAAGTACATAAATGCAGTGTAATCAGAACAACGTGCAGCTTGTTGCATGTTATGGGTGACGATCACCACGGTATATTCTGATTTCAATTCGCTAATCAGTTCTTCAATGCGCCCCGTTGAAATTGGGTCCAACGCAGAACATGGCTCATCAAGTAACAGAACCTCTGGGCGAATAGCAATACCACGTGCAATACACAGACGCTGTTGCTGACCACCAGAGAGGCTATAGCCGCTTTGATGGAGTTTATCTTTAGTTTCATTCCATAACGCCGCTTTCGTCAATGCCCACTGCACACGCTCATCCATTTCTACGCGAGACAGTTTTTCGAACAGACGCACACCAAACGCGATATTGTCATAGATAGACATTGGGAATGGTGTTGGCTTTTGGAACACCATTCCGACTTTGGCACGTAATAACGCGATATCTTGTTTATCAGTCAGAATATTTTGACCATCCAGTAAAATTTCGCCTTCTGCGCGTTGCTCACCATATAACTCGTACATTTTGTTGAAAGTACGTAGCAGTGTGGATTTACCGCAACCAGATGGACCGATAAACGCAGTGACTTTGTTCTTTTCAATATCTAAAGAGATATTTTTCAGCGCATGAAACTTTCCATAGTAGAAGTTAAGGTCACGAACTTTAATTTTACTGTTTGTAATGTCGTTTGCATTAATCATGGTTACTTCTCTCTATCAATTCTTTTATTCGTCTGGGATTAGTGTTTTTTCTGTGCAAACACAACACGGGCAATGATATTAAGTAACAGGACACATAAGGTGATCAGAAGAACCCCTGCCCATGCTAATTCCTGCCATTCAGAGAACGGACTCATTGCAAATTTGAAGATAGTCACTGGTAAGTTAGCTATTGGCTCATTCATGTCAGTGCTCCAGAATTGATTGGACAATGAAGTGAACAGCAGTGGTGCGGTTTCCCCCGCAATACGTGCAATAGCCAGCAAAATACCGGTAATAATCCCAGATACAGATGCTTTTAATGTAATGGATAAAATCATTTTCCATTTTGGCGTGCCCAGTGCGTATGCTGCTTCGCGCAGGCTATCTGGCACTAATTTCAACATATTCTCGGTCGTGCGGATAACAATTGGAATTTGCAGTAATGCTAATGCAATGACCCCTGCCCAACCCGAGAAATGCTGCATTTGAGCAACCACGATGGTGTAAACGAACAGCCCGACCACAATAGAAGGAGCTGATAACAGAATGTCGTTAATAAAACGGGTCACCGAGGCTAACCATGATTTACGACCATATTCCGCTAAGTAGATACCCGCTAAAATCCCTAATGGTGTACCGATGACTGTCGCCCATAGGATTAATAATCCACTTCCCACAATGGCGTTAGCCAAACCACCACCTTCCGTATTGGGTGGCGGTGTCATTTCAGTAAACAGATTGAGGGACATGCCATCAATCCCTTTGGTGACTGTGGAGAATAAGATCCACACTAACCAGAACAAACCAAATGCCATGGTTAACATGGAGACAAATAATGCCATTCTGTTGACTTGACGGCGCCATGCTTGGCGGCGTGCTCGTTCTTTTTGATTAACTACAACAGGTTGAGATATCGACATATTAACGTCCCTCATTCTTAGCAAGACGCATAACCATCAGTTTGGAAATTGCCAGAACGATGAAGGTAATCACAAACAGAATTAAACCAAGTTCCATCAATGCTGCCGTATGTAAACCGCTTTCTGCTTCTGCAAATTCGTTCGCCAGCGCAGAGGTAATACTGTTACCCGGCATAAACAGTGACAAGCTATCAAGTTGGTACGTGTTACCGATGACAAACGTCACCGCCATGGTCTCACCCAGTGCACGACCGAGCCCTAGCATCACCCCACCAATCACCCCATTTCGGGTATAAGGCAAAACGATGTTCCAAATCACCTCCCATGTCGTACAGCCGATTCCGTAGGCTGACTCTTTCATCATCACGGGAGTTTGTTCGAACACATCGCGCATCACGGAAGCGATGTAAGGAATAATCATAATGGCGAGGATAATCCCTGCCGCAAGAATACCAATACCAAAGGCTGGACCTGAAAACAGTTCGCCGACAATTGGAATGCTCGACATCACGTTGCCCACAGGCTCTTGGAAGTATTCTGCAAATAATGGTGCGAAGACAAATAGCCCCCACATACCATAAACAATACTTGGGATTGCAGCGAGAAGCTCAATCGCAATACCTAACGGGCGTTTTAACCAATTAGGTGCTAGCTCTGTTAAAAATAAGGCAATACCGAAGCTAACAGGTACTGCGATAATCAGAGCGATTAATGATGTAACAATGGTGCCGTAAATTGGCACTAATGCACCAAATTGTTCCGCTGGCGCATCCCACTCTTTGTTCCACAAAAACGAAAACCCGAATTTCTGCATACTTGGCCAAGATGCGAAAATCAGGGAAATAATAATACCACCCAGCATGAGGAGAGTGATTAGCGCAGCTATTTTGACTAATGCACTAAAAATCACGTCGCCCGACTTACTAGGGGCTTTAAATGCCGTTATTTTTTCGGCCATGCGCTTTGTTCTCATTCCATGCCTACTTTACAGTAGGACTTACGTTACTACGGTGAATAAGCAGGTGCTATTCCTCAGCACCCGCTTACCATTTTCCAACCCGAGGAAACACTTAGAACAGTGCTTTACCTTGGCTATCTTTCACTTCAGTTTTCCATGCTGTACGTACTGCGGTCACAACTTCTTGAGGTAACACAGCATAGTCCAATGCTTCCGCTTGCTGACCGCCTTTCTCGTAAGCCCAGTTGAAGAAATCAAGAACCGCTTTACCTTTTTCAGCATTCGCTTGTTGCTTGTGAACTAAGATGAATGTGGTTGAGGTAATAGGCCATGCATTAGCACCTTCACGGTTAGTCAGGTCTTGTGCAAATGTTTTAGACCAATCCACTTTTTTCGCTGCTGCGCTGAAGCTGTCACCTGTCGGTGAAACTGGCTGACCATCCGCAGAAATGAGCTTAGTATACGCAAGATTATTTTGTTTTGCGTAAGCATATTCTACATAACCGATAGAGCCTGGCAGACGTTGAACAAAGGCTGCCACGCCATCGTTACCTTTACCACCTACGCTGTTTTTCGGCCAGTTAACCGTTGATCCCGCACCCACTTCATCTTTCCAATTTGCGCTAACTTTTGCTAAGTAGCTAGTGAAGACGAAAGTCGTACCAGAACCATCAGAGCGACGAACTACCGCGATGTTTTGGTCTGGTAATTTTACGTTTGGATTCAGTTTTACGATGGCTGGGTCATTCCATTTTGTAATTTTACCTAAGTAGATATCGCCCAGAGTTTTACCATCAAGAACCAGCTGATTAGATTCGATGCCTTTAACGTTTACCGCTAAAACAACACCACCAATCACGGTTGGGAATTGGAATAAACCGTCTTCTTTGAGTTTGTCATCAGTCAATGGCGCATCTGATGCACCGAAATCAACTGTTTTTGCATTAATTTGTTTCACACCACCAGAAGAACCAATCCCCTGATAGTTAATTTTATTACCTGTTTCTTTCTGATAAGTGTCTGCCCACTTCGCATAAACAGGAGCAGGGAATGTCGCGCCAGCTCCGGTCAGGCTGGTAGCAGCAAAAGAAGACATTGCAGTCAGAGATAAAGTTGCTGCCATTACGCTTGCTAGTGTGGTACGCATCATTTTCATAATCCCTCCGGGGATGTAAGAAATAATCAAGTATTAAATTATTGGGTGTATGTCACGGTAGGGAAAATAGGACAATTGAGTTACGGCAATATGTCAAGTTTATGACAGTTTTATGACATTTGCGGATTTTATCGACAGGAAAAGAATAATAATGAGGGAGTAAAAACAACTAATTTATTATTTTTCAATTAATTAAATAGGATTAGCGAATATGACAGCCTAACGTTTGGAATATGACATTTTGTCATAAATGAAAAAATTTCTTTCTATCTTTCTATCTTTCTATCTTTCTATCTTTCTATCTTTCTATCTTTCTATCTTTCTATCTACACAGTATATCTCTAAGTATTTCAGCTTGTAGGTAGGCGACAAGCAAAGATATCTCAGGGAGCATACATGAGTATGTGGCTAGGGTTAACGAGAGCAGCCAACAACGCTACAACGCGAAATACGACGAGATATCAGTCTTCGCGTTCTTTTAGCGGGAGAAGGGCCCTAATAGCAAACCCACCACGCTCACTTTTATGAATCTCAATATTTCCTTCGTGAGCATCAATAATTCGACGAATTATTGCGAGACCCAGCCCCGTGCCTTTGTTGCTGCGGGCTTTTTCGCCTTGAACAAATGGTTGGAATAGGCGTTGAATATCTTCTTCTTTGATGCCTGCGCCATCATCTTCCACTTGGAACCAAACGTAATCTTCATTCTTACCACTGCTGACTTTTATCCAGCCATTTCCGTAACGGTAAGCGTTCACTATCATGTTGGTAATCGCGCGCTTGATTGCTAGGTGGTTACCATTAAACATCACAGGACCTGGTACGAAATTGGTTTCAATTTCACCGATCACGTTAGTTTCAGCGACTACCGCCTCATTCAGAATGGCGTTAAGATCGCAGAATTCCATATCCATCTCTTGCCCTGTTTTCAGGTAAGACATGAACTGCCCGATAATGGCGTCACACTCTTCAATATCTTTATTAATAGATTCAGCGAGGTAACTGTCTTCCGGTCCCATCATTTCAGTGGCGAGACGAATTCGTGTAAGCGGTGTGCGAAGATCGTGGCTAACCCCCGCCATTAATACCGTTCGGTCATTTTCGAGTGATTTTATTCCCGCCGCCATATGGTTGAATGAGCGGATCGCCGCACGAACCTCTGTCGCACCTTTTTCTTGCATTGGCGGCATCACATGCCCCTTTCCTACCTCACCGGCATGATATTCCAGCTCCAATAATGGCTTATTTTGGTAGCGAATATAGAGCCAAACCCCTGCAAAGATGGTAAGGAAAACAGTCAGTGTATAACGGAAAACTTGAGAAAACTGATTTTGACCAATTTCGGTCAGTGGAACACGCACCCAGATATCTGGGGCTAGATAGGATGTTAGCCATAATATCGGATACTCACGGCCTAGCTCTAAATGTACACTCGCCTTGCCACCTAAGTATTCCGACATATTTTCACTTAGAAAATCATACTCTTTCGCCCAATTTAGTCCTTCTTCCATCGCCGCTGAATGGGCGTAAAAGGTAATTCCAAGCTCATTGTAGATTTTCTTACGTAATGCGGGTGAAACTCGCACTGAGGTTCCATCTTGTAGAACCATTTTCTCTGTCATTAATGTCCGCACTTCATAAGCAAGCACTTTATTGAATTGCTGTAGACTTGGCATCACAACAAAATTCAATACCACCATATAGCTGGTCACAAGGCTTGCGAACAAGAGCGCAACAAATAAAAATAACGAGCGAGAAAATGTACTACGTCGAGAGAACCTCAGTCGCTTCATGCTTTACTTCCATCTGGAACGAATACGTACCCCAAGCCCCAAACAGTTTGAATGTAACGTGGGTGCGCAGGATCTTCTTCAATCATACGACGTAAACGTGAAATTTGAACGTCGATAGAACGCTCCATCGCACTGTATTCACGACCCCGAGCTAAACTCATCAGTTTGTCACGAGATAACGGTTCGCGAGGGTAAGACACTAATACTTTCAGTACCGCGAATTCACCACTGGTTAATGGCATGTTTTCTTCGCCTTGGAACATTTCACGCGTTCCGAGGTTCAGTTTGAATTTACCAAAAGTAATGACGGCATCATCTTGAGATGGCGCACCCGGTAATTCGTTCGCTTGGCGACGCAATACCGCGCGAATACGCGCTAGTAGTTCACGAGGATTAAATGGTTTAGGGATATAGTCATCCGCACCAATTTCTAAGCCCACAATACGGTCAACTTCTTCACCTTTCGCCGTCACCATAATGATTGGGATTGGGTTGTTTTGACTACGTAAACGACGACAAATTGATAAGCCATCTTCCCCAGGAAGCATTAAGTCCAATACGATTAAATGAATCGATTCCCGAGTGAGGAGCCTGTCCATTTGTTCAGCATTTGCTGCACTTCTTACCTGAAAACCCTGCTCGGTGAGGTAACGTTCAAGCAGAGCACGTAAACGCATATCATCATCGACGACGAGAACTTTATAACTTTCCTGCATTTATAGCCCCCAAAGTGTGGAATTTTAGAATTATTCTGCTGATGAACGTAACAAAAATAATATTCATACTACTAATTTACCATTAACATTCAGTTTAATGAATCATTTTACTCTTTAACTGATTATTGGTTTATAGCTAATTTCTAGAATAAAATAGGTAACTTTTCCGCCTGGAGTCGTGACCACCACTTCATCCTCAACCTGCTTGCCAATTAACGCACGGGCAACGGGAGAATCGATGGAAATCCACTGCTTAGCAGGGTCAAATTCATCAGCACCCACAATACGGAAAATTCTGATATTTTCGTTATCATCTTCAAGCTTAACCCAAGCGCCAAAAAAAACACGCCCCTCTTGGCGAGGGTCAGGTTCAACAATTCTAAGCTGATCCAATCTTTTGGATAAAAAACGAATACGCCGGTCTATTTCCCGTAGACGTTTTTTACCATAAATATATTCTGCATTTTCGGAGCGATCGCCTTGCGATGCAGCTTCAGAGACGGATTGAGTTACAAGAGGGCGCTCTTCTTTCCAAAGATATTTCAATTCTTTGTCTAAGGCATCCCACCCTTCACGGGTAATTAACAGGCTCTTATTCATCACATTAAAGGTATATAAATCGGATAATTATAATATTTTATAAAATATAATCTGCGACTTGCCTACCACTAGACAAAAATTCTGTCTGGCAATTCTGTCTACCAGCAAGTATAACTGTGCAGTCTATTTTTCACTGTTCTTTGAGTAGGTATTTAAACACGACATGAATGAAACTCTAAGCCAAATTATTGCGGCCGAACTGCAAGCCCAACCAAAACAGGTGTTTTCAGCCATTACATTATTGGATGAAGGTAATACTGTCCCATTTATCGCCCGCTACCGTAAAGAGGTCACGGGGGGATTGGATGATACTCAGCTACGTCAGCTAGAGAGCCGTTTAGGGTATTTGAGAGAGTTAAACGACCGTAAGCAAACCATTCTAAAATCTATTGATGAACAAGGTAAACTTACCCCAGAACTCGCTTCTGCCATCAATACCACGCTGAATAAAACCGAACTCGAAGATCTCTACCTTCCTTACAAGCCAAAACGCCGCACTCGTGGACAAATCGCAATCGAAGCTGGCTTAGAACCACTAGCTGATACGCTATGGCACGATCCAAGCCAGTCACCTGACGAACTTGCCCAGAACTATGTGGATGCTGAGAAAGGCGTGGCTGACACCAAAGCTGCTCTCGATGGCGCTCGTTATATTTTAATGGAGCGTTTCGCCGAAGATGCCATCCTATTAGCGAAAGTTAGGGATTATATTTGGAAGAATGCCCACATCGTTTCTGTTGTGGCTGATGGGAAACAAACCGAAGGTGTGAAGTTTAGTGACTATTTTGATCACCATGAGCCTGTTGCTCACGTCCCTTCACACCGCGCATTAGCGATGTTCCGAGGACGCAATGAAGGTGTCTTACAGCTGTCTCTTAACTGTGATCCCCAGTTTGAAGAGCCGCCAAAAGAGAGCTACTGCGAAGAAATTATTACTCGTCATCTTGATGTGCGTTTAAACAATGCACCCGCTGACCAATGGCGTAAAGCCGTCATCAGCTGGACTTGGCGAGTCAAAGTGCTTCTGCACTTAGAAACCGAAATCATGAGTACTCTGCGTGAGAAAGCAGAAGAAGAAGCAATTAACGTATTTGCTCGTAACCTCAGTGACTTACTGATGGCAGCTCCCGCAGGTATGCGCGCCACTATGGGTCTCGATCCAGGTTTACGTACTGGCGTCAAAGTTGCCGTGGTTGATGCAACAGGTAAAGTCATGGCAACTGACACCATTTACCCGCATACAGGTCAAGCAGCCAAAGCCGCCACTATCGTTGCAGCATTGTGCCAGAAATACCAAGTCGAACTCGTGGCAATTGGTAATGGCACCGCCTCACGAGAAACTGAGCGTTTCTTCGCTGAGGTGCAAAAACAATACCCAGAAGTCACTGCGCAAAAAGTTATTGTCAGTGAAGCTGGCGCATCCGTTTATTCTGCTTCTGAGCTAGCAGCATTAGAGTTTCCTGACTTAGACGTATCCTTACGAGGCGCGGTTTCTATCGCTCGTCGCTTGCAAGACCCATTGGCTGAACTCGTGAAAATCGATCCGAAATCTATCGGTGTGGGTCAGTATCAACATGACGTGAGCCAAACACAGTTAGCACGCAAATTAGATGCCGTGGTTGAAGATTGTGTAAACTCTGTCGGCGTAGACCTTAATACGGCATCCGTCGCGCTCCTCACTCGCGTGGCTGGCTTGAGTAAAATGATTGCCCAAAATGTCGTCGATTGGCGTGATGCGAATGGTCAATTCAATGACAGAAAACAGTTACTCAAAGTCGCTCGTTTAGGTCCTAAAGCCTTTGAACAGTGTGCAGGGTTCTTGCGTATCACCAATGGTGATAACCCTCTGGATGCATCAACTGTTCACCCTGAAGCCTACCCAATTGTCGAAAAAATCCTTGAAGTCGTTCGCCAACCATTGAAAGAGATCATGGGCAATTCCCAAGTATTAAATAGCCTAAGCCCTCGAGAATTTACGACTGAGCAATTTGGGGTTCCTACCGTTACTGACATTATTAAAGAACTCGAAAAACCAGGTCGCGATCCGCGCCCTGAGTTTAAAACAGCGACCTTTGCTGAAGGCGTTGAAACCATGAATGACCTAACACCGGGTATGATCCTAGAAGGCGCAGTGACTAATGTCACTAACTTCGGTGCATTCGTCGATATTGGTGTTCATCAGGATGGGCTAGTCCATATTTCATCCCTATCCAACAGCTATGTTGAAGATCCTCACAAGGTGGTTAAAACAGGGGATATAGTGAAAGTGAAAGTGCTGGATGTGGATATTGCACGTAAGCGCATTGCGCTCACTATGCGCTTAGATGAGCAAGCTGGTGACGGTAATAGCGCGCCTCGTAGCGCTGCACCTGCACAGGATAGAAATACCCGTAAAGCGCCAGCACCAAGAGGCAATGCTCGCGGCAACAGCTCAAACGCGGGTAACAGTGCGATGGGTGATGCACTGGCTGCGGCTTTTGGTAAAAAGCGTTAACCCCTTCATGCCCTTACTATTTAGGTAAGGGCATTTATCACAACCTATTCAGTCAATAACGGAATACTTCTTCCAAATCTATTCTATTTATTAACTAAAAATAAATTAATTCAATTTATTATCTGTATTCCGTCTTATTTAATGATGTTAATTAACAACATTAACACCTTTTTTTATTTTAAAAAAACTGCCAACTAAATCCCTTTTTGATCCATATCATTTAATCTTGCGGGAAAAAGAGGCTAAATATAACAAATGGTAGATGATTATGATTCTCATTGTTAATTAGATTTAATTTTATCTTCCATACTATTTCTTTTAAAGACGCACAAATTTATAATAATAATTATCAATATTATTCTTAATAACACCATCTATGATTTAACAGTTAAATCATAGAATAAACAGTAATTGGAAGGTACCATGTCCATACTTCCCCAATGCAGTTATAAAATACTTGGCTTTTCACCAGAGATAAGTCCAGCCTATCGCCAAAAATTACTCTCCCTTGGTCTACTTCCAGGCTCAGTATTTAAAGTGGTACGTTTAGCGCCGTTTGGTGACCCCGTACAAATAGAAACTCACCGCGTCAGCTTGGTATTACGCAAAAAAGATTTGGCATTGATTAACTTAGATGAAGTGCATACAAATTAATTATTCTTTGCATTTATTCCAATAAAGATTTTCATTTTTCACGACTGGCATACAACACTATGAAACCATTAACTATCGGCCTTATTGGTAACCCTAACGCAGGTAAAACAACCTTGTTTAACCAGTTAACAGGATCACGCCAGCGTGTCGGTAACTGGGCTGGCGTTACCGTTGAGCGTAAAGTTGGACGTTTCCAAACGCCTGAACACAAGATTGAACTTGTTGATTTACCGGGTACTTACTCACTCACAACCATTTCAGAGCAAACTTCACTTGATGAACAAATCGCCTGCTACTTTATTTTAAGTGGTGAAGCCGACATGTTGATCAACGTTGTCGATGCCTCAAACCTCGAGCGTAACTTATACCTAACATTACAGCTGGTCGAGCTCGGCGTTCCCTGCATCGTTGCGCTGAATATGCTGGATATCGCCGAAAGCCAACATATTGATATTGATGTTAAACAACTGGAAAAACAGCTGGGCTGCCCTGTTATCCCAATGGTTTCCACACGGGCTACGGGTCTCGAAAAACTCAAACAAGCTATTGATAGCCATCCACAAAATAGCCAACAAGCTCTAGTTCAATACCCGCCACAACTTTTACAAACCGTCGATACACTTTCTGAGCAAATCTCTGCTCAGCAATTTAGCCAACAACAGCGCCGTTGGTTAGCATTACAGATCTTGGAAGGCGATATTTATAGTCGTCAACGCGCTAACATCTCTGAGCAAGTGCTCGCTGAAACGCGCACCAAACTCAAAGAGACGTTACAAGAAGAACCAGAGTTATTAATTGCTGATGCGCGTTATCAATCTATCGCCACGATCTGTCATGCTGCGATTAATAACAGTGAAGCTGAACCGAATAAACTCACGCAGACCCTAGATAAATTTATCTTGAACCGCTGGCTGGGCGTACCTATCTTTTTATTTGTGATGTATCTGATGTTCGTCCTTGCTATCAATATTGGTGGTGCTTTGCAGCCGTTCTTTGAAGGGGCGTCAGAAGCTATTTTTATTCATGGTATCCAATGGATTGGTGCAACAGCAAACTTCCCAGAATGGTTGACTGTTTTCTTAGCTCAAGGCGTCGGTGGCGGTATCAACACCGTCCTGCCTCTCGTACCACAAATCGGTATGATGTACCTGTTTTTATCTATCTTAGAAGACTCCGGCTATATGGCTCGTGCGGCTTTTGTCATGGATAGATTAATGCAAGCCCTTGGTTTACCTGGCAAGTCTTTCGTTCCGCTGATTGTCGGATTCGGTTGTAACGTTCCTTCTATCATGGGTGCTAGAACGTTAGATGCACCTCGTGAACGCCTTATTACCGTCCTGATGGCGCCATTTATGTCCTGTGGTGCTCGCTTAGCCATCTTTGCTGTATTCGCAGCGGCTTTCTTTGGCAAAAATGGCGCGAGTGTCGTGTTCTCTCTGTACCTTCTTGGTATTGTCGTCGCAATCCTGACAGGCTTATTGCTCAAACACACCCTAATGCGTGGAGAAGCCTCACCCTTTGTGATGGAACTACCGGTCTACCACGTCCCTCATACCAAAACGTTACTCATTCAAACTTGGCAGCGTTTAAAGGGCTTTGTGGTTCGTGCAGGTAAGGTGATTGTCGTAGCAAGTATTTTTATCGGGGCACTTAACAGTTTCTCCTTATCTGGTAAGCCTGTTGATAATATTAATGACTCTGCGCTTGCTTCTGTCAGTAAAGTCATCACGCCAGTATTACAGCCAATCGGTGTACACAGTGACAACTGGCAGGCTACCGTTGGATTGATTACAGGTGCAATGGCAAAAGAAGTGGTCGTCGGTACATTAAATACGCTGTACACCGCGGAAGCGATCACCAGTGAGCCTTTTGATGCAGCATCTTTTGATCTACTCGATGAGTTAGAATCTGCTGTTGCAGATACTTGGGATAGCTTGAAAGAGACTTTCTCCATTAGTGCGCTCTCCAACCCTATCGAAGCAAGTATGGGGGATGCAGAAATGGCGACGGGCTCAATGGGCACCATGGCAGCGAAATTCGGTTCTGATATCGCGGCATACAGTTATCTGATTTTCGTGCTGCTATACGTACCTTGCGTGTCAGTGATGGGAGCTATCGCTCGAGAAACCAACAAAAGCTGGATGACTTTCTCGATTCTTTGGGGACTGAACGTTGCTTATAGCTTAGCTGCCTTGTTCTACCAAACCGCGACATTTAACGAGCATCCGCAAAGTAGTTTGATAACGATAAGTGCCGTTATCATATTTAATATTGTGTTGATTACGGTTCTACGTCGTGTGCGAAGTCGCGTTACCTTCAATATTAAATCAAAAACAGCACAGCAGTGTTCTGGTTGCTCTAACAATAGTTGTCACTAAGGAAAATACGATGGTCAGCTTGTTGCAAGTCCGAGATTTAATCGCTCTCTATGGGCAAGCTGACATCGCACTGCTCAGTTCTCAATTGAATGCACCTACCGCACTGGTCAATGCCATGGCGGAAAAACTGGTCAGTATGGGAAAAATTGAAAAAGTCGATATCAGTGCCTGTTTAACCGGGACCAGCTGTAAAGGATGCCCTGAGAGTAATGATTGCTCTCATTTTGTGTATAAAATTAAATAATACGTTTATTTTATGTCATATTTAAAAAGCTCTGACGAATTTTGATATCTTCCATAAAATTCCTAATCCTTTTTTTATTCCATCCTTTTTTAAAAGTATTTTTACTTTCACTATTTAGAATAAAGATTGCTCTTCATTCATCATTCTATTTAGAAAAGGATATATATGAGAAACCAATCTCTATCAGTTTTTAGCAATCCATTTGTTAACCCTTTTAAATCAAAGCAAGCTACACATTCTGTTTCACCTCAAGCGTCAACTCAGAAACATATTGAAGAACGTTGTCTCTCGCGTAGTTTAACCAACATCTTTTTAATTAATGAAGCCAAAAATTTACCCATCAATTTTGTTGCTGAAAACCAAAGCTTATCGAGTTTACCCTCATATGATGAGGCCTGCTCTAGCCCATTACCGGGGTTGCCAACGTATAATGATTCGACCTATTTACCCACTTACCTAGAGCTAGAGTCCAATCCAATAGGCTCCGCTTACGACAAAACAAATAATTTATTACCTTCATACGATGAAACGCTTAATCAATTCTCTTCGTTAAAAAAAGAATCTCCTGCGTTCTTACAGACGATCACTAAAATCAAGGATCACTACTTATCGATTAAACATAACCAATATTTCTTTAAGATTAGCAAACCTGTAAAAGCTTATGGAAAAGAAGATGCAATAAAGTTGATCAATAAGCATCGTCTTTCAGAAGAAAAAAATAAACACATTCCTAACGACCAAAATGTTCCTTTTAAAAAATATAATAAACAGGTTCATGACCTTGCTATTAAATATTTTAAATATTTGAGTGATATAAACTATAAACAGACATTTAAAGATCAAGAAATTAATCAGTATCCTGCTTTGCAGAATTTATCTGCTGAATTTGCGGGTAAATTGCAAGCAACCCATAAAATTAGTCAAAAAACCACGAACCACCTACTGCAAGCGGCCCATGAAACTATCATCAATCAGGGGTATAAAGACCTTGCGCAACAAATGAAGCGTCACGGTTTAGTGACTGAAACACAGCAAGAAGAGATTTACCTACCTCAAATTGAGACGTTAAATAACCTGAAATCGACTCTTCAGCAACGTATTGCCAATGATAACTCTGCTATTTTCATGCAATTCATCCTGGGGCAAGAGTCCCGTGCGGCTAGCATTCAATCTGCTGCCGGCATGGATCAAAAGATATACAGGCTCGTCAATGGTGATCATAGCATTTCACAATTTAATACATTTGAACAATTTTTCAGTGCCCTAGAAAACATCATCTACACCAACAACATAAATAATGGTTTGTCGCCGGATCGCGTTGTATTCCAGCAATATCGCCAGCAAGGTGGGGCTGTCAATATTCTTGATTCTTGATTCTGTCTCGATAATAGGTTGTGTTGTTTAAGCAACCTATTCATCTCTATCCTTATCCACAAATTCAAAGTTTCTCCTATTTATCATTCCCACAATATTTTTAAGACTCACTTTGCTCAACAATTCATCATAATGCCCCCTTACTTCACCTGAATATTCGCGCTAATCGTAAGGAGCATCTCTATGTTAATGTCCTCAATACCATTCCAACAAAATACATTAATACATGATACGAATAGTCAAAAAGTTATAAAAAATTATTATTCTAATAATCAGAAGCTTATTGAGTCTGCAACCCATTCACTCTCGAGAGGATTAACCAGCGTTTTTTTAATCAATGAAGTCAAGAATGCAGGGGCTACCTTTATGAATTTACTAATGAAAGCCCAGACTCTCTCTCATGTAACCCAGCAAGCAAATGCTCAGTTATCACAAGATGAATATACTGATAATAAAATTTTTATTAAGAAGGTTTTCCGTGAATGCCTTACTGAAGTGCTTCAATTCCAAGATTTTTATACTCCGCTAAAGTTTTATAAACAGTATGCTGAATTGAGTAGTGACATTGACTTACAAGGAAGTAAAAATGTGCTCAAAAAAATCTCTGAACACCAGCAACAAGAAGAGAAAAATCCTCGTATAAGTACACATAACACTTATCATTTTAAGCATTACAATCAACAAGTTCATGAACTAGCAAAACATTACTACCAAGGGATTAGTGATGGCATATATAAATACACAAATGAAAGTGATAAATTCCGCAACGATAATGAATTTAAAGCCTTAGAAAATGATTTTACTGATCATACCAAACTTAAAGCACTCGTCGAGCAGCCAACTAACGAGCTAGTAAACCGCTTTCTTACCGCTGCGCACGCTGAAAAGTGTAACCAAGAATTTGGTAATTTTGATCATTTATTAGGGATGCAAGGTTTAATTCCGAATCCTACTGAAAATAGCACCCATTTACCTCAGCAAAAAACACTCCCTCAGCTGAAAGCTGATTTGCAGCAATATAGTACTCCCGCAGAAGCATCCTCTACTTATTTACAGTTGCTATTTTCAGATGACACATTAGCCGTCAGCATTCAGCCGAATTCTTCAGGTTCACGCATGAGTTATAAGATTTTCGATCCCAATAAAAACCTTCAGCAATTCGATGACTTCGCTGGATTCATGCAAGAATTAGCCACTAAAATTGCACAATATAACCATAAAAATAACCAGCCCAGTGGCTTGGTCTATGTGAAAAAATTTCACCCGCAAGTCAATGATGACACCTTAGTGGGGTCTTATCTATCTGTGTAAATTACACTGTCTTTTTCATCCAGAAAACAATTAGATAAGTGATTTATTACTTATCTAATTGTGTGAAAAACTCGATTAAGTATTCTGAAAATTCATCGGGATGAGAAACAAATGGTGCATGAGCACAATGGCGCATCACAATGGATGATGAATGGGGATAAAGCGCATCTAATTTAGAGACAATTTTACGCGGAACTAAACCGTCTAAATAACCGTAAATACGTAGGAAAGGAACGGTTAAATGAGTCAGCTCTTCACGTAAATCCTCGGTACGCAAAGATTCTAATCCCATATTTAATACTTCAACCGTTGGCATCGGTAACGCTAGCACAACCGATTTAAGCGTACGAGCATCTTCGCGGGCGCTTTCTGTCCCTAATGTCTGTAGTGCTAAAAAACGCTCAACGGTACGTTGAAAATTCTCAGAAAGCATCTTCTCAAAATTAAGTAATACCTCAGGCTTAATACCCTGCCATTCCTCATGAGCCCCAAAACAAGGTGATGACGCCACGGTAATTAGCGCTTTTACTTCATCAGAGTGATCAAGCGCAATACGACTTGCCACTAATCCGCCCAAAGACCACCCTAGCCAAATTGCATTTTTAGGCGCTTGCTCCCATAAAATATCTGCCATTGACTGAACTGACATTGGCGAAAAATCTCGACTACGACCATAACCAGGCAAATCAACTAAATGGATGCGAAATTGCGAAGCGACTCGCGGAATAATGGTTTGCCAAACCTCTGCGTTCAATCCCCATCCGTGCAGTAACACAATATCTTGTTTTCCTTCACCAACCGTCTGCCAATATAGCGTCGCCATGATTACACTCTCTTTCCTGTCAATTTCATTATCATTTTTCATCTAGGATCTGCCTATGCTAGCAATGGAAGGGGTCTGTTGGCTATGCCAGCAGGAATTAAAAGTTCCTCGGCAAGGAATATGCAGTTTTTGTACGAAAAACTTACCGCCAATGCCACGAGTTTGCCCACAATGTGCTCTAACCAGTGAATATATTGACGCTTCTTGTGGACGCTGTTTGCTTCAACCGCCACCTTGGCAAAAGCTGATCACCGTCTCACCGTATCGCGCCCCATTACGCCAGCTTATCCATCAATACAAATTCCACCGTCAGCCTCAACTCGCTGTAGCACTGACCCGCCTATTCCTCATCCACTGGTTAAATGGGTATCGCCAACAAAAATGGAAAAAACCAGATAGGTTGATAACCATTCCCCCCCATCCACGGCGCTGCTGGCGTAGAGGGTTTGACCACATGGCACTAATGGGTAGTAATTTAGCCACATGGTTAAATATTGCCTATTCGCAAAATTCATTGCGCCGCTCTCGTGATACACTGGCGCAAGTTTCATTAACACGTAAACAGCGCCGCAATAATCTTAAAAAAGCGTTTGCCCTTGAAACTTCGGTTTCAGGTCTACACATAGCTATTATTGATGATGTGATTACAACTGGCGCCACCATGCATGCTGCTGCTCAATTGTTGATTTGTGCGGGAGCGCATACTGTTGACGCGTGGTCACTCTGTCGCACCTTGTAGGAAGGGTGTAAATGGGCGTATTATAACCAACTAAAGCAGTCAACTATTATTGAGCAAGAGATTATGATTAATATTACTGAAGCAGCACAGACTCACTTCGCCAAGTTATTGGAAAGCCAAGAGTCAGGAACCCAAATTCGAGTATTTGTCATTAACCCAGGTACACCAACCGCAGAGTGTGGTGTTTCTTATTGCCCTCCAGGTGCCGTAGAAGCAACTGATAAAGAGCTGAAGTTTGAAAAGCTCTCTGCTTATGTTGATGAAATTAGTGCACCGTTCCTAGAAGATGCAGAGATTGATTTCGTTACTGATCAACTAGGTTCGCAATTAACCTTAAAAGCACCTAACGCAAAAATGCGTAAAGTGTCTGATGATGCACCACTCATTGAACGTGTTGAATACGTTTTACAGTCACAGATTAACCCACAGTTAGCCAGCCATGGTGGTCGTGTATCATTAATGGAAATCACCGAAGAAGGTTTTGCTATCCTACAATTCGGTGGCGGCTGTAACGGTTGTTCTATGGTTGACGTAACACTGAAAGAAGGTATTGAAAAAGAGCTGCTGAAAATGTTCGAAGGTGAATTAAAAGGTGTTAAAGACCTGACTGAGCACCAACGCGGCGAGCACTCTTTCTACTAAGACTTTCGACTTATTTTCAGGGCATCCACGGTATATCCGTGGGTGCTTTTTCATGATATTCCCCCTAATTTTCCGGTATTTTATGGACCATTTTGAGACACTAACACCTGAACAAGCTTACCAACACTGGTTAGATGGCACCGCCATTCTTGTCGATGTTCGCGATCCCCAAAGTTTTCGTGCTGGTCATGCAACAGGTGCTTACCACTTAACCAACGAATCGCTTCACCCATTCTTAGAAAAAACAGATTACGAACAGACCATTATGGTAATGTGCTACCACGGTCACAGCAGCCAAGGCGCTGCACAATATTTAATTAATCTCGGTTTTGAATCTGTATACAGTATTAATGGCGGATTTGAAGCATGGTCACGGGAATACCCCCAAGCCATTACGGCGCTCTAAACGAGACAACGTATTTATGATCCACATTATCTCTTTTGAAAATCCACGGATGGCTCAAGCGTTTGTTGACTATATGGCAGGACAAAATATCCAACTACAAGTCCATCCTTCCAACGACCAACAACATTATGAATTATGGCTCAACGACGAGCAGCATACTGAACAGGTACGCCAAGAACTCGAAGCCTTTTTACGCAATCCAAATGATCCTCGTTATCTTGAAGCAAGCTGGCAAACGGGGCGTACTGATGCTCAATTTCAGTATCGAAACTACCTGACATTTGGCTATTTAAAACAGCAATCGGGTCCTTTAACCATTGCCGTTATTTTGCTCTCCATAGCCGTTTATTTGTGGGTCACCCTGACAGATCCCCGTGAAGTTCTATACTATTTAGGTTGGCCTATTGGCGATCAGCAAAGTGAACTATGGCGCTGGATCAGCCCCGCTTTTGTTCATTTTTCTATTTCGCATATTGGTTTCAACCTTGCGCTCTGGTGGTTTCTTGCTGGGCAAGTTGAGAAAAAAATGGGAACAGGAAAACTGTTCACTATTTTATTAGTCTCCGCATTATTCAGTAACTGGGGTCAATCCCTCTTCAGTGAGAATAACTTTGGTGGTTTATCGGGTGTCGTTTATGCGCTGGTTAGCTATGTTTGGGTGACTGGCGAACGCCGCCCAGAAATCGGTATCGGCATCCCTCGTGGGCTCATGATATTCTCGATTATCTGGCTATTCTTCGGTTACTTTGACCTCTTAGGTATGGACATTGCTAATGCCGCACATACTTCAGGGTTAATTATCGGATTATTGATGGGAATATGGGATAATAGGCTTAGTTTTAAACACCAAGGTTCCAAATAGAACATTTTATAATTAGAGGCTAATGCTGTGAAACAAACCCAGAGACATGATGCAATTGTTGAGCTTGTGCGTCTTCAGGGATATGTCAGTACTGAAGAACTTGTCGAGCAGTTTGAGGTTAGCCCTCAAACTATCCGCCGAGACCTCAATGAGCTTGCTGAACAGAATAAGATCCTACGACACCATGGTGGCGCAGCCTTGCCTTCAAGTTCCGTCAATACCGCCTATAATGACCGCAAAACGATGTGGTCTGAAGAAAAAGCGCGTATTGCCCAGCGCGTGGCAAGCCAAATTCCTGACGGCGCCACCTTGTTTATTGATATCGGTACCACCCCTGAAGCCGTCGCCCACGCATTGGTTAACCATAAAAACCTACGCGTCGTCACGAATAACCTAAACGTGGCAACCTTACTGATGGCAAAAGAGGACTTTCGTTTGATCTTAGCAGGGGGAGAAGTGCGCTCCCGTGATGGCGGTATTGTCGGCGAAGCAACCCTCGATTTTATCTCTCAGTTCAGACTGGACTACGGTATTCTAGGGATCAGCGGGATTGATATGGACGGCTCACTGCTGGAGTTTGATTATCATGAAGTGCGCACCAAACGCGCAATTATTGAAAACTCCCGTCATGTTATGTTGGTCACCGATCATTCTAAGTTTGGTCGTAATGCGATGGTAAATTTAGGTAACATGAACTTAATCAATACGTTATTTACCACTCAATCTCCTCCAGCTAGCATTCTGAAAGTTATCGAACAACATAACGTTCAATTAGAACTCTGCTAAAGCACGATTTGTGACTTCCAATGATGGTAGCCAGCCTGCCATCATCTCTTCTTTTTTCCTTTCTTTTCATCCTCTTGTCATCACCTTGTCATATTACCAACTTATTAAACAGATTAAATTTATACACAAAATGTTATTAGCATCACGCGGTTGTTATTTTTATGGATTACAGGTTGGCATACGTACAAAATTTGATTACAATCAAATGAGCGAAAACGAACATTATAGAAAATGGTTCGAACATCTCAGGGGGATGCATGGAAACGAAAGACTTGATTGTAATTGGCGGCGGAATCAACGGCGCTGGTATTGCGGCAGATGCCGCGGGGCGTGGATTATCTGTACTGCTGCTTGAATCTCAAGACTTAGCGAGTGCAACTTCATCTGCAAGTTCGAAACTGATCCACGGTGGATTACGTTACCTCGAACATTATGAGTTTAGACTCGTTAGTGAAGCGCTTGCTGAGCGTGAAGTCTTGTTACGACTGGCGCCACACATCGCATTCCCAATGCGCTTCCGTCTACCTCACCAACCACATTTACGCCCAGCTTGGATGATCCGTATTGGTCTGTTCCTATATGATCATTTAGGCAAACGCGTTAGCTTACCAAGTAGCAAAAGTTTAAAGTTCAACCAAAATTCTGTGCTTAAACCAGAATTAACCAAAGGTTTCGAATACTCAGATTGCTGGGTTGATGATGCGCGTTTGGTGGTATTGAACGCTCAAGAAGTGGTACGTAAAAACGGTGAAGTTCGCACTCGCACCAAAGTGACCCGCGCATATCGCGAAAATGGTCTATGGATTGTTGAAGCGCAAGACTTACGTACTGGCGAAACGCATACTTGGAAAGCCAAAGGACTGGTCAACGCAACGGGTCCTTGGGTAAAAGAGTTCTTCGATGACGGCTTAAAACTGAAATCCCCTTATGGTATTCGTCTGATCAAAGGCAGCCATATTGTGGTTCCACGCGCCCACGATGAACCGCAAGCGTACATTTTACAAAACGAAGATAACCGAATTGTCTTCGTGATCCCTTGGATGGATGAGTTCTCCATTATCGGTACCACCGATGTTGAGTACAAAGGGGATCCAAAAGATGTAAAAATTGACGAAAACGAAGTCAATTATCTGCTGAAAGTGTATAACGACCACTTCAAAAAACAGCTGACCAAACAAGATATTGTGTGGGATTACTCCGGTGTTCGCCCTCTGTGTGATGACGAATCAGATTCTCCACAAGCAATCACTCGTGACTACACTTTAGATATTCACGATGAAGATGGTAAAGCCCCATTACTGTCAGTATTTGGTGGTAAATTAACCACTTATCGTAAACTGGCTGAAGCCGCTGTGGGTAAATTAGCGACATATTATCCACATGCGACAGGTCCTTGGACCAAAAATGGTCAATTACCCGGTGGTGACATCGAAGGTTGTGACCGTGATGGTTATGCACGCGTATTAACTCAACATTACCCTTGGCTTCCGGAAGGTCTAGCACTGCGTTACGCAAGAACATACGGCAGCAACAGTAAGCTGATTTTAGCAGGCGCAAACTCACTGTCAGATTTAGGCGAAGCTTTCGGTGCAAACGTCTATGAAGCTGAATTACGTTACTTAGTCGAAAATGAGTGGGTTGTAGAATTAGACGATGCGATTTGGCGTCGTACCAAATTGGGCATGTGGCTGAACGACGCTGAAAAACAGCGCATTGCACAATGGCTGGCAGAGCACACTAAAGTGGCTGTGACCGCATAATCTCGCAAGAGATACGCAGTAAGATAGAATCGTAAAAAACTCGTTGTTGTACCAAAAGCGCCTATCTGTGCCCACAGACTGGCGCTTTTACCTTCTGCTCTCCTGCAACTTATTCGCCTTGCTTCCGTCTCATAATTCTGTTTATAATTCATTCGCAATTTTGCCCCTTTCTAAAGTGAGTCTTTCCGACGATGAACTAAGTCCTGCCAGAAAATATCTACGATGCCTTATTGAAGGTCATTATTTTCTGTTCTTGGCAGACACAAGTTCTCATTTTTTCCTTTGCGAAAGATAACATTCCGTTGTCTGCCCTCTCTATTTGGAGGTCTCTATGACAATGCCCAACGCAACACTCGCTTGTCACTTTTCGCAATTAACCATTGAATTTCACCAGTCGGCTCTCTTTCCACCGCTAACCGGTAGCTTGTTTCGTCAAAAAAATGCGCTAATCGGTCCCAATGGTCGGGGAAAATCTGTGTTGATGCGGTTACTTGTCTCACAGTTAACACCAACTCATGGAAAAATTGATTGGCATATGCCAATTATCCATGTGGATCAACTCAACCGCTTAACAGGCGATACCATTGCTCAATCGCTCGGAATTGATGCACTTTGGCAAGCCTTTTCGCGCATTGAACAGGGAAATGGCACAGCCATGGATTTTGATCTGACGGAAGATAACTGGCACCTTCCTACCACATGGAAAATGTTATTAGAATCTGCGCAGTTAATGACATCCATGGATACCCCTATCGAGCAACTAAGCGGCGGAGAAAGGACACGGTTGGCTCTGTGCCGTGCCTTTTTACATCCTGACCACTTCCTTCTATTGGATGAACCTGATAACCATCTAGACCAAGAAGGACGTCGATGGCTAAGCGATAAACTTGACCAACATAAAGCGGGCTGCTTAGTCATCAGTCATAACCGTCAGTTGCTCGAAGAGATGGACGCTATGTTTGAACTGACCGATAAAGGTTTAGTGGGATACGGTGGAAATTACACACTCTATGACGCACAAAAAACTTTTGCTATCAATGCCATCGAGGCAGAAGGTGAACAACTGGATAAACAAATCCGCCAAGAGAAAAAGCAACAACAAGCGACGTTACAAAAAGCGGCACAGCGGCGAAAACAGGGCGAAAATATCCGCTATGGTGGCTCACAATCACTATTATTACTCGATATGCAAAAAAATCGCGCAGAGAAAAGACAATCCAACGTCGCAGAGCGCCATCAGCGGGTATTAGGAGAATTGCAACATCAGCGGCAGCAAAATCAAGATAAAGTGACTCATATTCAGCCTCAGAAAATGGTGCTAAATTACCAAAGTGAAAGTGGAAAAATACGTATTTTTGTTTCTCAACTAAAGCTCCCTTATGGGCATACTTCGCCTCTCTCTTTTACCGCATACAGCGGCGAGCATTGGCATATCCAAGGGCGTAACGGCTCAGGAAAATCAACGTTATTGAAAGTGTTAGCCGCTAAACAGCAGGCTCTATCGGGGGAGTATCGTATTAGTGGTGCCACCTGCTATTTAGACCAGCATTTGAATCTTTTGAATAAATTCTTACCCGTTGCCGAAGCGCTTTATCAGTATCAACCCGCAATTTCCATCGAACAGTGGCGCACACAGTTAGGTATGTTACGTATTCGTGGGGATAAATCTTTGCAGCCATTGAATCAATTAAGTGGCGGAGAGCAACTCAAAGCAACGATTCTTGCCCTCACTCATAGCCCTCATCCGCCCGCGGTTTTACTACTGGATGAGCCAGACAATCACTTAGATTTAGATTCAAAACAACTATTAGAAGCGTTATTGCGGGATTATCAAGGGACATTATTACTGGTTTCCCATGATGACGCTTTCGTCGCACAGTGCAATATTACCCATTGCCTACAACTCGATCATTAACGGTACGGGCTGTTTTCCACAGCCCAACGCTTAGCGTATGAAGGTATTTTTAACGCGGACTGACACCAAGAAATAGGGGATCCAAATCAAGCAATAGAAACTACCATTAAAGAGGCTCGTAATGTAGCTAAAGTCAATTTCAAGACCGAACGCAACCGGAAAAACAATCCGCGTGATGCCTAGAACGACCACATACAATATCATCGTAATGATAAATAACCACTTCGCCATCAATTTCCGTTTAAAGGCGGCGAACAATGAACCCATCATAAGCGCGATAATCACCACAAAACTGAGCTGTACGGTATAAAATGTTGAAGCAAACCCAGCCATATAAAAATCGGATGTTGGAGTGGTTGCCAATGACCAAGCGCCCTGAACTTGAATAACATCATTCACCATTATCTTGATCAGATTACCCAGCATATACAACTGACCAAGCAGAGGTAAAATCAGCCAACCCCCTATCCCTTGGCGATCTTTTTTATGTTCATTTTGCGCCTGTGCTGGCACTTGAGGCACCAATACTGGCTGGGTCGATGATGCATTCACATCCATAGTGACAACCTTTTTATTCTTTAAGTTCTTTGAGTTTTTCTTCAAGAAATTCTTTCAGTACCATGGCCTGATTATGTTGCGTATCTTTGGCGCTATATAACAGTGTGATATTGCCTTGTTGCGCTTTCTCTAGCAGATTATGCCATTCATCATTTTGCCGAAGCTCTTGCTGATATTGCGTTACAAACTGCGCAAACTGATCAGTATGTTGATGAAACCATTTGCGCAATTCATTGGAAGGTGCGACGGTTTTATCCCATTCATCACACTGTAAATCAACTTTTTTAATGCCGCGGGGCCACAGCCTATCCACTAAGATGCGATAACCGTCTTGGGGGCTACAAGGATCATAAACTCGTTTACAGTAAATCATCAGCATGCTCCATTTATTTGCAGTTCACTCACTAATTAACAAACGTATTGCGAACGCGCACAGAAACAAAGAAGTAAGGTACCCAGACTAAACAACCAAATACGCCTCTTAGGACTTCCCGTATATCAGAACTGTCCATTTCGAGATCTAAAAATTGATTGGCGAGCACTAAATCAGCAATAATCACTGCCAATGAAAAAATTTGGAAAAAGGCATACACCTTAATAATCAATTTTTTCTTCGTAAAAAAGAGATAACAAAGATACAGCACTGTGCCATAAATAATGGCATTACCAACGACTTCAAAGTACATCAATTCTTTAAATAACGGCACAAAGTTAGCAGACTCAGGTAACGTTAATTCACTCCAGTATTCAATCACATCTAGATTATGATTCCAGAGGATAAAGGGCATAAACAGTGCCGAAAAAATCACCCCAATAAACGGGAGGATCAGCCACCCACCTATCCCTTTTAGTTCAGGTTCAGATTTAGGCTTTGGCGTCGATACCTCATTATGATCATCTGCTTGCATCTTCACATCCTTGATTTAATTTTTGCAGTTAATCTGCCTGAGCAATAATTTGCTGAATTTTTATGGGCAGGCTAAATTAGCTCATGATTATCTGAATCGCTATTTTGCTAAGCTAACATACTATAACGGTTAAAAATGTAGCGACTGACGTTTTTTGTCAAAATTTAACCAAAAATGGGCATAAATCAGAAGAAGACGACTATGGTTCCAGCGCAACCCGTGACTATTTCACTGCCACCTTATTACCGTATTGATGATTTTTTTGCCTTTCATTTACGGGATCCGCAAAATATTGCCGAGATTGTTGAAAAAAACACCTTACGCAAAGGAATTATTTGGCAGGGACACGCGGCGCAAATTCGCCTGTCTATTGACGATAAGCAAGCCACATTACAGCTTGATGTCGATAGCGCAGAAACGCCTCCCACCCCAAACGAACTGCATCATTTAGCCATTCACCTACTGGGATTGAATCAACCCATTGAACAGTTTGAAGAGCAATACCTTACCCATCCAATACTTGGCAAGCTGATAGCGCCACAACGGGGCGTACGCGTGTATCAATCAGCGACTACGTTTGAAGCCTTAGTCTGGGCGATTATCGGTCAACAAATCAGCGTCCTTGCTGCGATTGCGATTCGCCGACGTTTTATTCAAGCTGTGGGTCAACAACATTCATCGGGTATTTGGTGCTTTCCTACCGCTGAATCCGTCATGAATGTTGACGATGAAATGTTACGACAATCTGGATTTTCTCTTGGCAAAATCATCGCATTACGTGGTCTGTGTGACGCCATTCAAGCAGGAAAACTAGATTTAGAGAGTGCCGTCACACCGGATAACGTCAATGACGTGACGGCACAGTTACTGGCAATTAAAGGTATTGGACCTTGGACTGTGAGCTATGGGCTACTTCGCGGATTTAATTATCTTGATGGCTCACTGCATGGTGATGTTGCCGTTCGCCGCAATTTACAAACATTGTTAGCTCAAGATACACAACCTTCAGCAAAAGAGACCCAAGAATGGTTAACTCAATTTACCCCATGGCGAGCACTCGTCGCCGCACATCTTTGGCGTAGCCAATCTGCTGCGGGTTATTAAACAAAAACCCCAATCCGGCACTCCGGATTGGGGTTCTGAGATAAAGCGATTCAATTAGCTCACAACAATGATTAACGTAACCAGTTAGTTTTCACTAATTGCACAACTTCATCACCACGCCCACTCATGATCGCCTTCAGCATATACAGACTAAAGCCTTTAGCTTCTTGCGCTTCAATTTCTGGCGGCATAGACAGTTCTTGCTTCGCGGTCAATACATCCACGACTACCGGACCGTCATGGGCGAAAGCCTCTTTTAATGCGCTATCCAAATCTTCACTTTTCTCAACACGAATACCTTTAATACCTGCTGCATTAGCAATCGCAGCAAAGTTTGGATTCTGTAAATCGGTGCCTGCCGTCATAAAGCCAGCCACTTTCATCTCCATCGCAACAAAGCCCAAGACTCCGTTGTTATGAATAATAATTTTCACTGGCAATTTCATTTGTGATAGTGAAATAAAATCCCCCATCAGCATACTGAAACCACCATCACCACACATAGCAACAACTTGGCGATTTTTATCAACCGCTTGCGCACCTATTGCTTGTGGCATCGCGTTTGCCATCGAACCGTGGTTAAACGAACCAATCAAGCGACGTTTACCGTTCATCTTCAGGTAACGAGCAGCCCACACGGTTGGCGTTCCTACATCACACGTAAAGATAGCATCATCGTTTGCCAGCTCACTTAGCTTCGTTGCTAAGTATTGCGGGTGGATTAGCCCTTCATGACCAGGTTTTGCTAAATCATCTAACCCTTTACGTGCTTCCGCATAATGTTTCAACGCGCCATCTAAATGCTTACGATTCTGTTTTGCCGTCAAATGCGGCTGTAATGCGGTTAATGTTGCTTTAATGTCTCCGATTAACCCCATATCAATATGGCAATGGGAGCCCAAACTTCCTGCATTCAGGTCAATTTGAATGATTTTTGCATCAGTTGGGTAAAATGGGCGGTATGGAAATTGGGTACCCAGTAGCACAACCGTATCTGCATTCATCATCGCATGATAACCCGATGAGAATCCAATTAAACCAGTCATTCCCACGCTGTTTGGGTTGTCCCACTCAATGTGCTCTTTTCCACGTAAGGCGTGCACCACAGGTGCATTTAATGTTTCAGCCAGTTTCACGACTTCATCATGAGCGCCCGCACAGCCATTACCGCAGAATAAGGTAATATTTTCAGATTGATTCAGTGCTTCTGCGAGTTTTTCAATTTCAGAGCGCTGAGGCATGATCAAAGGAGCTTGTGGCTGATACCACTCTTCTTTTGCCGATTCTGGTGCATCTTTCAGGGCGATATCCCCCGGAATAACAACAACGGAAACGCCTTTATTCAGGATCGCTTTACGCATTGCAATACCCAGAACTTGTTGAATTTGTTCAGGGTTAGTCACCATTTCACAATAATGGCTGCATTCACGGAACAGCTCAGTTGGGTGAGTTTCTTGGAAATAATTACTGCCAATTTCACTAGAAGGAATATGAGCCGCAATCGCTAAAACTGGTACACGGTTACGATGACAATCATACAATCCATTGATTAAATGCATGTTTCCTGGTCCACAAGAACCTGCGCATACCGCTAAGTTACCCGTTAGCTGCGCTTCTGCACCCGCTGCGAATGCCGCCACTTCTTCATGACGGGTCCCTAACCACTCAATTGCCCCTTGTTTACGCAAGCTATCCGTTAAACCGTTTAATGAGTCCCCTGTCACTCCCCAGATGCGCTTAACACCTGCGTTATCCAGTACTTTCGCAATATATGATGCAATACTCTGTTTTTTCATAATGGCACTCTTTTTAAGTCGGATTAAATTCAGTTTATTCTTGTTAACCACGACATATTTAACAAGCGATGCTGCTCTTAAAATACTTCCCGTAATATTCTTTCGATTCTAACTAAATCAATTCACCATTCCTACCGATGCGATGCATTCAAAAACAGAACAAGATATTCCTCCGCGAATATCGAAAGAAGAATGAGATAACAGGACAAATTTAAGGTCGTAAAAAGAGGGTTAGTTTCAGTTATGAACACCCCACCAAAATCCCATTTATTTTGCGCGCATCGAAAATCATAAATCCCTTTATATTTTCCAAAGAACGATTCCGAATTGATAACCTGCACCTAACGTCCAAAATAAGACAATATCTTCATCACGGAGTAAATTCTTTTTCTGGTGGCAATAATAAGCAATGAATGGACTGGTTGCCCCCGTATAACCATATTCATCCGCAATATACTCTATTTTTTCATTAGGAATATTTAATGTTTCTGCCAATTTTTCAATATTGCTTTTCATTACCTGAGAAAAGAAAAAACAACTTATATCATCAATAGTTAATCCATTATTTTTTAATAATTTGTCAATATGATGAATAACATGAGGCAAGCACTCTTTTGTTGTAAATTTACCCCAGTAAATTTTCTCATCTTGCATATTTTGGCTTTGTGAAAAACCATTCTTAGGAAAGCGGGTCTCCCGGCAAAAATTCGAATCCGTATAATAAAAGCTATCCATCAAACCAGAGTTTGTCTCGTTTTGTACTTTTTCTAATGTCATCGCAACTGCTGCATCTCCAAAGAGAATCGATGGAAATAGCTCATTTTGATTACACAGATTTGAAAGATGATCCGAGGCAACAATAAGGGCTTTTTTAGCTGTTTTTTTCATCTTTAGCATGATTGCCGCCTGCTCTAACGCCATTAGCATTCCGAGGCAATTACCGTTAATATCAATACATACACACTCATTTTTTAAGGCTAAATGATGATGTAAATAGAGGGCATTAAGTGGTGACAAATATTCCATCGTCGTTGAGGCAAATATCAAAATATCGATATCTTTATCACTCATAGGGGCTAATGCATTAATTGACATCGTCAGCACATTTTCATCAGGCTGGCTCGTGATATATCGCTGCCTCTGCCCAAAATCATTCAATAATTCCGGTAAATTTTTTACATTTGGATACTTATCAAAATAATATTGGTTGTTCCTAATATTTTCAGGATGGTAGATATGAATAGATGAAATTTTTATTGCCTCATTCATTGCATTTCCCTTATCTGTATTAGTTTACCCCATGGTATAACCCACCGATTAATAAAAAACAATCAACACAAACCACCGCATTTTACATTTTGTCGATATTATTGTATTATTGAATGATATTTGACTATCTAAAGGTGATATTTTTGCTTTATTTTAAAAACACAATAACTCAATATTTCCCTATCAATACACTTCGTTATAAAAATTTGATATAGCTTACTCAACAAGCTTATTAATCAATAAATTTCCATTCAATTAGTTTAGATACTGCATTTAATTATCCATACTAATTTTTATTATTTGCAGACTGTCCGAGCAAATCGGATCGGGAAACCCACATCTTACAATTCAAATAAGAGGATGGTTCCATGAAGATCAGAAAGAAAAAAGAAAAACCATTAAATATCAACGATATTACGATCATTGATGACGGGAAATTGAAAAAAGCAATCACAGCGGCTTCGCTGGGTAATGCGATGGAATGGTTCGACTTCGGTGTGTACGGCTTCTTAGCCTATGTACTGGGTCAAGTCTTCTTTCCGGACGCATCACCGAGCGTTCAGATGATTGCGGCATTAGCCACCTTTTCCGTACCTTTCTTAGTTAGACCCCTTGGTGGCGTTGTTTTCGGTATTCTCGGGGATAAATACGGTCGACAAAAAGTATTGTCCATGACCATTATTATTATGGCAATCAGTACCTTCTGTATCGGTCTGATCCCCTCATATGAGAAAATTGGTATCTGGGCGCCTATCTTATTACTGCTCGCTAAACTGGCTCAAGGTTTCTCCGTTGGGGGTGAATATTCGGGTGCAGCCATCTTTGTTGCTGAATACTCCCCTGACCGCAAACGTGGCTTTATGGGCAGCTGGTTAGACTTCGGTTCCATTGCTGGTTTTGTGATGGGTGCGGGTGTCGTGGTGTTAATTTCAAGCCTTGTTGGTGAAGCTAACTTCCACGATTGGGGTTGGAGAATCCCATTCTTCTTAGCGTTACCACTGGGTATTATCGGTCTCTATTTACGTCATTCATTGGAAGAAACCCCTGCGTTCCAACAGCACATTGAAAGTTTAGAACAGCAAGACAAGGCCAATATCCAAAATCCACCGAAAGTTTCTTTCCGTGAGGTTGCATCTAAGTATTGGAAAAGTTTGATGATTTGTGTCGGTTTAGTGATCGCCACCAACGTGACGTACTATATGCTGCTCACCTATATGCCAAGCTACTTGTCCCATAACCTGAATTACTCAACCGATCACGGCGTGTTGATTATTATTGCGATTATGATTGGCATGTTATTTGTTCAGCCAATCATTGGATTAACCAGCGATAAAATCGGTCGTCGACCTTTTGTTATCATCGGTAGCGTAGGGCTGATTGTATTCGCTTATCCCGCATTTATGCTGATTAACAGCGGCTCCGTTGGCTTAATCTTTGTGGGTTTATTAGTGCTTGCTGTATTACTCAACTGTTTTACTGGGGTGATGGCTTCGATTTTACCGGCAATTTTCCCTACTCATATTCGTTATAGTGCATTGGCCATCGCCTTTAATATTTCGGTCTTAATCGCAGGTGCAACACCGACTGCCGCCGCATGGCTAGTTGAAGCGACTAATGACTTGTATATGCCAGCCTATTATCTGATAGTGATCGCATTAATTGGTCTATATACCGGTATTAGAATGCCAGAAACCGCGAATAAACCATTACGTGGTGCCACACCTGCCGCTTCAGACAGAGCGGAAGCCAAAGAAATTTTAAGCGAGCATTTTGACAATATCGAACAGAAAGTTGAAGATATCGAACAACAAATTGCCGAGCTGGAAAAACAGCGTCAATCGTTAATCAACCAGCACCCAAAATTAGATTAATCCTTAAAAAACAGCGAGGAAAGCGATGTCGGTTTGTCACTTAGTTTGGTTTCGCAACGATCTACGAGTCACCGACAATAAAGCGCTTACCTTCGCTTGTGAGGATCCTACTGCCACTGTGATCGGCGTCTATATTGCGACGCCAGAACAGTGGGCAGCTCATAATGTATCACCAAGGCAAATTGCCTTTTTGCATCAAAACCTTGTCGAGCTACAACACACTTTAGCAAAACGAGGTATTCCCCTGATTTGCCATACCACAGCGACCTTTGCGGATTCCGTGAAATGGTTGCTGAATTTTGCCCAACAGCAAAATGCCACAGGATTATATTTCAATCACCAATACGAGTTAAATGAGCGTTTGCGGGATGAACAGTTACGCCAGCAAGCGCAGCATCTGAATATTTTCACCTATGATGATGCCCTATTACTTCCGCCGGGTTCAGTGACGACGCAAAAAGGGGATATGTATCAAGTCTATACCCCATTTCGCCGCGCCTTTTTGAGCCAATTGATGATGAGTGATTTCTGCTCATTTCCCGCCCCTAAACCACGGGGAGCGGCATTAGCCGTTGAAAATACACATCCACTTTTTGTTCACCAATCTGTTGAAATTTCACCGCAATTTACCGCTGGAGAACACGCTGCATTAGCGAAATTACGACAATTTTGCAGCGAGCGCGTACAAGATTACCAACGCGACCGAGATATTCCCGCCATTGATGGTACTAGCCAATTATCCCCCTATTTAGCGCTTGGGGTGCTTTCGCCTCGCCAATGTGTGAATCGCTTATTAGCAGAGAACCCACAGGTTTTTGACTCACAAGAAAGTGGTGGTTTTAGCTGGCTGAATGAATTAATTTGGCGAGAATTTTACAGCCATCTATTGGTCGCATTTCCGCGTCTTTGTCGCCATCAACCGTTTATTGAATGGACGCAGCATATTCAATGGAATCCCGATGAAACAGCCTTAACCGCATGGAAAAACGGGCAAACGGGCTACCCCATTGTGGATGCCGCCATGCGCCAACTCAACCAAACGGGCTGGATGCATAATCGACTACGGATGATTGTAGCGAGTTTTTTAGTCAAAGATTTGCTGGTCGACTGGCGCAAAGGCGAACACTACTTTATGAGCCAGTTAATCGATGGCACTTTGGCGGCGAACAATGGCGGCTGGCAGTGGTCAGCTTCAACGGGTGTTGATGCCTCGCCGTGGTTCCGTATTTTTAATCCAACCACCCAAGGGAAAAAATTCGACCCACAAGGGACGTTTATCCGCGAGTGGCTGCCCGAACTTCGCGATGTCCCCGAGAAATTTATTCACGACCCCCATACATGGGCAGAATCTCACCAAGTCTCTCTGAATTATCCAACCCCGATTGTTGACCATAAACAGGCACGATTGATGACGTTGGAAGCATTTGAGGCAGGGAAGCGAAAGAGCATAAAAAAATGAGTTCATCATTTACTAAAATGCCATTCACTCCTACATCTTAATGTGGTTAATTAAAAACCTTAATACGCGTTCGAACGAAGTTTAAATGACTGTAAAACCCGATCCCAAATTTCAACCATTTGATCATCCGCATAATGAACAACCTTACTGGTCGAATGCATCAATATACTCACAGAAGGGTGTAAATAACCGATGTTTTTTTCATTCGCATAATATTGAAAATAATAAAATTTATCGGATTGATTATCATAACGAGGGTCTCGACCTAAAGTTAACCACTCTTCACCCGCCACGTTATTAAACTGTACGTTTCCTTTTCGTAACGTTTTACCCCCATATTGAGAGAGAACAGATTTAATTTCATCCGCCCTATCCAACATACTTTCCTTTTCACTTTCTATCGTATTATCCATATCGACAGCCCAATAGAATTGCGGGTTTTCAAAAACCATCGAAATTTCTTCTTGGTGCGATTTTCCATCATCCTGAATAAAACCATAAGGAATACAGATCCCTTTATCCGTCGGAATTTCATTCTTTGGACGACCATGTAAACGAGAGATTAATGATTGCATGGCTGCTAGTTTTTGAGGCTTATCGGTAAATGGTTTATTTTCTTCCTTATATTCTAATTGTTCATCTACATATTTTGATTTGGAAACATCTTCAAATTTTGAAGTTATAATAAAAGCAACATTATCAATGTATACGTTAGCCTCTAAAACACGAAGTACATCTGGATATTGGTACGCCTCATTCCTTTCAAAAATAACGCCATTATCCAATCTAATAATATCTTTCAAAAACGGTCCATCAGAATCATCACTTACGCGATGTTTTTTCAACTCTTCTTCACGCAGATCAACACGTTGTTTAAACGAAGGGGGATAAATAAACTGACTTTCAATCGTCATATCATCAATTTTAATAATGGAAGAAAGATTTTGTGTTAAAGATTTAGGATAATTAAAGGTATAACGCCCTAAACAATAGGTCGGTGCATCATCAAATAGAGTATTAATCACAGCAGAATCCTTTTCATTAAGTGAAGTTGAATACGTTTTATTCGGCACAGAGCACGCCGCTAAACTCGCCAATAAGACCAAACCGGAAATACTCACCAATCCTTTTTTCATTAGGGTTTCACCTCATCCGTTTGCAAGATACGACACAGGGAACGCAAGGTAAATTTAATGGCAGGGGAAACATCCCCTGTTTTTTCATACGAATCAAACTCCGCATCCCCTTTTAGAGGTGCAAACTGATAAGCGTTTTGATGGTCAACATTCATTTCTAAAATTTCTTTAAACAGGTCTTTTCTATCTAAATTGATGGAATATCTAGGCACAGTGCCATCACCGGCACCTCCCTCATAATCCAATGAGTGCGTCTTTTTCCACTTATCGCTGGATTTGAGTAACGTATATTCACGCTTATTCCCATAAATATCAGTAGAACGGCTATCATCAGACACCCATAACCAAGAAGTTTTATCGCGTAATTTCCACGTCACCGTTTCATCTGAACGACGACCATCTTTCGGGTCATTCACATCAAAATACGCCCCGTAAAATTGGTAAGTATTCGCATGATATTGCCCGTCCATTTCTTTAATAAATTTACGAACTGTATATCTCATTATTTTTTTGTATTTATCAAAATTTGTTTTTATATCATCATCTTTTTTATCCAAAATATCGGGCTCGTACATTTGCCACCAAACCTTACCCTTAAGATAGATCTCTTTAAATGGGTCTCCATTTTGCGGTAATAACAAATCAGTCACGCCATCAGAACTACCTTTTTCAATTCGCAGCCACGGTTTCCCATGATTATATTTCGGAGAAGGTAAGAGTTGCAGAGGTGCTGGAGATTGCGCTAATACCGACATGAGACGCGTTGCACTCATTCCCAGCACTAACCCCATCGGCATGGAGTGCTCCCCAATTTTCATCATTTTGTAGGCAGTTGGCGAACCTAAGTCCGGCATCACACCATGCACAATCCCCAGTATTTTATCTTTGTAGGGCGTTTCTAATAATTCGGAAGCGTAACGGGATACCAAGCCCCCCATCGAATGGGTCACTAGAATGACTTTTTCATGCCCTTCTTCAAAGGCGAGTCCATGCCCAATTCCTCCATTCTGTTTAGGGCGGTATAAATTTAAGACCTCATCAATGTATTTGCCGAGCTCTTGTGCAGACTGAGCGTTGTCTTGTAGCCAGTTATAACCAAAAGCATGAAGTGGAAGCAGCAAATTACGGTATTTTCCCGCTTCACGAAATGAAAGGGGGTTGGTATCCACTGGCGTGAGGGGTCGATCTAAAATGAACTTGAACGTTGATTCTTGAGAAAAATAGGCCTCGGCTTCATCTGCCGTCGCGCATCCCTGACCTTTCGCTTTATTGTAATACTGTTCCCAAACCAGTAATTCTTTCTGTAACTTGTCGAGTGGGTCTGCATACGAAAACTGCAATACACTTCCCCATCCTCTTTTCTGTCTTGAATTGACAAAGTAAGTAGACTCGTTGTCATTTTTATCAACATCCTGAGTAGGGTCAGTTTCAGTTGTTTCAGGATCGAGTAATTTTTTCCTTTTATTTCCAGAGGTAAAAAGCCAACCGAGCGCATCCCAAGCCATACCACCTGTACTTTTTCGAATACGCCAGATTGATTTTTTATCTTTTTTACTTCGTAAGTTAGATCCCATAATGCCAGGTAAAAAAATAACCGGAACCACTTTAGTTGAAGGGAGATAACAATGCGCTTTGGCATTTTCAGATTGGTGTTTTAGCTGTAAGTCTTTCCAAACAGCACATTTGTTGTCATCAAATTCAGCGAAACAATGCTGAATATTTTCGCTTTGTTCATCCTGACTCATAAGACATCCTTAAAATTTAGGTTATGTAACGGAGCATAACTCAAATAATAAGGAACAACATTAGGAAAATGGGACAAATGCCTCGATTAACGTAATGAAACAAAGTTCATTCCCCCCAACCCCCAATTTGATCAATCCTAAATAAAAATTACTGGTTATGATAACCAGACAACAACAATAGGAGGCAATAATAATGCAGGTGATTTTACAGGTTGATTTCCCATACCAAGGTCCATGGGGTGACGAGATGGCGGCGGCAATGGAAGGATTAGCGCAATCCATTAACCAAGAACCGGGGTTCATTTGGAAGATTTGGACTGAAAACCAACAGACCCAACGGGCGGGGGGCATTTACTTATTTGCTAACCAAGCCGATGCACAAGCGTATCTCGAAATGCACAGCGCACGACTCAAATCCTTTGGTGTACCTGAAGTAAGCGGGCAAATTTTTAGTGTGAATACCGCACTCAGCCAGCTGAACCAAGCGCAATTTATTCAAAAATAGTTTCAATAGAGAGGGCATTTTTGCCCTCTCTTATCCCGTTAAAATTTACTCAGCAAAATCGAATCCATCGACATCCACAGATTGATGAATAACGCGGGCAATAAAAATAAATGGGGTTTGGGGCATGTAATAAATGGAATGTTTTTTAAACTCAAATCGCCTCATCCCTTCACATACCCAATGGCACTCTTTGCCTATCCATGGTGAGTTTGCCAGTAACTCAAACGTTTTTTTTAATTCATTGTGGTATTTTTTCGCCTGATTAACACCAAACTGCCGTATTGTGTAACGAGCAATTTGATAAATATCCTCTTCCGCAACTTGGGAAAGTTTATACATTTAAATCCTTTTCTGCTCTGGCAAAAATGTCATCCATACTGCTTTCACTCTCAGGTGAATTCAGTCCATCCAATACCATTTTTCTTACATATTCAAGCCGTTGCTCTCTCTCTTCCATCATACGTAATGCGTCCCTTATCACTTCTGATGTATTGCCATAGCGACCAGACTGGATCATATCACCAATAAAACGGTTGAAGTGCTCCCCCAATGTCACACTTGTCACTCTCGCCATAAATTCACCTACCATCGAATGGTATTATTCAGTCATACAACTATAGCAATGAATTTCTGTTGCTTCCAGCCAGTGAAAACTGAGAGGGCATTTTTGCCCTCTCTTATGACTCAGCCCTCTCCCACAGCATCAAAAATCCCCGTGGCGGCGCTCCACCAGCGTTAAAATACTGTATAGCGCCACGATATCATTATGCTGATTAAACACTTGGACATCCCACTCGATAACCCCATTAGGCTTATCTTCGGCTTTTTTCTGGGCTTTTTTGATCTTTTTCTTGCATGTTAAGCGCACTTGGATGGTATCGCCAATTTTTACTGGCTCGATAAAACGCAAGTTTTCCATCCCGTAGTTAGCGATAACAGGACCTACTCCTGCATCCACAAACAGCCCCGCCGCCGCTGATACCACAAAATAGCCGTGAGCAATGCGCTCGCCAAACATCGACTGCTCAGCGCCGAGTTTATCCACATGCACATAGAAATTATCCCCACTGAGACAAGCAAAATTCACAATATCCGCCTCAGTCACCGTGCGTCTCGCGGTCAGTAGCGTATCGCCAATCACTAACTCTTCGAAATATTTACGGAACGGATGCACCACATCGGCAATAGCTTCAGCGCCGCGCATCCACTGCTTGCTAATCGCGGTCAACATAGATGGGCTGCCTTGAATCGCAGTGCGTTGCATATAATGTTTTACTGCTCGTAAACCACCCAGCTCTTCACCTCCCCCAGCCCGACCAGGTCCACCGTGAACCAACATAGGCAAAGGCGAGCCATGCCCCGTAGACTCCGTTGATGCCGCCTCATTCAAAATCAGCATACGACCATGTACACGCGCTGCTGCACGGATCACCGTCTGTGCCACTTGGCTATCTGCCGTAATCAATGAGCCCACTAAGCTCCCACCACCGAGCGCTGCCAATTGCACCGCTTGCTCTAACTCGTCATAGCTCATTAATGTCGCCACGGGACCAAACGCCTCGGTTTCGTGTACTGCTTGATGCACAAATGGCTCAGCACAATACAGCAATGTCGGTGGGAAAAACGCCCCTTTCTCGCTATCGCCCCCCACCACCTGCATATTAGCAAAGCTACCACCGCACAGTCGTTCACAGCCATTGGCGAGCAGATAATTGACTTTGTCCTGTACATCTTGGCGCTGTTCAAGGTTAATCAATGCCCCCATTCGAACCCCTTCAGCAGCAGGGTCACCCACCGCGACATTCGAGATGCGTTTTAGGAGGGCATTTTTCACATTTTCCAACTGAGTTTTAGGGACGATAATTCGGCGAATTGCAGTACATTTTTGCCCTGCCTTTGTCGTCATTTCATTAACCACTTCTTTGATAAACAGTGCAAATTCAGGTTGTTCAGGCTGAACGTCTGAACCTAAAATGGCACAGTTTAGTGAATCCGCTTCCATGGTAAAAGACACTGACTTTTGGTTGATTCGTGGGTGAGATTTGAGTTTCTGCCCAGTACTCGCCGACCCCGTAAAAGTCACCACATCTTCGAAATCTAAGTGGTTAAACATATCCCCAACGCCGCCACAAATTAATTGAATCGCCCCTTCAGGAACCAATCCACTCTCAAGTATCAATGCCACCATTGCTTGAGTCACTTGTGCAGAAGCGGTGGCAGGTTTGATGATGGCAGGCATCCCCGCTAACCACGTTGGCGCCAATTTTTCTAACATACCCCAGCACGGAAAGTTGAACGCATTGATGTGCAAAGCCACGCCACGGCGCGACGTTAAAATATGGCGTGCGACAAACTGCCCTTGCTTGGACAGCGGAATCATCTCATCTTCCGACCACACCGTATCATCTGGCAGTTCGCGGCTCGCCAGCCCTGCATAGGAAAATAGCGTGCCAATCCCCCCTTCAATATCCACCCAACTGTCTGATTTTGTTGCGCCTGTCTGAGCAGAGATAGCATATAACTCATTTTTATGAGCAAGTAAGTATCTGGCAACGGCTTTCAGCATCTCTCCACGCTGTTGGAATGTCAGATTCGCAAGCGCCTTCCCCCCCACGTCACGCCCATATTGTAGGCTTTGCGCTAAAGGTAATTCCTCAGTTGTCACTGCATAGAGGGCTTCATTGGTTAACGCATGAAAAATCTTACGCCCTTCCCCAGCGCCAGTTGCCCACTTCCCCATGATGTAACTTGTTAAATGTTGCATATTCCATCTCCAGAAAACGACAATAAACCATATCAATATGTTAAATATGTATCATATAAACAATCATAGATGCCAATTTAAATTTAACAAATAAAACACAAATAGACTTAATCCTAGGTATTATCAGCGTAATCAAGGAAAAACATATCATTTTATCAAGTTGATTTAATTGAATATAATTTAATTACTTGTGAGGTCACTCGCAAAAACCCTACAAACATCATTGATCTTATTGTTAACTATTCCTAGCATTAATGTTAAATAAATGTGTTCCATATTTTTTAATTAAAAATATTTTTGCGAATCACTTTAATGGTGGATAACAATGAGCAAGCAAAATCAAATCCTCTTCGATGCCAAAATCGAAGCCGATATCGCCATCGAGCCCAAAGATTGGATGCCCGATGCATACAGACAAAACCTCATTCGCCAGATTGGACAGCACGCCCACTCGGAAGTCATTGGCATGCTACCGGAAGCCAACTGGCTCACTCGCGCGCCAACCTTGCGTCGTAAGACCGTTCTACTGGCAAAAATTCAAGATGAAGCGGGACATGGTTTATACCTCTACAGTGCCGCAGAAACCTTAGGATGCTCCCGCCAAGACATCTACCAAAAGATGCTGGATGAAAAAATGAAATACTCCTCCATTTTCAACTATCCCACCCTTAGCTGGGCTGATATCGGAGTGATTGGTTGGTTAGTTGATGGTGCAGCAATCGTCAACCAAGTGGCACTCTGCCGAGCCTCTTATGGACCTTATGCCCGTGCGATGGTGAAGATTTGCAAAGAAGAGAGTTTTCACCAACGCCAAGGTTATGAAGCTGTCATGGCACTAGCAGAAGGTACTCACGAGCAAAAAGTCATGCTGCAAGATGCAATCAACCGATTTTGGTGGCCCGTATTAATGATGTTTGGTCCCAACGATTCAGATTCCACTCATAGTGCGCAAAGCATGGCATGGAAAATCAAACGCTTTAGTAACGATGAGCTCCGCCAAAAATTTGTGGATAACACCGTGCCACAGGTGGAAGCCCTCGGCATGACCATCCCTGACCCTGATTTGCATTGGGATGACGCACTCGGTCACTACCGGTTTGGTGAGATTGACTGGGAAGAGTTCTACCAAGTGCTGAAAGGCCAAGGGATCTGTAACCAAGAACGCCTTGATGCTAAGCGCAAAGGTTGGGAAGACGGAGCATGGGTACGAGAAGGTGCGATGGCACACAGCCAAAAGCAGACAGCTATCAAATCCGCCGCCTAGCCGCTAAAAGGAAAACACCATGAATAATCAAGATTGGCCACTGTATGAAGTATTTGTACGCAGCAAACAAGGTCTCGCTCATCGTCATGTCGGTAGCCTACACGCTACAGACGATCAAATGGCGCTAGAGAATGCCCGTGATGTTTACACCCGCCGCAGTGAAGGTTGCTCCATTTGGGTCGTCAAAGCTGCCCATTTGGTCGCATCTCAACCGGATGAAAAAGATCAATTTTTTGACCCTGCGGATAGCAAGGTTTACCGCCACCCGACCTTTTACACCATCCCTGATGGCATCAAAAACATGTAAGGAGCTTGAAATGACCGAAAAACAGCAGCTCCACCATTATGTTTTACGCCTCGGAGACACTCCACTGATTCTGGCACAGCGCCTGTGCGAGTGGTGCGGTCACGCCCCTGAAATCGAAATTGACCTTGCGCTGTCCAACATCGGCTTAGATTTACTGGGGCAAGCGCGCAATTTCCTCAGCTATGCCGCGGAACTCAAAGGTGCTGGTAATAACGAAGATACGCTTGCCTATCTACGCGATGAACGTGAATTCAGTAACTTGCTGTTAGTTGAACAACCTAACGACGGTTTCAATGATACCCTCGTGCGCCAATTTTTTATCGATGCTTATCATGTGCCTCTGTATCGCGCACTCACCCAAAGTAGCGATCCACAGCTGGCCGCTATTGCTGAAAAATCACTCAAAGAAGCGTTGTACCACTTGCGCTTTAGCCGCGGCTGGATGATTCGTTTAGGGGATGGCACCCCATTGAGCCAACAAAAAATCCAGCAATCCGTCGATCGCTTGTGGCGCTTTACGGGCGAGTTGTTTCATGCCGATGACATTGAAATCACCTTAAGTGATGCTGGTATCGCCGTCGACCCCCGTGCACTGCAAGACATTTGGCTAAATACCGTAAATGAAACCTTTGAAACCGCCACTCTCAGCCTACCTGAGCAAGCTGCTTATCGATTAGGTGGCAAACAAGGCAGCCACACTGAGCACCTCGGTTTAATTCTCACGCAGCTGCAATTTGTCCAACGTGCCTACCCTCATAGCCAGTGGTGACAATCATGGAACAGAGAATGCAACTTCAATCTCCCGATATTCATCAGATCTGGCAGCAGCTTCAGCAGATCCCTGATCCTGAATTGCCTGCTCTGTCTATTACTGATCTTGGCATGGTTCGCCATGTGATACCCACCGAGCAAGGCTGGCAAGTCGGGTTTACCCCAACCTACTCTGGCTGCCCTGCTACCGAATTTTTAATCAATGAAATCAAAGAGGTTCTTGATAACGCAGGTTTCCAGCATGTGAATGTTGACGTGATTTTAACACCAGCATGGACCACGGACTGGATGAGTCAAGATGCGAAAAGGCGCTTACGCGAATTTGGGATTGCTCCTCCGCAAGGTGTTGCTTGTGAACACCCTGAGCATACCGACACGATTTGCTGCCCTCGTTGCAACAGCGAACAGACAGAAAAGATTAGCGAGTTCGGCTCCACCGCTTGCAAAGCACTGTATCGCTGCAATGAATGCTTAGAACCGTTTGATTACTTTAAATGTATTTAAGGGCACACTCATGACTGTCTTTCACCGTTTAAGTATTGCCGCTATTGACCGTGACACGCCAGATACCGTGGCGGTCACTTTTCATATTCCTGAACTATTGCGGGAGCAATACCGTTATCGCCCTGGTCAGCATTTAACGTTAAAAGCCGCGATTAATGGTGAGAACCTCCGCCGCTGTTATTCTATTTGCAGTGCACCTGATGAAAATGAACTCAAAATTGGTGTTAAAGCTATCTATGAAGGCCGGTTTTCTAACTTTATCAACCAACAACTGAATGTTGGCGATAGCTTAGAGGTGATGGTTCCTCAAGGGCAATTCGGGTATCAACCAGATAGCCAGCAAAATGGGGACTATTTAGCGGTTGCCGCTGGCTCTGGTATTACTCCGCTGTTATCGATTATCAAAGCCACTTTACAAACCGAGACAGACAGCCACTTTGTGCTGATTTACGGTAATCGCACTAGCCGCTCGGTCATGTTTAAAGAAGCCATAGCGGATTTAAAAAACCGCTTTGCCACCCGCTTTCAAGTGCTGTACCTATTCAGCCAAGAGCCACAAGAAAGCGCATTGCTCAGTGGGCGTATTGATGCTCAGCAGCTCACTGCATTGGGAAAATCCCTACTCAACTTTAACCAATTCAACCGCGCTTTTATTTGTGGTCCTGAATCCATGATGGATGAAGTACAAACCACGCTCGTTCACCACGGTATGGCGCAAGAACGTGTACATACCGAACGTTTTAACACCACAGGGGCAAAATTTAAGCCCAGCGTCGTCACCAGCGAAAGCCGCCAAGTTACCCTCCAGTTAGATGGACGTATCTTAAACATCGATATGGATGGGCAAGATGACAGCATCCTTGATGCCGCATTACGCCAAGGTGCCGACCTACCTTATGCCTGCAAAGGCGGTGTTTGCGCAACCTGTAAATGCAAACTGCGCTCAGGTGAGGTGGAAATGGGTGTGAATTACAGCCTCGAACCCGACCAAATTGCCGCAGGTTATATCCTCAGTTGCCAGTCATGGCCTAAGGGGGATGGTGTGGTTTTGGACTTTGATGTGTAAGGGCGCACCATGGAAAATAATTGGATTTTATCGCAACAACATCACCGCGTTTTGACACTGACGATTAATCGCCCCGATGTGCGCAATGCATTGAGTACACCGTGCCTTGAGTTACTGGTTAAACATCTTGAACATGCGCAAATCGATGACAATATCGGCGCTATCGTCATCACGGGCAACCCGCGTTTCTTTGCAGCAGGGGCTGATCTTAAAGAACTTCAGCAGCAAACCGTTGCCAGCGCTATCACGGATAAACGCCCACAAGTTTGGCGTCGTTTTGCGCAAATTACGAAGCCTATCATTTGTGCCGCCAACGGCTACGCGTTAGGCGCGGGGTTCGAATTGCTGCTTGCCAGCGACATCATTATTGCGGGGGAATCCGCACGTTTTGGTCTGCCTGAAATTACCCTTGGGCTGATCCCCGGAGCCGGCGGAACCCAGCGTCTTATCCGCGCAGTGGGTAAGTCCCTCGCCATGCAAATGGTACTGACGGGAGAAACCATTAGTGCTCAACAAGCGCAACAAGCCGGACTCATCAGCGAAGTGTGTGTGGACGCTCTCACTCTCGAACGTGCTCAAACCATCGCCAAACGCATTGCAGGGCATGCGCCTTTAGCCGTAAACGCCGCCAAAGCTGCGCTAGTGAGCGCCCAAGAATCTCACCTGACCGAAGGCTTAAAACTGGAGCGCCAATACTTTGTCAGCCTTGCGGGTACTGACGATCGCCAAGAGGGGATCGCCGCCTTTTTCGAAAAACGATCCCCGCAATTTACAGGACGCTAATCATGATAAATGACACCACTCTCACCGAAGAGATGATCCTTACCTCACTGCAAGATGGCGTATTAACGATTACGTTGAATCGCCCTGAGCGCCTCAATAGCTTTAACGACGAGATGCATCGACAATTGAGCGCAGCGATTAAAATCGCCGAACAAGACGAAAGCGTCCGTTGCTTAGTGATCACCGGAGCGGGTCGCGGTTTCTGCGCGGGGCAAGATCTTAACGATCGCAATGTCGCCGTCGGATCCGAAGCCCCTGATCTGGGCTTTTCCGTCGAAACTTACTACAACCCGCTGATCCGCCGTTTAACATCATTACCGAAACCCATTATTTGTGCTGTTAACGGTGTTGCTGCGGGTGCAGGTGCCGCCATTGCCCTTGCAGGGGATATTGTCATCGCCGCAAAAAATGCCAGTTTTATTCAATCATTCTGCCGGCTTGGGTTAGTGCCAGACTCGGGTGGAAGCTGGTTCTTGCCGCAACTTGTGGGTCGTGCTCGTGCCATGGGAATGGCAATGCTGGGAGACAAAATTAGCGCCGAACAAGCACTACAATGGGGCATGATTTGGCAAGTCACTGACCATGATCAGCTTGCTGCTACCGTCAATAATCTCGCCAAACACCTTGCAATTCAGCCAACTTATGGATTGGGGTTAATCAAGAAAGCCATTCATAGCGCAGCCACCAATACCCTCGATCAGCAACTGGATTTAGAGCGTGATTTACAGCGTTTAGGTGGTCGTAGCCACGATTACCGTGAGGGCGTAGATGCATTCTTAAACAAACGCGAACCGACGTTCCAAGGGAAATAGCCATGACGGTACCTTCAAGTTTATCCCTACAAAACGTTGCCGTTATTGGTGCAGGCACCATGGGGATTGGCATTGCGCAAGTTGCCGCAAATGCGGGTCTACACGTGCAACTTTTCGATGTGAATGCTCAGGTATTGCAGCAATCTGTTACCGCACTCACGGTGCGCTTACGCAAACGGGTTGAACAAGGAAAAGCGGATGCAAAAAGCACAGAAGAAACCTTGAGCCGCCTCCATGTGGTCAACAATCTTGCTGCGCTAACATCTGCTGACTTAGTGATTGAAGCCGTGGCAGAAAAATTGTCAGTCAAGCAGGCTATCTTTAGTGAACTTGAAGGCATTTGCCGCGAAAACACTATTTTTGCAAGCAATACATCATCTTTATCGATTACCGCCATCGCCAGTGTACTTAAGCGCCCTGAGCGCATGGCTGGCTTGCATTTTTTTAACCCTGCGCCTGTGATGAAACTGGTTGAAGTGATCAGAGGGTTAGATACTGCCGAAAATGTCATTGAATGCCTAAAAAAGCTGACGCTTGCGTTTAATAAGATCCCCGTTATTTGTCGCTCAACACCGGGGTTTATTGTGAATCGTGTGGCAAGACCCTTCTATGCGGAAACATTGCGAGCGTTGGAGGAGCAAGTCGGTACACCCGCTACATTAGACAGTGTTATTCGTGATGCAGGGGGCTTTTCAATGGGACCTTTGCAACTGACGGATTTAATCGGGCATGACGTCAATTATGCGGTGACAGAATCCGTGTTTCAGGCATTTGGCTATGACCCGCGCTTTCAGACTTCCTTTGCGCAATTAGCACTGGTACAAGCGGGTTATTTAGGGCGTAAATCGGGTCGCGGGTTTTACCCTTATTCTTCCGATAATCATGATGATCATAATAAATCGTCATCTGAGATTGAAGTGGCTCCTACTGTCGTACTGTCACACCCGCTTAACGTGAAAGCCTTCGGAAATTGGCAAATATTTCCTGAACTTAAGCAACTTTTGCAGCAAAACGGGATCAGCATCGAAGAAGCTGAACAAAAAACACGCCAACCTCCATCACTGGTTGTTAATGACGTTATTATTATGTTAACAAATGGTGAACTTACATCCACACTTGCGCAAAAGCTTAAGCAACCCGTCGTGCAATTTGACTTATCCGCCAACTATGTTGCGGCAACCACGATAGTTATCAGTTGCGCGACACAAAATAGCCACCAGCAAAACCAAGATGCCATTGCCTTTTTTCAATCCATTGGTAAGCGCGTCATTGTGCTGCCAGATTACCCAGCACTCTTAACCTTACGCACCGTTGCAATGCTCTGCAATGAAGCGCTGGATGTGGTGAACAAAGGGATCGCTAGCGCCCAAGATAGTGATTTGGCGATGCGCTTTGGGGTTAACTACCCAAAAGGTCCTTTAGCATGGGGAGCACAAATTGGTTGGGCGCATATTTTGCAAACGCTTGAGCATTTAGCCCATTTCTATGGCGATGGGCGCTATCGCCCTAATCCATTACTGCGCCAGCTCGCTGCCGGTTTTCAGTCATTATCATTGGAGGCATTACCATGAATTCACTGCCTAACATCACCCTCGCTCAGCAAGCTGCTCATGCTATGTACCGTGATGACACGTGTGCTAAAGCGATGGGAATGGTGATTGAAGAAGTCGCCAATGGCTATGCGCAACTCACCATGGTAGTCACGCACAATATGCTCAACGGACATAAAACCTGCCATGGCGGACAGTTATTCAGTCTAGCGGATACGGCTTTTGCTTACGCGTGTAATAGTCAAGGTTATGCCGCCGTTGCCTCTATGTGTTCCATCGATTTTTTACGTCCCGGTTTTGAAGGGGACACCCTCACCGCTATCGCCAAAATGCAACACCAAGGCAAACGTAGCGGACTATATGAAGTGGAGATCATCAATCAAGATGGCAAACCACTTGCGCTGTTTCAAGGTCGTTCCCACCGTCTAGGTCATCGTTTAGTTGGAGAAGCATCATGAATGACGCCTACATTTGCGATGGTATTCGCACCCCGATTGGTCGCTATGGTGGCGCTTTATCTTCTTTGCGTCCCGATGACCTCTCCGCCATTACGCTCAAAGCACTGATGGTACGTAACCCACAATTGGACTGGAGCCTAACCGATGACATTATCCTCGGATGCGCCAACCAAGCGGGTGAAGATAATCGCAATATTGCACGAATGGCAGGTTTACTTTCCGGCTTACCCATTTCTGTTTCAGGCACCACGATCAACCGTCTATGCGGTTCAGGCTTAGATGCCATCGCCCTTGCCGCACGTAGCATCAAAGCAGGTGAATCTGGCTTGATGATCGCAGGCGGTGTGGAGTCGATGAGCCGCGCCCCATTTGTCATGGGAAAACAAGACGCGGCGTTTTCTCGCCAAGCCCAAATGTTTGATACCACAATTGGCTGGCGGTTTATCAATCCGCTGATGGAGCAACAATTCTCCACCGACTCGATGCCTGAAACTGCTGAAAACGTCGCGCAGACCTACAATATCAGCCGAGAAGACCAAGATGCATTTGCGCTGCGCAGTCAGCAACGTACCGAAGTCGCGCGTCTCAACGGTGTGTTTGCCGAAGAAATTGTGCCAGTCACCGTGAAGCAGCGCAAAGCCGAGCAACAGGTTACGGAAGACGAACATCCACGCCCTGAAACCACGCCCGAGCAGCTACAAAAACTGAAAACACCCTTTCGTGAAAATGGCAGTGTCACCGCAGGTAACGCCTCTGGTGTCAATGATGGCGCAGCTGCGCTGATCATCGCCTCAGAAAATGTCGCTAAGCAGCAAGGATTAACACCACGCGCACGCGTGATAGCAACCGCAACCTGTGGTGTCGAACCGCGTTTAATGGGGATTGGTCCCCTACCTGCCACCCAAAAAGTATTGAAAATGGCAGGACTGACTATCGAACAAATGGATGTGATTGAGCTAAACGAAGCCTTTGCCGCTCAAGCACTCGCTGTTTTACGGGGTTTAGGTCTTCCTGATGATGCACCGCAGGTAAACCCTAATGGGGGCGCTATCTCCTTGGGTCATCCACTCGGTATGAGTGGGTCTCGCTTGGTGATTTCCGCCATGAATGAGCTGCACCGTAAGCAAGGTCGCTACGGGTTATGCACGATGTGCATCGGTGTGGGTCAAGGCATTGCAATGATTATTGAACGTGTCTGAATAACAAGAAAACCGCCGAGTTACCCTACACCTGCTCAGGCGGATAACAGACCTTTTGAACGGCATTTGTCACCTAAGTGCAGATAGCAATAATAATAAGGATTGGCAATTATGAGCATGACACAACATAACCGTCTTGATACAACAAAAAGTCTCGATCCAAGAGAAAATATCGACCCGATCGAGTTTGCTTCTCGCGATGAGATCGAGGCACTGCAATTCTCGCGAATGAAGTGGACACTCACTCACGCATACGAAAATGTGCCAATGTACCGCAAAAAATTCGATGCCGCGGGCGTACACCCTGACGATTTTAAACAGCTTAGTGATATCGAAAAATTTCCCTATACCACTAAGCAAGATTTACGTGAAAACTACCCATTCGACACCTTTGCTGTGCCAATGGACCAAATTACCCGCATTCACGCCTCTTCCGGGACGACGGGGCGCCCAACCGTAGTGGGTTATACCCAGCAAGATATTGATAATTGGGCAGACTTAATTGCACGTAGCCTACGATCTGCTGGCGCTACCCGAGGTGACAAAGTCCACGTTGCTTATGGCTATGGATTATTCACAGGCGGATTAGGGGCGCACTATGGCGCAGAACGCCTTGGTGCGGCGGTTATTCCGATGTCTGGTGGTCAAACCGAGAAACAAGCACAATTAATTGTCGATTTTAAACCTGACATCATCATGGTTACCCCATCTTACTGCCTCAGTATCATTGATGAACTTGAGAAAATCATGGGTGGAGATGCTAGTAAGTGCTCACTAAGGATCGGGGTCTTTGGTGCGGAACCTTGGACCGAATCACTGAGAGCCGAAATTGAAACGCGCTTAGGAATCAAAGCGTTAGATATTTATGGTTTATCTGAAGTCATGGGACCTGGCGTTGCCATGGAATGCGCAGACTCAAGTGAAAGCGGTCCTACCATCTGGGAAGACCATTTTTACCCTGAAATTATCTGCCCTAATACCCTAAAAACCCTCGGTGATGGAGAGCATGGTGAGTTAGTGTTCACTACCCTGACAAAAGAAGCCATGCCAGTGATCCGCTACCGAACCCGCGACCTTACCCACCTAAAAGCAGGGGAAAATCGCCAGATGCGCAGCATCGGTAAAATCACAGGTCGCTCCGATGACATGATGATTATCCGGGGCGTTAACGTATTCCCTTCACAAATTGAAGAGCAAATCATGCAATTCAAAGAGTTATCGCCACACTACCAATTGGAAATAGGTCGCAAAGGCAATATGGATAACCTCTCTGTTCGCGTCGAGTTAAAACACCCTGATCAACTCACATTCGACGAACGTTGTAATATCTGCCATAACCTCAAACACCGCATCAAATCCATGGTAGGGATCAGTACCCGTGTCAGTATCGTCAATTGTGGTGATATTCCCCGCTCGCAGGGCAAAGCTCAACGAGTGATTGATACACGAATTGCCATTTAATTTTAAAGGATTAGGCATATTCATCAAGAATGCGCCTAATCCCTGGTTTCCCTACTGTACTCACACTCTTTAGCGTGAAAACAAGACAACCCTCTCGTTTTTGTCTAAGATTTGCAAAGTATCTGATACATAAATTTTAGGGATAAGCCCATAATGGAAACCAAACTCACCCAGTTTATACAGCATGCTATCGGCAACCAATCGATCAGCGGAACCTCGCTGATCAGCTCTTTATATGGTGACGCCCTACACCATCGGGGTGGCGAAGTCTGGCTCGGCAGCTTAACCAAATTGCTTGAACCTATGGGTTTTTCTGACCGCTTTGTTCGTACTTCGGTCTTCCGTTTGCAAAAGGAAGGCTGGCTAGATGTTGAAAAAATGGGACGTCGCAGCTACTACCGCATATCAGAGCGTGGGCAAAACCGCTTCCGTCGAGCTGAGAACAAAATCTACCTCAGCGAACAACCTGAGTGGGATGGAAAATGGGATTTACTGTTGTTGGATAGTGCCGATAAAGACGAAAAAATCCGTCTTAAAAAAGAATTTAGCTGGTTAGGCTTTGGGCAATTTAACAGTGGATTAATGGCTGCACCGAGTCGAACACAAAGCGATATTCCTGCCTTATTGGGAGAACTGAACGCCGCTGAACACGTGATTTACTTCCGAGCAGATTATCCGTTTAACCGCTCAGAAAAGAACTTAAAAGGGTTGGTTTTTAATGCGTGGTCACTCCCCGATATTTCAGAGCATTATCACCAATTTATCGACTTGTTCCGCCCAGTGGCACTCTTGCTAAAAGAGCATGCTGAACACGTTATTTCCCCAGAATTATGTTTCCAACTACGCTTATTACTGATCCATTTTTATCGACGCGTCGTATTGAAAGACCCATTGCTCCCAGATGAGTTACTACCAACTCAGTGGGAAGGGCACATTGCGCGCCACTTATGTACCAATATCTACCAACGTATCGACCAAGGTGCTACTCAATACGTCACCGAGATGTGTGAAACCACCGTGGGCGAGCTGCCACAACCGTCTAGCGCCTATTACCGCCGTTTTGGCGGTATTATTCGGGATCTGGTCGCCGCATAATCACTTTGCTAGAGGAGCCACAATGCCATTTTATCAAATTGATGGAATTACCCCTGTTGTCAGTCCAGAAAGCTTTGTCCATCCCACCGCTGTAATCATCGGTGATGTGATCATTGGTAAACGAGTTTATATTGGACCCAATGCCAGTCTGCGTGGGGATTTTGGACGCTTGATCATTAAAGATGGAGCGAATGTGCAGGATAACTGTGTGATGCATGGTTTTCCGCAATTCGATACCATCATCGAAGAAGATGGGCACATTGGTCACGGTGCTATTTTGCATGGCTGCCATATCAAACGTAATGCGCTCGTCGGCATGAACAGTGTCATCATGGATGGTGCAGTTGTTGGCGAAAATTCGATTGTTGGGGCTTGCGCATTTATCAAAGCCGATGCGCAATTTCCTGATAACAGTTTAATTGTGGGTACACCAGCCAAAGTGCTGCGCAATCTTTCAGAGCAAGAAATTGAATGGAAAAGTAAAGGCACACTGGATTACCAAGCGTTAGTTACCCGCTGCCTAAATACTTTCCAAGAAGTGACACCACTTGCGGAAGAAGAGCCGAACCGTCCAAAACTGGTATTTGACGATATCATTCCAAAATCCAGATTGTAAAACTATTCCGTAAAAGATAGGGCGCGTGCCAACAACTCGCGCGCCCTATCCTGTTAGTGTTTATTCGCTTTGCTGCCAAAAGGCGGCTTAGCAAACCACACCGTCACAATCAGTGCGATAAACACCCAGCCACATAGCCAAAAAATTTCGTTCGCGGCAATAATCAGCCCTTGGCTGGTGATCTGCTGGGCAATAAAACCAGATGTTTGCTCCGTCGTCATACCATGAGCCGCCATGCTTTGGTACATATCAAGAGACTCTGGATTATAATCCGTAATAAATTCAGTTAATTGGCTATGATGTACGGATTCTCGATCGCTCCACATTGTGGTGGTAATTGATGTGCCGATAGAGCCTGCCAAGGTACGGAAAAAGTTTGCCAAACTGGACGCCGATGCTAATTTTTCTGGAGGCAGCCCTGACAAGGTCAACGTGGTGAGCGGCATAAAGAAACAGGCGACTGCCATGCCCTGCACTAATTGCGGCCATACGACTGCGGTAAAATCCATGGCGGGTTCAAAGGTATACGCTCGCCAGAAGAAACAAATGGCATAGAACACAAAACTGAAGGTAACTATCCACCGAATGTCTAAAAAGTCAGATAGTTTTGCCACAGGCGCCGAGAATAAAACAGGTAAAAGACCAATTGGAGCCAGTGCTAACCCAGCCCACGTCGCTGTATAGCCATACACTTCCTGCAATAACTGAGGTAATAAGACAATCGCCCCAAAATACGCCATATACGCCAAACTGACTGAAATCGTGCCGATAGTAAAATTACGAGATTTAAACAGTGCTAATTCAACAATCGGGTTCTTGTCCGTTAGCTCCCAAATGACTAAGAAAATTAAGGCAATCGCAGAAATTACCGCCAAAATGATAATTTCATTGGATGCGAACCAACCCAGCTCTTTTCCTTTATCCAGAAGCACTTGCAAACAACCTACACCAACGGATAACAGTGCCAAACCAATCACATTAAATGGCACTTTGATCACCTTGGACTCCATTCCTTTAAGAACGATCGCACCCACAATGATCACGAAGATCCCTAGCGGGATATTCATAAAGAAGATCCAACTCCAATGGAAATTATCACTAATATATCCACCGAAAATAGGACCAAAAACAGGCGCTAAGATAATCGTCATCGACCAAAATGCCAGTGCCATATTTTGCATTTTAGGTGGGTAGCAGCGCATGATTAAGCTCTGCGAGAGTGGAATAACCGGTCCCGCCACCGCGCCCTGTAAGACGCGATATAAAATCAGCATACCAAGGCTGTCAGAGAAACCACACAACAAAGAAAAGAGCGTGAACAGTGCCGTCGCCCATAGGAAGACTCTTATCTCACCAAACCGTTTAGCAAGAAAACCCGAAATCGCGATAGAAATCGCATTCGACACCCCAAATGAGGTGATCACCCAGGTTCCTTGAGAGACCGACACTCCCAAGTTTCCTGCAATGGTTGGAATGGCGACGTTTGCAATCGTCGAATCGAGCACTTGCATAAATGTCGCCAGAGATAGGGCAATCGTCGCCCAGACTAATTTGGCGCCTTTTAGCGGTTGAATATCGGCCATGGGGCTAATCCGCGTTATCGCTAATAATGGTGTTGATGACTTGGTCTACGTCATTCAACTTCAGTACAAGCACATCGCTTTCAAACGCTGGCGTGGTACGTTGAACTTCTGACAACACAGGACCATTTTGGTCTTTAATATCAATGGTCACATTCATTGATAAACCAATACGTAGTGGATACTTCGCCACTTGCTCAGGGTCAAGTTCGACACGCACGGGCAAACGTTGCACCACTTTAATCCAGTTTCCTGTCGCATTTTGCGCTGGTAGCAATGAAAACGCACTTCCCGTTCCCATATCCAACCCGACCACCGTACCTTTATAGCTCACATTGCTACCATAAAAATCACTGTTGATGGTAACAGGCTGACCGATACGCACATTTTCGAGCTGAGTCTCTTTAAAGTTGGCATCGACCCACACTGGCTGAACAGGCACAATTGCCATTAACGAACTTTGCGAACTAACTTGTGAACCCACCTGTACATTGCGGCGAGAAACATATCCCGTCATGGGGCTTTTTATTTCTGTCCGCTGCAAGTTGATCCATGCGCTACGCACACTGTCTGCGGCTTGTTGTACTGCTGGCTGATTTTTCAATGCGGTGTTACGCAACAACGCGCGGTTTGCATTATATTGTTGAATTGAAATATCCAATGCGGCTTGCGCCAATTGCACCGCTTCTTGCGAATGCTGCAAATCTTCTTTTGAAATGGTACCACTGCGCCCTAATGCAGCACGGCGTTGATAATCTTTTTGCGCTTGCGCAAGCGAGACACGATTTTGTTGGATCTGGGCTTGGTATTGGTCGCCATTAATATACAACTCCTTGGTTTTGCGCACCGTTGAAGCTAAGTCATGTTTCGCCTGCTCATATGCCAGTTGTGCATTGGTTTTATCCAACACCACCAACACATCACCCGCTTTTACCAAATCGGTATTTTCAAAGTTTACCTGTGTGACATTTCCCGTGGTTTGCGCAACGATAGGAATTTGTAAGCCCGACACATAAGCATCGTCGGTATATTCTTGGAAACGCAGTACCAAGAACCAATAGACACCATAAGCAACAAATAATAGAACGATGATAATCGTAGCAATGATCATCCATAGCGTTCTTTTATTTTCTTTATTCGTTTTCTGATGCTCTTCAATTGAATTTGTCGGTTGTTCCATAATAACTCTCAAGGAAAATAAACTTAATTTTAGCAATAATCCTATCTTTACGAAGTCACCGTAATAATGCAATAGCCAACGGTTTTATATTAACTAAATATCGATTTTAATTTTTAATTTCTGTTTTAAATCAATCTTTAATTGATTCTTTAATTCGAAAAATCAATGCCAGTCAAAAAAAGAAGTAATTATTAAATCATTATTGGAGCAATACTCTAAATAAGATAATCAATGTTGATTAAATAATTGCTGATATTTGTCCATGACATGAACGATTGATAGCGCATCACTTTTATAACTCTATTTTCGCCCCTTCGCACCGCGTTTCACCACCATCCCTTCGTGCACAAAAATGTTAACCGCGATCAAACTTTGCCCAAAAATTAGCACGCTAATTATTTATTTTCGATCCATATCGGTGATAGTATTCGCAATCATTATGATTATCATTATCATTTGGTTTCGCTAGGGAAAAATATGAAAAAGCACTATCACTACTCTTTACTTGCTGCTGGTGTTTGCGCAGCAATTGCTTCATTTAGCGCCACAGCAGAAGAAAATTCAGACAAAATGATTGTCACGGCATCGGGTTATTCCCAGCAATTGCGTGATGCCCCTGCCAGTGTGACCGTCATTACCGCCGAACAGTTACAAAACAAACCCGTCCGCGACTTAGCCGATGCAGTCAAAGATGTGGAAGGTGTGAGTGTGGTCGGCAGCGCCAACAAACAAGACATTAATATTCGCGGGTTATCCGGTGAATACACCCTGATTCTGGTGGATGGTCGCCGCCAAAATAGCCGCGAATCTCGCCCAAATGGGAGCGGTGGTTTTGAAGCGGGCTTTATGCCACCGGTTGAAGCTATCGAGCGTATCGAAGTGATCCGTGGACCTATGTCCTCACTGTATGGATCTGATGCCATGGGTGGCGTCATTAATATCATCACCAAAAAAGTGACGAATGAGTGGCACGGCAGTGTCACTACAGGGGCAATTATTCAGGAAAACAGCGAAAGCGGTGATTCCATGGATGGTAACTTCTATCTTTCTGGTCCGCTGATTAAAGATAAATTAGGTCTACAACTGTATGGCGGTGGCGATTACCGCAAAGAAGATCACATCATTGATGGTCATAACAAAAAAGACAATAAAAGTCTGACAGCAAAGCTAACCTTTACGCCGATTGAAAATCAAACATTCTTACTTGAAGCAGGTAGAACTACCCAAGAAAGAACGGAAACTCCAGGAGAATCTATCGGTGAATATGCAAACAGAGCTGGACTACAAAAAAATAATAAAGATGAAACGCACAATAACCGCAATCACATGGCATTAACCTATAAAGGTGATTGGGATATTGTACAAACTGAAATGAGCGTTTATCAGGAGCAAACTAAACGATCAATTAAATCGCAAAGTAGAAATAAAATAACAGGCAGTTGGGAAGGTGGTTATGAAGCCAGAACTCCAGAAATCACTAACACAGTGGTAGATGGTAAGGCTACTGCTTTTCTACCTGATAATATTTTGACAGCGGGTACCCAATATCAACACGCGAAATTAAAAGATACTTCAGCAACTGGCTCAAAAAGCACTGAAAGTACCTCTCTCTCTGCAGATCAATACGCCCTATTCTTAGAAGATGAATTTACTGCCACTGAAAACCTGATTTTAACTGGAGGTATTCGTTTAGATCACCATGAATTCTATGGCGACCATTGGAACCCACGCGGCTACGCGATTTACCATTTAACCGATGAAATCACCATCAAAGGTGGGGTATCACAGGCTTTCCGTGCACCAACACTACGAGAAATTAGTCGTGGATATGGTACATCTACGCAGGGTGGCAAAGGTATTATTTATGGTAATCCTGATCTGAAACCAGAAAAAAGCTTTAACCAAGAGATCGGAATTGCTTATGACCATGAATCTGGTTTTAACGCGAGCTTAATGTTCTTTAATACCGACTTTAAAAATAAACTCACCAGCTATGACACAGGTAAAGAAGATCCAATCACCAAACTAAAACTGTATACCTATGACAACGTTGGCGAAGCCAACATTAAAGGGGTAGAAATCGCGGCGGGTATTCCATTTGCCGAAGATTGGAACCTGAGCTTGAACTACACTTACACCGATTCAGAGCGTAAAAGTAATGATGAAAAATTAAAAAATGGAACATCTCTCAAAGGCTACCCATTGGATAAAACGCCGAAACACTTAGCAAATGCTAAGTTAGATTGGCAATATAGCCCAGACCTCAACTTATACACCCGTGCGCATTACGAAGGTGAACAAGTTTGGGCGGCACAACGTAATGGTTCTTCCGTTCCTCGTTATCGTAAAGGCTACACCACGATGGACATAGGCGCGACATATCAGCTGCTGAAAAATACCAAGCTGAACTTTGCTGTCTTAAACATCGCTAACGAGAAAGGCTCTAAAATTGATGCCGAAAATGGTGGAAACTGGGATGTTGAAGACGGTCGCCGTTACTGGGCGAATGTCAACGTAACATTCTAATCCCTGAGAGCGGGTATGACGCAAATAGCCGATTACCCGCCGATTCTTTTTCGTTCGATGGCAATCCCAATGATAAAAAAACTGTTTATGGCGAGCCTATTGATGTGTATCGCAAACAATACTTGGGCACGTCCCAGCCCCAATATTCCCGAATTTGATGCGCGCGTGGCTGAGGTTTATACCGTACAGCACCATGATATGCGCAATGGTCAGCGTGAATTACGTATCTATAGTGCCGTTCCTAAAGACGTTTCTGGAAAACGTCCTGTGCTATTTATGCTTGATGGTAATGGGCTCTACCCATTAGCGGTAAACCAAGCGGCTCAACAATTTGCCCGCGATAAATTGCCGATTATTATTGGTATTGGCTACCCCAGCCCTGAAGCGTTCCCGAAAAAAGAGCGGACATACGACTACACGCCAAAAGTCGCTGGAGAAGCCTTTCAAGATGGTGGTGGTGCAGAATCGCTTTATCAGTTTCTCACCTTCACTGTTCGCCCATGGGCTGAACAACAGTTTCCGATTGATACCCAACGAGAAACCCTATTTGGACACTCATTTGGCGGTCTCTTTACGTTAATGGTTTACCAAAATCACCCAACCGATTTTCAGCATTTTGTTTCTGCTAGCCCATCATTATGGTGGGGAGAGGGAGAAATGGTGGATTTGGACAAATTGACGCGTTCATCAACAGCATCACCCATTGCCATCACGCTTGGAGAGCTAGAAGAAACACCGGATTTAAGCCGTTTAACCGATGAACAAAAACAGAATTATCAAACCCGTAAAAGTTGGATTTCCCCTCGGGAAGTGTGTGAGGCAATCAGCAGCCATCAGCGATCTTGCGAGTTTACTTTATTTGCCGGAAAAACCCATGGCAGCGTCATTCCCGATGCCATCCATAAAGCTTTAGACCTTACAGTGGCTCAACCATAAAAAATAGGTTTCCTGCATGATGTGCAAGAAACCTATTGGCAATATAAAAAACCATCTCAAGCGGTGGCGTTAATAAGATAATCAACAATATCTTGTAAACGCCGCCATTTCATCCACACTTCATCCCGTAATGGCTGCTCAGTATACTCTTCGATAGCGGCTATCAATTCCAATAGCTCTAAAGAATCGATATGTACATCGCGAATGAGCTCATCGTCCATTGAGTACGTTTGGTTAATACCGGAATATTCACGTATCTTCTTGAGATGAGTTTCTAACCAGTGCTGTGCTGTGTCCTGCGTTGTCATTGCGTTACCTTACGAGAAGTGTTTTCCATTGTCGTCATACTTCTCTTTGGCGACTTGGTCACGGGTTAGCGCCCCCATTTCCGTTAAAGTCACAGGTTTGCTGGTTTTTGCGTCCGCTAATTGCCATGTTTTTTTACGCTGTCCAGTGAGCTCATCTGTCACTTCAACAGCTTCAAATCGATTAGCAAACACCGTATTTTGAGTCAAACTGTCTGTCTCTGTTGTCTGTTGATAGCGCTCTTGCGCCGATTGATCTCGTGTTAATGCCCCACGCTCGCTTAACGTCACTGAGCTTGTCCCTGCATTTTCTGAAAGCCAAGAACTCCGTGTATTTCCTGTCACAGAGTCCACCGCTAAAACGCGTGAATATTTATTGGGTGATACCTCTGTGTGAAGTTTTTCAGCCATCAACACAGGCTGGCTTGTGAGCTCATTTTCATCCACTAGCTTCCAAGAACTACGCGTATTTCCCGTTACAGGATCGATATCTAATACTTTCGTATACCGATTCGCAAAAGATCCCATTGGCAGCTTTTCGGTCTCGACAGGCTGGCGGCTCAAGGTCGCTTTTTCATCAATCCTTGGTTGCTCAATTTTAGGCTCATCAACCGTTCGTTGTGGATAATCAACTGTAGGAATTTCCGGTTGTTTTGCGGTATAACCTGATTTTTCTACTCCCGTTGGTGGCATTAACTTCACGTTCATCACAGATTTAAGTGACGTAGGTAATAACGGTGTTTCCTCTTTATTATCATTGTTCGACTGAACAGAATTGATGTGGGTGTTTTCTGCCGGTGATGTATAGTAATTGTTTGTAATATAAGTATTATACATGTTTTCATTATGGCTAGTATTACTTGGCAATAATGGTGCAGTCGGCGTTAATAGCTCGGGTGAGGATGGTGCAAAACGCGGTTTAACTCCATCAACCTCATCATCGGTAACCGGCGTTTTTTCCGGAGACAAAGCAGGTAAGGAAGCTAAGTCCATGTGAACAGTCAACGGTCGGATTATTTCAATTTTCTCTTCTAACGCTAAAAACAAGTTATGAATTTGACACGCTTTATCTACAAACGATTTACGTGTATGTTTCTGATACTCTTGAATAGCAGCATTCGCCCTCATATCACAGCCATGGCTGAGGGAGCTCACTAGAAAATCGCTGACAGGATGGAGAGCAACCTCATCCTTGCTAAAATAATGACCAAGCGTTTCCTTAATTGCGGGGTCGACATACCTTTGTTGGTAACGCTGCCCCAATATTTGCAACTGATCTTTTCCTAACGTCGAAATAGCAGATTCAATTAACTTATCAAACAGTTTTTCTTCATGGCTTAATAAATGTTTTGCTTGCGTATTTTTTTCACCCATTTTATTCAATTTCTGAATCAAATTAGCCGCTGCATCCAGCAAGCCAGTTTCTTGGCTCAATTCTTCGGGTTTTAAAAGTGCTAAGATAATTAAATGATTCTCTGGTCGATAATTAATTTCTTGCTGGGCTAAATTTCCACTCGCCCCTGCGCATAATACAGAGTTAATCATCTCTTTCGTAATCTCAGGGTGAGACTGCGTTAATATCTGATGAATATCTTCAGATTGCTGAATATGATTACGCTGATGTAATGTATTACGATTTCCAGAGATGGAAATTTGATTATTTATTTCTTGATTCACAGGTGAAATACTTTCGCTACCAGCAGAGTGTACCGATGCAATTTGTGAGGCAATTGAATCAGTTTTGGTCGTCTGCATGGGCGTTAATTGCGCATTTGAAAAACGCCGATTTTCAGCTACAGGGCTTCCATTAATAGGCATAACAACTCCTCATAATTACTTATGATAAAATTTATAATTTTTATTCGCTTAAATCAGATATTGATTAGGCTCATATTGTTTTGATTTAAGTCTTTTATTAATTGAATTAATAACTGAACTAACGTTTCGAAATGGCTATTATCTTGACGGAATGTTTCTAATAATCGCGATACACTGCTATTCACTGTATTTTTCTGTGCATCCATCGCTGTTTGTAAGCTTTGGAATGATTGAGACACCATATCGCTTCCGTCCCAGTCAACCGGTGCATTTCTGATACTTAAGTAAATTTCCCTGATTGCTTTGAAGTCTGGATAAACATGTATTTCTTTTCCAATTTTTTTAACCACAAAACCTTGCCCAGATAATTTTTTATTCCAAAAATTAAATTCAGTATCGATGTCTGAACCAGCTTTAATTGTATATAACTGTGGGGTTCTCTTTCCATATTCGCTGGAATCTAGAGTACTAAGATACTCCCTCATACTCCCTTTACTGCTGGTATTGTTATCCGTTGTATTTTTCTTGCCGAGATCTTGCCCCCACATTTCACAATATTCAGCTAATAATTCACTTTCAGAATATGAAGATGTCTCGTAAAAAGAGTAATAGTCACCATATGACATCCCTGAATATTTTGATACGACTTTGTCAAAATCCATCAGAAACGCTTTGGGTTTGAATTTTATTTTTCCGTCACTACCAGAGCTAATATTCGCGCTCAACTTACTTAATGCAGTATTGATGTCTTGCATATATTGTGTCGAGGCTTTAACTATTTCACCGTATTTTTTCTGATAATCTTCGTGAATTTCGCCAATTAAATCTTTCGTTGCCGCAATATGACTTCGACCATCCTCAAAAGGTTGGGAAGCTCGCTTATACCCATCAGATGAGTATTTCATCGCCATCATTACTGAGCGGTATTGCTCTTTAATTTTATCAAGATTATCCGAAATAGACTCTTCACGAAATGGAACATCAGTGGCTGGCGCCCCCAATTGTAATGCGAGCTGAGCACCTTTTTGATAAACATCTAAAGATGAATCCAATGCCAAACTTTCCCCCATAATGGGCAAATGATTCTGAACATTTGTGCTTTCTGTTACTGGCACTTTTACTGAAACAACCTGATTTGAATGTACATATGGGGTAATATTCATCGAAAGTTAGCCTCTCACCACACTTTGGAAAGTGCGTAATTGGCTCTCACGGATTTCACGCAAAGATTCATTCATCTGTTTCACATAATCTTTGAGCTGATCAATCAGCTTATCTTTGTCCCCAACGATCATTCTTGCCGTGTCCGCGACAGATTGCTGCGTCATTTTATTCGCTTCTTCTGATTTTACATTCACCTGATTCGCTGACGTCACCATTTGACCTGCATTATCTGACATGCGGGAACCTTGTTCAGCTATTCCTATCTGAGTACGCGTTTTATTCATAATGCGCTCATGCTCATCGCGCTCTGCTAATCCTAATTTATTGGTGCGCTGAGCCGCTTCAGCACCACGCTGATTTGCCAACGCTTGCTGTGCAGGCGTTGCTTGGTCGGCCAACTCCACTTTTACGCCGTTTTTAGTCTTTAACTCAAGTGAATGATTTTTCGGGGATGACAGTGAATTCGTATTAAGTTCATTTAAACGATCCGCCGCCGAGCCATTTTGGTTGGCTTTGACTAAATTGTTTTTAATTGACTGAGTCTGTTTATGCAGTCCTCGCGCTTGAAAAGCCGTTCCTGCCGCGGTAATCGCTAAAGAGGTGAAAAAGCCCGTCAGCGCGCCATTGAACATCTCCTTACCTTCTTTAATCGTCGAGTCTGCAGCTGCTTCAATCATCTTAGCGTTCAGCATCAAGAACTCTGCACTAATTCTACGCTCTGAAATGTTCAGCTCAGCAACCACTTTACGAACAATCTTAAGTAATTCCAGCATGATATCACTGCTGATAATACCAACAAATTGCTGTTCTTTTGCCCCTTCTACTGATTTAGCTGATTTCTTATCAGTCTGAATCATGCCTGAATTTTGTGGCACTCTATCAAAGAAGCTACTGCCTATCATGACTTGAATGGCAAGAGCAATTTGTTTGTAATCACCTTCATCAAGTTGCTGATTATTTGATAACACTTGATTAAGTGTTTTACTTTCTGCCGCAAAGACTTTCTCTACAGCTTGTTGCGTTTGTTCCGGTGTTACTCGAATAAAACCATATAAGTCATTTAATAGCGTATTTTTTTCCACAGACCCCAATTCGGATAATGCAACTTGCATTTGCGTTGCAGACATCATGGATGTAGGAACAGATAATGCAGGCTTTTCAATAGAATTTTCAGCGAAATTAGCGGAAATATCATGTAATTTAACGTCCTGACGTACTCCATTTGTTGTAGAAGAAGGCGTTTTAGATATCAGCGCAAACTCACTGCCATTCGGTTGAATCTGTGCAGGTAAATTTAATGATTGAGTGATAGTCGTCATATAAAAATTCTCCAAAATTTAAGCGAAGCGCGCCGTTTTCAGCATATCGACTTTATTGTTATTTGATTGATGAAGTGAAGTCATCATGCCATTGAACATGTCATCCAACTGGTGATAACTTTTTGACAAGGATTTGATTAACTCCTCAAGTAATGCCGTTAGGGCTTGAATAGTCTCATCATTCAACATCATGCCCGCCAACATCTCTTTCATATCACGCATCTGAGCTGCAGCTTCTAGGCGTAAGCCTCCGGAAGTTGCCGCATTTGCAACAGAAAGACCCGCGCCAGTTCCTTTCATCCCGACTTCTAAACGTGCCATTCTTACGCTTTGCGCTTTTCCTGAAAAAGCCGCTTTTTCTACTGTCTTACCAATGTCTTTGACATCATCAAGCTTGTCAGCAACCTTAGCGACTTTGGCAGAATCACCAACCTTCACCATTTGCCCACCCAAAGACACATAATCAGAGGATTTAGCGACATTTTGAACATCGTCGAATTTATCAGCTAATTTAGAGAATTTGGTCAGTTTCACCATTTCATCACTACTATCTGCCACAGAATGACCCGCTTTTGAGCCTTTCGTTGCTATATTCCCCAATGCATTTGTTAAACTTTTTGGCATCGCTTTAATCGCGCTTTTCAACAATGCCCCAGCATTTTTTACAAGAATTTTCGCGACGTTTTTAACGGTATTGGCGATATTTTTGACAAAAGAGGACATAGAAAGCAAAGAGATAGCTAAAAAAGCAACAGCGGCTAGTACCATCCCCACGATGCTACCAATTTTCTTCGCTTCTGCTTCCGGCACACCAAAAGTGATCAACATGTCAGTGACTGCGTTAGAGATTTCAGTTGCTAACATTTGCATCAAGCTTCCCTGACCGGTCTCTTCCAGTACAATGTCGGCAATAGACATCGCAATACCAATCGCTGCAACCGCAAGCGTCAGAGGCGCAGCAGCACCGAATGTTGCTACCGTCGCGATTACCGATACCGCAAGCATCACATAACTAAAAATTTTACTGGCACAAGAGGCAGCCTTGTTAGCATCTGCCGCTTTACGCTCAGCCTCTGCAGCTTCTTTCGCCTTTTTATCTGAATCTTTACGAGAGGCTTCATTGATTTTCATCATCACCTCTTCTTGCTCTTTCATATTGCGAAGCGAATCTTCATTCATCGCTTTTTTTAATTGAGCCGTTAACATCGTCAAGAGCGATAATGTGTTTTCCCACTTATCACCTTCAACTTCGAGAGAGCGAGGGGCAGAATCAATAAATTGATTAAGTTTTTGACGATCAGCATCTGCGGCCGCTGTAATATCAGAAGCTTGATCTAGTAATGTCTCTAATGAGTTTTGTAGCTGATTCACTTCCAACTGCAATGCATCACCTTGATGAATCAGAGTATTTTCACCTGCAACTAACTCATGCTGTTGCTGAGTTAACACATCTATTTGCATCGCTAAATGGGTAATATTCGCTTCTAACGTGGCAACTTGCTGATGTACAGCTTCTGTGTGAGGTTTTGGTTGTGCATCAACTTGAGCCAACAACATTTTTTCAGTTGATAGTTGCTTTTCTAAATGCGTCAATTGCCCATGATTAGCCTGTAATTTTATTTTTTGATTCTGGTGCTGGGCTGCAACTGTCGATAATTGGGATTTCGCCGAGGATAAATTATCTTTACTGATATTCACTTGATGAGTGAATTCACTTAATTGTTTAGTTGAAGAGGAAAACGTATCGAGTAACGTCTTCCCTTGTTCACGCAAAGCTTCGGTCTCAAAATTAAGAAACTGAATACGATTACTCAATTCATTCAAGTTACCTTCATGCAACAATTGACGTAATGATGCAAAAGATTCAATCAGTAATGCATTACCATTAAAGCCTTTCATTTGTGCAGTTTCTGGTGATGATTTCATTGCCATCATTTTGGGTTTTAACAACTTTGGAAGGCTTTCACTGCGTTGATTCTTTAGTTGTTCATTAGATGCTAGCTCACCACATGCCGCTTCTAATGCCAGCACGGCTTTAACACTTTCATCCGCCAAGCCAAGGGGGTTTGCCCCCTGTAAAAACTTGTGAATATTATTAATTCGCTCACTGGTCGATGTACTAGAAGCATTTGACGTTACAACTTGACTCATGTTGTTTCCTTTATTCAGTATTTGAGTCTGCAGAAGCAGGCTCAACTTGCTCAAGGTTTTTCTTTAAGGCTGTTAAATACGCTTCCGATTTTTTCTGTAAATCGATATCGGTGCTATTTTCAACCACACTTTCAAAACAATGGATGGCAGCACTGCTTTTTTTCAGCATCAAATTACATTGCCCTGCATGGAACAAGGGACGGTAATCATTTTTCGCCAATACAAATGCAAGCGCGTATAATTCTGTTGCTTTCTCATAACGTTTCGTTAGTTGGTATACGGCGGCCAGACCCATCACGTAGTCTGTATTGTAGAAATCGTAAATACTTAAGAATCGAAAGAATGTTTCCGCTTCATCTAATTTTCCTTGCTGATAAAATTCATAGGCATAAGCATAAATACCATCCATAGTTGCCTGTGGAATACCATGAATATCTTTATATGTTGCACCATCCATAAGCGCTGTTGTAATTCCGTCTAGTAATGTTTCCATTTCAATTTGTGTATTTTCTGTTTCAGTATGATTCATATTTTCACCTCGTTTATCATGCGTGACATATGATGCAGACCGCTACCTTGCATCATAATTAATCAAATCATTCATTTCTTATAAAAAACGATTTAATATGCAAATAATTAATTTACAGTATAATAATTCTATGAATGAGAGTGGGATGGAATAAGCTTTTCCAATACTTCATCCACATCAATTCCTAATTTTTCTAATTCAATACGGATTAACCACGTCACTATTTGCATTACGTCCTGTAATCCTTGTTCATCAATAAAACTATCCTTTTTATAATTCCGCCATATTTGGCGGGCTAATATAATATCTCTCACTACAGGTATATTTTGTTCTTCCGCATATTTAATTACTGCTTTCGCTTGTAACCCCCGAGTCTTAAACATTAAGAACGGTAATGGTGAAATATTCGCATCGTAATAAATCAACATGGCAATATGTGTCGGATTCGCCATCACAAATGTTGAATTTTGAATACTTGACTTAACTTCTTCTGACAAAATTTCTTGGTGCAAACCTTTGCGAGCACTTTTAAGATGCGGATCCCCTTCATTATCCTTATGCTCTTTCTTGACCTCTTGTTTTTCCATTTTTAGGTTTTTAATAAACAAGAAAAATTCAGCTATCGCATCCACTAATACAATAATGACAGCAACAGCCAAAAAAACAAAAACAAATATAATACAAAGGGTTACCCATTGCGTTGTCATACCATTAATTGTCGTTCGATATAACATAAAAATTTCGTGTCGCCATACAATAAAAAACGTTGTAGCTGAGACACTAAATACCAATAAATACAGAATGGCTTTAATTAATCCCTTTAAAGAATTCAATGAGAATATTTTTTTAAATCCTGCGATTGGGTTTAACTTTGTAAAATCTAACTTTACTGCTTCCGTTGCCAATCTAAATCGACTTTGTAATAAAGAAATAATGGTACCAGACAAAAAACAAGCGATTAAAATCGGTAAAACAATGCTCATAAATATTTTTAAAAATTGCCACAGCAAGTCATCAATATAAATATCATTGGGGTTTAATAATATCTTCTTCATTAAACCGCCAAGGTTATACAAGCTGGACATACCATCAACAACAAATGCACCAGTGACTAATACAATTGCTGCAATCGAGTCTTTACTTTTATAACTTTGTCCTTTTTTAGCGGAATCTTTTATTTTTTTGTCGGTAGGCTTTTCTGTTTTTTCAGCCATGCAAACCCCTACCTTAATTAAGGAGAAAGAAATATTTCATGTAACGGTGATAACGAAATCATATTAACCAAGATATCTGGAACTTCATTTTGAAAATAAAGTAAAAATACAATAAACGCGATAATCGATTTAATCGCTAGCGATAATGAAAACGCATTCAATTGTGGACAAAATCGAGAATATAATCCCAATGCAACTTCAGAAATAAATAGAGTGACAATAATGGGTGCTGTTAAAATCACACCGTTAACAATCGCTTTATTTAACCACTCACCTAAAGGCAAACTCTTGAATGACGTAAATCCATGGGCAAATGGCAATAGCTGGTAACTTTGAGCAAATACATTTGCCAGTTGATACATGCCACCTTGTGCAAGGAAAACCATACAAACAATATAGCTAATAAAAACGGCTAATTCCGAGGCTTCGCTACCACTTGCTGGGTCCACAATACTACTAATTGTTTCCCCTCGTTGAGTATCAATCAATTCACCAATAACATTAGCAATCATAAAAGGCAGACCTAAAATGAATGCTAATACCAACCCAATGCATACCTCATACAGAAAGACCTCACTGATGTTCATTTCACCCCAATTAATTTCATTGGTCGAAAGATAAGGCCACATTCCTAATGCTAAATACGCCACGACACAGTTCTTAATAATCCCGCCATTGAGCAACTTATTGCTCAGGAAAGGTAAGAAAAACATCACCGGAGCGATTCGCAACCAAGCAAATGCAATTTTAATTAACCCCTGCTGGAACGTGAAATACATGGAGGACACTAATCCAAGCATCTCCTGGTTCATCCAAATAATCCTATTGCAGGTAATGCTGTAGCCATCACTTCAAGGGTGTAATTCATCACTTTATCGGCAAGCCAGCCTGAAATCATAAATAGAGAGCCAAATACCGCTAACAATTTGATTCCAAATGGCAAAGTTTGTTCTTGAAGCTGAGTCACTGTCTGTAAAAGCCCCACTAATAACCCAACGACCGTCGCGACGGTGACAGGAATAGCCGACAGTATCACGATCAACAGCATCGCTTTGTTACTGACATAAATGATTGAATCCATCTTCTATTCCTCTAGGTCAATGCTGCGCAAGTTCGAAATACTGCATCACTAATCCTTTAGAAATCAGCGACCAACCATCAATTGCTACAAACAAAATCAATTTCACAGGAACGGAAATAGTCACAGGGCTCATCATCATCATACCGAGTGCCAGTAAGATACTCGAAATGACTAAATCGATAACCACAAAAGGCAAATAGATATAAAAACCGATTTCAAAAGCCGATTTAATTTCACTTAATGCATAAGCAGGTAACAATGAAAATAGCGTAGGCTCAGCCTGTTCTTCTTGAACTTCTATTTCCGTTTTACCTTGCTGGACGGACTCAAAAAAGGTGACCAACTGAGGGTCTGAATATTTCATTAAGTAACTTTTATACCGCCCTAAACCGTTATCTACAAAGTTATCAACCGATTCAACATTGCTAAAATCAACACTTTCATGACGCATATACTGATTCACGTCTTGCAAGACAGGCATCATCACAAAGATAGACAGTAACAAAGCGATGCCATTCAGTGCCATTGTAGAAGGTACTTGCTGCACCCCCATCGCATTACGCACCATAATCAATACAATCGATATTTTTAAGTAACAGGTTCCTGCTGCAATAATAAACGGCAGTAATGTCGATAATGCGATAATAGCTAATAAAGGGATTTCATTTGGAACCGTTGGCATGCTTATAACCTTTTATCCCCTAAGCTCACCAATCTTTTGATTTCTAAGCCCAATTCATCGCTATCGCCAATATAAGTTAGCTCACCTTCAGCAATCAGCTGCTTATTCGCATACACCTTAACTTCACGCTCTTTATTTTCCCCAATGGAATAGACTGTCCCTGGTTGAAGCGTATCGAGTTCACCCACTGTGATATCTGAATGACCCAGTACAAACGTTAATTTCACAGTAAGACCATGCAAATGAAACGGACGAACCGTCTCATCAACAAACTCCTCTTCCATTGCAGAGTCTATTTGCTCATCTTCTGCTACCACTAACTGTTCAATCATAAAAATGCCTTCTTGTTGTTTCTTAAAATGAGCAACCAAACACCCCGCTACAGACATATGAAGCTGTAAATTTTGAATTCGCAGTACGTCTCGTAATGCGATAGATTGCAATGTTTTTCCACTGATGTGGCTATAACCTAGGATCCAATCCGCTTGTAATTTGAGCGTATCAGATAGGCCATTAATCGGTTTTATTTCCTTCAATCCACTTATCGGCTCCGCTAATAGCACAATGCCAAGCGCTTTTTCTTTGACCGTTAGCCATGGTTGTTGAGGCTGTTCATCATCAATAATTTCGACATGGTGACAACGGAATTGCTCGGAGAAAAACGCATTTCCTGTATTTTCATAAGTAAAAACTTTGCATAAGCTCTTGGCATCTAACAGATCCCAAGCATAATGAGCCAACTTAGGCCAACGGTGACGACACCAATCCTCCGCGTTCACCAACACTTGAATTTGCTGCTTTTCGCTATTCAACGTAATTTGGAAATAGCGCTCTCCCACTTGAGGGATATGGGGAGCTAAATCCTGTTGGAAACGTTGCTGCCACTCGCCAATTTGTTTTTCACGATGGCTAATACGACGAATATTCAGCATTAAAACTCCTCGTCTTGTTGTTTATTCTGCTGTTGCTGTTGACGATGCTGACCTTCACGCTCTTCACGCTTAATCACCATTTTCTGCTCACCAGTAAACAAATGTCGATTGTCTTCCAAAGCCTGTTGAACTTCATGACTATAGGTAGAAGCAACCATGTTTTCATGACTTGCGTGAGCTAAAGAAAACGAGACTGATGGCATATTTTGCCATTGGCTAAAGGTGTAACTTAGTGTGCGTTCAGGTGCCACGTTCAATGTTTCACTTGCCATCATTGTTGCTACAAGCTCTGCTGTCAGCTTTGGCGATGTCTGAGGAGACGGCACTTGCGAACTTACCGCAGATCTTACAACCGATTCTGATTTCATTTGCGCTAGGATACTTTTAGTTATATCCATCTCATCAGATTGAACTAATTCCGATTTTTCAATATTAAAATTTTGTACATCAGAAAATTTTTGCATTTCCAGAGATTCATTTGATGCTAGCTCTAGCTTTCCTGTATTTATTTCTCGTGTGTTCTTATTTGCCTGTACATCCTTATAGGGGCCAGCAGCACTCTGCGTTTGCGTAATTACCTCAGATTCTGTTGAGACCTTTGCCTCAGAGGATAAATTTAATGCACTATCGTGTTGAGATGATTTCAATGTTGTCATCTCCGTCAATTCAGCCGACTGCACTAATGAAATCTCCTTCCATTGAGATTGGTGGTCACTCATCGAATGGTTTGACAAAAAGCGAACAATTTTCTGTTCCATTGTTTTCGTGTTAAATACGGGTGCCACGGATACAGCTGCAACATGGGTAGGTACATTTCCCAGAGGTATATTCTCTTCTTGTACCTTTTGCCCATTAATCAGTTCACCCGCCGTCTGATTCGCCGAATGACTTTTTACCTCAGCCACAATTCCAGAGGATAAGAACGCCACTTTTGTATCAACGTAAACATTTTGAACTTGCGCTGAAACATTCAGCAAAACAGGAATAGCTAGCTCCTCAGCCGGTTTTTTTTGCTTTTTCTGATTATTGTTTCTTTGGGTCAGTGTTTTTTGCAAAATTTCCTGAGCGGTTTTTTTCACGGAATGCTGCTGACTATATTTTTGATGATTAAAGCCGAATGATGAACTTTTCGCTTCCATTACGGAATTAAACGTACTGTCACTTGGCAGTGATTTGATTGTCGACATGAACAAACAGCTCCTCGATTTCATTCTGTTGCTGGAGCTCTAATTTTAACCACCGAGCCCTACGTTGTTGTTTGAGATATTTTTGGAATTTCTCGCACTTATTACGCAAAATGAGCATCCGTTCTATCATTTGCTGCTTCAATAAATGGTACTTCGATAATTCGGCGTCTAAATTTTCTATCTGATATTCAAATTGGGCTACTTCTGCTAAAACCACGGCTTTTTGTCGTTGACGCTCCCAAAAATCCATTTGTGTTAACTCTTCAGATTTTTCATAGACACTCACCTGAGTGACCAAGATGGCGATACGTTGGCGAATATCCTGATGCTGCTGCTGTAACTGTAAAATGGCGTTGTGTAATTTATTTTGATCTAATTGCACCCTTTCAAGGCGTTTCTCAGTCAATGCTAATAATGAGCTAATCATCAGGATGCCAAACGACCTAAGTGGGTTAACATTCCATCAAAATATTCTGACTCATCCATACTTTGCTGTAAAAACTGATTGATATTCGATTGCTTATCTAAGGCTCGGTCATTCTCCTGACTTTCACCTCGTTGATATTCCCCTAGCTCGAGATACAACTGAATCTGTTCTAGGCGAGATAAATTTTCGCGCACATCTACGGCAAACTGACGATGCTCTGGCGTTGTCACCTTTTGAAAAACTCGGCTAATACTGTGTAAGATATCAATCGCAGGGTAATGCCCACGCCCCGCTAATTTATGGCTAAGGTAAATATGTCCATCAAGAATAGAACGAATTTCATCACCAATCGGATCCGCCTCGTCCTCGCTTTCTAACAATACGGTGTAAAATGCCGTGATTGCCCCCTGTTTTACACGCCCAGGGCGCTCAAGTAACAACGGTAATTGCTCGAAAACAGAAGCTGGATAGCCTCTCCGCGCAGGTAGTTCTCCCGTCGCGAGCGCCACATCGCGTAACGCCCTTGCGTAACGAGTCATTGAGTCGACATATAACAAAACATGACGCCCAAGATCGCGAAAGTATTCCGCCATCGCGGTCGCCAATAGCGCTGCATTACAACGCTCAATGGGCGGACTGTCGGAAGTGGCATAGACTAAAATAGTTTTATCTGCATGAGGCGACTGCTTAAGTTCCTCAATAAATTCAATTACTTCTCGACCACGCTCACCAATCAATGCCACAATATGAATATCACCATGGGCATGGTTAATCAGCATGTTCATCAGGGAGGTTTTTCCGCTCCCCGCCGCCGCAAAAATACCCATTCGCTGCCCTAACCCACAGGTTAATAACCCATCAATGGCGCGAATGCCCGTGACCATCGGTTCATTGATGGGACGACGCATATTCACATTCACTGGCGGATTATCAATACGCTGTAATTTGGTTTTTAATTGGGTCACTTCGCTAGGCTTCTGGCTTAATGGACCTTCTAACTCTCCGGACGCATTAAAAATATTACCTGCTAAATGCTCACCCATTTGAAACACAAACGGATACCCACTAGGTCGAATAACGACTTCACGGGTTAAGCCTTGCGCACGACCAATTAAGCTCAGAACCGTTAACCCTTCTTTAAAACCAATCACTTGCGCTTTGGCGATAATATTAGGCTGTGCTAACGACTGCTCAATAAAGCAGATTTCACCGATGAATACCCCATCTAGCGGGGCTTCAATCAAGCATCCATGAATGCGCACAGGATGTGCGCACGAGTCAAATAGCTTCATAATTACGATAATTGAGTCCGTAATTCATTTGCGCGTTCAAAAAACTCTTCGAACGAGTCTGCAAATAACTGCATGTTATCTAGCGATGTTGTTTTTAATACCGCCGAAAGCACTAAGTTATCCTCAGCTAAACTTAATGCGGGCTGCCCCACATAAAAATTACGCGGTGGATACTCCAGCATATTTTTTAATAATGCCGCACTGGATGAATCTAAGCGGCTATGGTTACACTCATCTAAACTGCACCAAATAATTAAATCATCCGTAGATAAATCAATATTAATTGCCGGAGCATCACTCATTTCTAATTGAATATTCGAATGGCAATCTAACTGTGAATTCACTAAATCACCACGCCCCATTGAATTCAGAAATGCATTTAATTGTTCAACAAAACGGTATTTCATTCTCGCGTTCCTTATATAGTTTTAATGACGTTTACCCTGACCATTTCAGAGACTTCATTAAATGAAAGCACCTCAAGTTCAGGGAAACGACCTTCCAAGATTTTTTTCACAAATCGGCGGATATCCACGGGAACCAATACATTGACATCCCTCGCAGATAAGTAACTGTTTTCTAATGCCACTTCAGCAGCTTGAATAAGCTCGTTGCTTTTTTCAGGTTCTAAATGCAGGTAAACTCCACCTGATGATTGACGAATACCTTGGCGAATGGTGTCTTCCAGCTCAGCATTAACCATTAATACATTCAGACGCCCTTCCACTGAAAAACGCGAAGAGATATAGCGCGCCATGGAACTTCGAATGTGCTCCACCAACATCATGCTGTCTTTTTCTTTAGGTACCCATTGCACTAAGGTTTCGATGATCAATTTCATGTTGCGCACTGAGATTTTTTCCATCAATAACCGCTGGAAAACCTCCGTCACTTTCTGCACCGTGGCATGGCGATAGCATTCTTTCAGTAATTCAGGGTATTTTCTTTCAAGATCATCCAGTAAATTTTTAGTTTCTTGAATCCCAAAGAACTCATTAATGTGTCGGAGTAATAGCGTACTAACACAATCAATCATTTCGGTAATGTCATCTCGTACCAATAAGCCAAGTTGCTCTACATTTTCAAGATATTGGTTATCGAACCATGTATTAACAAAGCCATACTCATCGGTATATTTGGTCAGCTCTAACCCAAGATATTCCAGTTCATCATTTGCCGTCAGTAAGCGATGACCATGGAAATAGACATCATATTCGCCCGCTTTCACTTCATTAATGAGCACAACAATTTTGTTTTCAGGTACGATGGGGGAATAGTTAATCGCGATATCAGGAATGCGATATCCATAACGAATAAATACATCCTTTTTCATACGTGATAAGAAATTATTCTCTTCCAAATGCTGCTTATACTCTTGATTAACAGAAATAATGACGGGTAAAGTTTCAGGAATATATTCATCATCAAAATCATCATTTGCGCGTTGAGTTTCCCCTTCCGTTGCTTCTGTTTGCAGATTTTCTTGCCCTGATTGCTGGTCTTTTCGTTGAGCTTTGCGTTTTTTGAAATAACGTGTCGCAAATAACCCCATCAGCAGCGCGGCAAGGAAGAGGAAAATTGGTGTTGGGAACCCGGGAAGAAAGCCCATAAATAGCACAATCAGCGCCGTGATTAAGATCGTAAAATCATTGTCAAAAAGTTCGGAGACAATGTTTTCACCTAAATTTTTGTCGTTTCCACCGACTCGGGTCACGATAAAACCCGCACTGATAGAAATAAGCAGAGCAGGAATTTGTGCGACCAGCCCATCCCCGATCGTTAACAAAGTAAATGTGTTTAATGCGGTTGAAATATCCATGCCTTGCTGGGCTGTACCCACTGAAATGCCGCCAATCAAATTGACGAAAATGATCACGATACCCGCAATCGCATCTCCTTTAATAAACTTCATCGCACCATCAAAAGAACCAAATAATTGACTTTCTTTTTCCAGCTCACCACGCTTAATTTTCACGGTGGCTTCATCAATCACACCGGCGCGTAAATCTGCATCAATGCTCATTTGCTTTCCGGGCATGGCATCCAATGAAAATCGAGCTGCCACTTCCGCAATACGCTCTGAACCCTTTGTGATAACAATAAATTGCACAATGGTCACAATGGCAAAAACCACCATCCCAACAACCAAATTATCTTGAATAACAAATTCGCCGAAAGTATCGATAATATCGCCAGCATCTGCTTCTAATAAAATAAGGCGGCTGGTACTAATCGACAGTGCCAATCTAAATAACGTGCTAATAAGTAAAATAGAAGGAAATGATTGGAAGTTAAGCACTCGAGTAATATAAAACGAGCTCATAAAGATCAGCACAGAAATCATAATATTCAATGCAATCAAGAAATCGACCAATACGGTGGGTAATGGAATAATCAGCATCGCAATAACCATTACCATGATGACTAATACCATCAATTCAGGGCGATTACGGATCTGTAATAAAAATCCGGTGAAGTTTTTCATGAAATCGTTTATTTCCTATTAAATCATGGCTGTCTGCGCAAACGCTGTTCTTGCACTAACAGTTGAGCCATCTGTTTTTTTAATTGGTCGAGTAATTCATCCCGCGCTTCCAATGAGTGAAAGACCGCTACAGGTATGATTGAAAATGCAATAATTAACAGCTGAACAAAGCGAGCACGTAAATCCGTCGTCATGATTTTTAATTGCTCATCAATAAAACTAATCAGTTTTTCGTTAAAACTCTCTTGGCTACGAATACCGCAAGTAAACAATTGGCTTAGCACTTTTTCTAAATGGCTCTGCTGTAATTCGACACTCTGGCGAAATAGACCTGATTGGAAAAATTGCTGACTAAATACTCGGTCTAAAGATTGCAATTCACGCAATCGACCAATTCGAGTAAAGAAACTCCCAAACTCACTGATATTAAGATCCCCTAAAGGGAGTGCTTGTAAATCACACGCGAGAGCACGCGCTAAATAACGCATCATGTTTTCACGCTGGGTCATTTCCATCTCTTCAACCCACTGTTCATATAGATAAACAACAGGACCGTCGTAACCAATAAACTCACGGTAGAGTGCTCTTAGATTTCCCGCGTTTTCACGTAAAGTTTGCGCAAATGCTTTTGCAATTAAAGCGATATTGACGCCAGCTTGCGCAGCTCGCTGAGTATCCTCCGTAAGGAGCAATCGCTCTAACTCTTGTAAAGCCTCTATCTGTTCTTGCTTAAGTTTCTTTCGGTTAATCAGTGCAGCTAATACCATTAATAAATCACTGGGATCCGTGAAATACTGCAATAGAAATGCACGTAATTGCTGCGGAGTCATCATTTGGCGATTTAAAATCCCCTCAATGTGCAACACTTTTTCATCCGCATTATTTTCTAGGATGTGCTCAGCAAACTGCATCCACTCTTCATCCTGTCCTTGCTTTGAACCACTGCGACGAACGTGGCTCGCTGCAAGCATCGCCATGGAGGCGTATTCGCTTGAGCTATCAATAACACCCGCACCACGGGCAACTTCATCGGAATCATCACGACTTTTTGCTGCTGCTCGGCTCTTGTCTTGCGTATTGAGCAGCGTGCGATTGCCATAATTCAGTGGCGTTATTGCCATGAATCCCTCATATATTGCTGTAAGAACTCCACCGTGCCGTGAAGCTGGCTATTTTTTTGAGTAATGCGCGTTTTATCCGAGAATTGTCGTCCATCCCAAACCTCGTTTTCATCTAATAAACGCGGCTGGATAAGAAATAAGCGCACCATTTTTTGTTGGTTTGTTGAGGAATGACGAAACAGTCCACCAATCCAAGGAATATCCCCAAGAAGTGGGATTTTACTTTCGTTATCAATATATTGGTCGCGAGTATAGCCACCGATTAACAAACTGCTATCTTTCGCAATACGTGCAACAGTATTGATGCTGGTTCGGTTAACAGAGGGCAACCCTTCGACGTTTGACGTTTTTCCGCTGCTATCTCGGCTTTCAGCACCATCTTCAATATTGACTTCCATCTCAACGCTTTGCCCACCAGAGATGCGAGGCATAACGCTGATCATCGTGCCGTAAGTGACCTGCTCAAGCGTCGCAATACGTTCACCTTGTAATTTGGCGTAGAAACTGGTGTTGTTATCAAATAATGCAGGCACATTTTCTTGAGTTAATAGAACTGGGCGCGAAACAATTTGGCTATTACCATTTTTGCTAAGCGCATCAATTTGAACTAAAAATTTACTGCTATCCGGTAATGTACTGCGGTTGAACGAAATAGACCCACCACCCGCTTTAAAGGAACCGACCTCCCAATTCACACCTAAGTTATCCAACTCTGAGCGAGTGATATCAATGATCCACAAAGAGAGTTCCACTTGGCGGCGACGATTGTCTAAATTTTTAACTAAATCTCGCACATAACGAATTTGGCTTTGGCTACCTTTTACAATCAAGCTATTGCTATCAGGATGGGCAACTAACGAAAATGCACTGTTCGATGCATTACCACGCTTCACGATGAGTTGACGATTTTCGACAGGACTACCACCGCCAATCGGTGTATCCATCAATGCATCAATGTCATCACCCGATGTATTGAGCTTGATAGGTTCAACATTCAGCGCTTCTTCAACGCTACCGCCCCCATTTTTAAACAAATCACTAATCACCGTTAGCATGCCGGGAACAGTGACGGATTGTCCTCTTAAAGAATAAGTACGATCAGTCACAGAAGCGTGTTTCAACGGAATAACGGCGACATTACCACTGCGTTTTTCTTCACTTTGGCTCTGTTCTCCAAGATATAATGCGGCGCCTTTAATCAACTCCACATAGAGCGGGGGACCCGAAACAAATAACATCGTATCGCCACCTTGAGAACGGACAGGGAAGCGAGCGTCATAAATGCCATTTCGTTGAATATAACTCAATACCTGTTGGCTACTGACTTTCTGAGTTGGAATAATTAAGCTACGCATTTCACTGTTATCGTAGACATAAATACCCGCACCATCGTCATACCACACCAACGCGATACGGCGCGTTAACGCTTTAAACATTTCATCCGCATTACCCAGATTAAAATTTCCCGTCACTTTCTTTTGAGAGGCTAATTTACTTAAAATAATGGGTTTATTAATACGCTCAGCAACAGCCTCAAAGACTTTTCCTACCGCAATATTATTAGCGACAAATGTATCGCGACTTCTTTCCTGTGTAACAGGTTCAGCAATCAACATCTCTGATTGCGCTGTATTGATATTTACACTCAGTAAAAACAGCGAAATAGCAATCGCTGTAAATTTTTTACTGTTCATATAACATTGCTCCAAGGTGCCTTATTTCTGATGGGGTAAGACCCAACTCTTTTTTTAAATCATTTGTAAAATGAGAGGCCGAGCAATAACCCGCTTCTAGCCCTACATCTAAAATGGAATGTTCACTTTCAATTAATTGCAAAATAGCCGCCCCCATACGCACACCCATAATTTTGCGCTTAGCTGTTTTATTAAAGTTTTCTCGATACAGTTGCCTGAAATAAGAAGCGGAAATACCATAGCGATCGCATAACTGATTTATATTGGCATTTTTATCTTGCTGAGCGGCTGAAATTAAAAAACGCATCATTCCATATGCTTCATAACGCCTTAATACATCACACCACTCTTCAAATAATGGTTGCTTTTTAATAATCATATCGATAACAACATTCTTTATTAAATTCGGTGATGATATTTCATCATCAAATAAAATAAATTCACCTAAATGACTATTGTCATTATTTTTTTGCGCTTTTTTTGCAAGAAAGGATTGTCCCATTGCAGTATCAATAATAGCGAGAGTTTCAACCAGTTCTGATAATCCCAGGGTATAAATATCCCATTGACTTTCATCTTCTGTTATTAGCTCATCGTATTTGCAGATAAATATAACGGGTTTATCTACCTTAATATTTAATTTTGTATACAGAGATTTATAAAAAAGCGTCGCTGTATTTTTCTTTGGTATTGACAAGACCAATGTATCTTGTAAAGAAAAGCAACTATTCCCACCCTCTAATAATTTAGCAATATCTTCATTCGACATTATAAATCAGTCCTATTCATTTGGCTTTTACTGAATCTAGAGTCAATGATCAAAACAAAAAAAACAAATGAATAGTCCGGAATAGATCGGAAAACCTTACCAATATATAAAGTGTGAATGAATAAGATAAATTCAGCTGACTATTTCATCTATTTATATTTAACTACTGTCATTGAGTGGTGAATAACTCACCATTTTTATTAATTGAGATTGTCTTTATGATAGAACCAAAACTCCACACATGTATAATTAAAATTATTAGTGGACCAATGAGCGGTCAAGAACTAATGATTAATATTGATAAAAACATCATTATCACTGATAGAAACATTAGTTATAAAACAGAAATAGATGAAAATGGGTTTACTACGTATTATATTCCAAGTGAAAAGGAAAAGTGTGAATTTTCTATTCTTTCTGTTCAAGAATCAAACAATGGACTTACAATTCATCTTACCCAAGAAAATAGTACACAGGTGTTTCCAATAACATTTCAAGACATATTATTGATTGATAGATTTCCATTTATCATCAAGAAACTAAATGATGAATGGAAGACGCATCATGCAGTCCGTGCTCCCAATGAAATCCCAGTGATACACCCAGAGAACCATTCGGATTATATTAAAAGATATAAGGTTACTTTTAATAAAAAATGGTTAATACTTATTTTGTTATTTTTAACCATTATTTTATCAATAACCTTTGCATTCCAAATTAATCCAAAAAATGATGCTGAAAAACGTATTCAAAGTATTGATAATATATTGAAAGGTAGTCAACATCCAATTATATACACGCAAGGAAAAAATGGGAAAACACTTATTTTAGTTAGAACACAACGAGATGCAGACTGGAGCCAACAAATATTATTAAAAAAAAATCATCCAGAAAATTATACGATCTTAAAGATAAAAAAACTTGAAGAAGAGATTGAAGAAAAACTGATAGACACTGTTCCTAACTTACTAAAGGTTGATATTGAAAATCCTTGCCAGCCAATTATTAGAGTGATTAAAAGTCCATTACCGAATAGCAATGAAAAAAATATTAATCAACTACTTTCAACATATTTTCATTGTTATAAGCAAAGTAAAATAGTAGAAACACCCTTTAACGAACTTATTAAAAAATCAGAACTAGGTTTAGCTGAAAGTAACGTTAAGTGGCAAAAAATAATCAAAGATAACAAAGTTATCTTTGTTATAAGAGATAGTTTAAATGATAAACAAACTCTCTCTTTAATTAGCTTCACAAATTCATTTAGTCAAAAGTGGGGAACTAAGCAAATTCAATTTTCCGTCTCCCTTGCCAATAATGAACTTGCTGGAAAATCGTTTATCACCCATACCAATGGTATTACTCTACTAGGGAATAATCATTGGTTGTTTAACTCAAACCAATCTAATTAGTAAGGCAATAAATATGGCAACTCCAGGTATTAGTAATGCAGAGGGCAATTGGGATGCATCTGCATTAGAACAAGCATCTACCACAGCAACAGATAACAAATGGGGCATGATGTATCGCAGCTCCGCTGGTATTAGCGAAAGAACTAAGACTATCGCTGATGAATTAAAGTCTATGATTGACAACCCCAATCTGGAAGTCGATAACCCGCTCGTTCTGGGTAAAATCACAGCCTTAAGCGGCAACTATAATATGGCACGTCAATTACAAAGTAACGTAATGAAGTCCATTAAAGATGCGGCACAAGCCATTATACGTAACGTTTAATTTTAATTTGAGCATCATATATCTTGATGCTCTTTATTATTTATAGGAAATATCTATGCTACCTATTTCATCAATAAGCCCTATTGCAACCGTGGTTGATACTGTTTCTCCTGTTTCAGTCTCATCTTTAGAAGAAACCGTTAAAAAACTATTTTCTGATTATGCAGCCAATGCAAGCACAGAAAAACAAAATATTATCGAAAAATCGAAGAATATTGATCCGAGTAATGCCGTACAAGTCCTAAATTTACAGGACCAAGTGGGTCAATACACGTTAGCCTTAAACATGATCAGTACGATTACACATAAAGTAACATCAAGTATTGATACTGTCATAAAAGCACAATAAACCATGAACATATTAAAAAAATTTTTATTGATTGGCTTTATTGGTTTATTGCTTGGTTGTGATAATCAATTATTACTGAGCAATCTCAGCCAACGCCAAAGTAATGAAGTTCTCGCAATTTTACAAGAACATGGTGTTGATGCTAACCGTAAACAAGATTCCAAAAATGGAGACTCAATACGAGTAGCGCCCAATGATTTTGTCATTGCCGTTGACTTACTGCGCCAATATAACTTGCCATCGAAAGAGCCAGTGGAAATCATTGATGCCTTTCCTGGAGACTCTCTGGTCGCATCACCACAAGCAGAGCGTACACGACTCCTTTCACTCATTGAGCAGCGTCTTGAACAATCATTGCTGACTATCCCTAATGTCGTGAATGCCCGCGTACATGTAAGTTATCCTATTTCTGGCAATGGTCCGGTGAAACAAGCACAAAAAGTCTCGAGCTTAGTCACCTATTCTGGAAATGAAGACCCTAAGGTCATGATGAATAAGATAAAACTATTTCTAAATAATAGTTTTGTCGACACAACCTATGACAATGTTTCTGTCGTGATAGTTAGCCGTCCTCCTTTACTCTACCAAACCAAAAATGGTCCAACACCTGCATTTAACCCTGTCATTGCATCCGCTTTAGTCACAGCGTTAATTGGTTTGTTAATCGCACTCGGCTTGTATCTGTATCAACGCAATAATAAACAGCGCGAAGAAGAAACGGAGAAATCGAGCCATGCCCCTGTTGAGTAAACTACTCGTTGAGCAAAAAAATATTTTCTTAGCACCAGGAGAGTATTTTCACTCTGAGTTTATCGGTACGCACTATCATCAATTACCCCCACTGTTACAAAAACAGCAGAATTCTCAGCTTATTGAGCAATATCAGTTGGGGTTACCGAATGAAAATACGCCTATTTTGCCGAAGATCTTGGCAGATAATTGGTCACGAATACCCACCATCGCATGGGGCTTAGGTGTTATTCAACATGCATCTCCACTCCCTTGGTGGGGCGAGTTAACTCAATATCATCAATTACATAAACAATTTACTCATCCGTTATGGCAGAGCCAAATACGCCAGATTGAGACCCCCCAACAGTTACTTGCATTGGGTGCAGAGCAACTTTTAACGTGTTTAAACACATTCAGCCATTGCTATGCCACACGCGCGAAATACATGTTTAGTCGCAGCACACAGAAGGTAATGAATCATTCCGTCCGTGCCTTGCTACCTTGGAATATTATCGAAGAAACTTGCCATTATGTCAGAGAACACACAGCCTAATATCCAGCAAACCATCATTGAAGATGTGTTAATTAAACACCATGCTTTGAATTCTAACCGATATGCGCAATCTGTCGTTAAACACGCTCAACACAAAGCAAAAGATCATATCCAACATGCACAACAATCCGAGGAAACCCTTTATACCACTGCATATCAACACGGTTACCAAGATGGGTTGCAACAACTGTTGCAGGATTTTATTGCCGTATTAGAAGCAAGTGAAAAGCAATATCAATACACCGTCAGCAAAACTGAAGAACGCTTAACGAAAGTGCTAACACACTTATTTGCAGATTTGCGTTTGCAAGAAATCATTGCGGAATACTTTATACAGTTACAACCTGAAACTGCCAAGACACAATTGCACTTACCTACAGAGTTACAGACTACATTAGGAAAAAAAATTAATGGTATCAAGACATTAAACAGCCAAAACAATCATATTTCTCTAGAAGTTGGCAATAAAATCACTCATTTTTCACCCGATGTTGCCGCCAAAAATATACAACCACAAATCCTATCGATTTCGGCTCGTTGTCAAATACAACAGCAGCACAAGGAAGCTTATAGTCGCTTGATTCAGCAACTATCAATCTCAAGGAAGCATAATGAAAATTAATCCAAACTCACTAAATCTTTTATCAACACCGCGTACTTATGAAACTCCACCAGTAAGTACATCTGATCTACATACAAGAATGAATACCCGCAGGAAACCTAATCACATCATGAAAGACATACAAAATTACCACGAAAAAAACATACCTCACATTTCAGAGAATGCAGAAGAAAAATTAAACCTATTTATTCAAGAATTTACTAATCAAGATAGTCAAAAATCACAATTTCTTCTTGTGTTTAAAACCATGATTAATTTAAACCGTAAAGACAAAGAATCATTCATTGCAAACGTCGCACAGACATTAAAATCTTCATCTGAAGCCTCCCCGTCTTTATATAAAGATTTTACTAAATCACTTCAACGTTATATGGCAATAACATTCATGAATGCCCCATTTAAAGAGCAATTAAACAAAAATATGACGAATTTTAATATTGAAGGTGATGATGAGGATATAAATGAATTATAGCATATATAAACTGAATGATTAATTTCTCCTTCATTCTTATTCATATCATATCCCCCCCTTCCGACGAATAACTATAAGCCTAGGTTATGTTTTTTATAATCTATGCTTTTTCATATTATCTTTTTCAAAAAATATAAAAAAAACAAATTTGAAATTGATATATACAATCACTGGTAGTAGTTTAAATTTACATCACCAAAACACATTGTTTGATTTAAAAAAACGCTTTAATTTTTCATCTATCCGATACCTACTGTTTTTTTATATTGAACACTATTTTACTGGCAGTTACGATGTCTATATTTAATTCTGAATTGAACTATATTTGTGGGAAATATTATGAATAACATGGAATACAATAAAATAGAACCAATGATGCTTTTATGCGGTCAAGTCGTGTATGACCCATTAAAGAGAACATTATCCCGTGGAAAAAGAACAGTAAATTTATCAGAAAATGAATCCTGCCTTTTAAAACTTTTACTATTAAAAACCAATAGTAAACGCGAAGTAATGCATGAGATTTGGGAAAAACGCGGAACCATTGTGACCGAAAGCAGTTATTACAAGCTTGTTAGACAGTTACGCCAATCCTTCAAAAAAGTAGAATTAGATGAAAACTTGATAATGACACTACCAAGGATTGGTGTTTTATACACAGGCGAAAAATCAGAAATGCCAATTTTATCAAGGTCTAATGAACAAAAAAACATGTACTCATATGTTCGTTGTTTCTTCCAAAAAGTATTTAATCGCTCGTTTCAATAAGATAGCCTTACCATAGAAGATTAATCATGCCAAAAATTGTTATATCAAAAAATATTCTACATTCTCTATTTATATTGACCTGCTGCTTATTTCTATTTGCATGCAATAACCCCATAAACAAAAAAGAAAATACATTTAATATTCAGGGTGACATCTATAGCCAATCTCACGATATTCCAGGAGAAGCATTAGTCACACTCTCTGTTACAGAGATAAATGGGAATAGTTATTCAGAAAAAAGTCATTACGATTATACGATGACTACACGTAAACCAAGCCGCACTGTGAATTTTTCAATTAACCTACCTGAAAAAATCTCAGCCAAAAATCGTTACTTTGGTTTAAGTATACGTATTGAAAAAAATGGTGAATTATTAATGATGAGTAATCAGATTACGCCACTAAATAAAGATTCATCAGATAGATTATCACTGCGTGTCAATAGCCTTTAAACCAACATTATAAAATCTTATTAAATTAGAACACCTAGCAGGAATTCGATTAATTCTTTTTATTTCAAAACTATTCAATAAAAAATGGAATAAATAGCAAATATAATCATCTTGAATAAATCAGAGCGGTGCCTTCTCCCCATTTAATTCGATGCATCAATTTAACATTCGAATTAAATGGGTCATCGTGATTCTTTTCAACAAACACCTCTGAATTCTATTATGCCAATCTTATTTATTGGAGTTATTTCATGTATTACAGGTCAAGGAATTTAATTCCTCGTCGTTTAAAATTCACTGCATGGATAAACATAGCGATACAAATTAGCTTCCCACTCGTGTCGATCTTCATCCCAATGGTAGCAAGTGCCTTTACTGAAGATAGAAATAAGCATCAGAAGCCATTATCGCAGAATAATAAATATTTTTTCTTTAAAGAAACGCAAGCCTATACCTTACAAATTGGTGAGACAACAAGAAGCATTGCTGAAAAATACCATATAAACCTACAGCAACTCCAACAGCTCAATCAATTTAGAACGTTTGCTTATTCTTTTGAGAATATAAAACCGGGCACTGAAATTGATATTCCCACTTCACCTTTATCACCACGTGAACAGGAGAACCTACGACCTATAGTGGCACCTGAAGCATCCACTGAAAACCAACTTATTTTGGCACAGTTTGTCTCAAAGACAGGGCAATTTTTCACAACTAAACCCACAAATGAAAAGACCAAAGCCTTTGCGCGTGAACTCGTCACAACTACAGCAAGTAGCTACCTACAAGATTGGTTTAATCATTTTGGAAGTTCACAGATTAAACTCGAAGCAGATAAAAAGTTCTCATTAAAAAACTCACAAATTGACTTACTGCTTCCACTTTACGAAACAGAAAATAATTTATTGTTCACCCAAACAAGCTTGCACCGTAAAGAAGGACGTATCGAAACCAACCTTGGATTAGGGACTCGTTGGTATGGTGAAAACCAGATGATCGGTGGAAATAGTTTTTTTGACTATGATATCTCTCGTAAACACTCCCGTTTAGGGTTAGGTGTCGAGTACCGCCGTGACTTTTTAAAACTTTCCGCTAACAGCTACCACCGATTAAGTGGCTGGCGTAATTCCCGCGATTTAGCCGATTATTCCACTCGCCCTGCTAATGGTTGGGATCTTCGAGCTGAAGGCTGGCTACCCATTTATCCACATATTGGGGGTAAACTGACATATGAACAGTTTTATGGAGAAGAAGCCGCTCTATTTGGTACTAAAAATCGCCAAAATAACCCTTATTCAATTACAGCTGGCATTAATTATACCCCAATTCCATTGATCACATTGAATGGAGAACATCGTCAAGGTAAGGCGAGTAAGCAAGATTCGCGTATTGGTTTAAAGCTGAGCTACCAATTTGGAAAATCGTTCAAACAACACTTAGATCCTGATGCAGTCGGAGAATTCCGCTCGTTAATGGGCAATCGTTATGACTTTGTCAGTCGCAACAACCATATCTTGTTAGATTACAAAAAAAACGACACTATTTATCTCAACATGAACGCATCCATAACAGGTATTTCAGGGGAAAAAATCCCCCTGAAATATACCATTAATAGTCAATATGGTTTTAACCGCATCAATTGGCATGCCGATAACCTCGTTGCTGCTGGCGGTCAAGTTATTGATGAAAAAAATGGTGCGTATAGCATTATTCTCCCGACCTATAAATCCGGAGGAAAAGTACAAAACCGCTATACCATAAACGCTGTTGCGGTTGATTCGAAAGGTAATATTTCTCCAAATGCTATATTACAAGTACAAGTTACACAACCTACTATTTTTTCTGCTAATAGCCCTCTTACACCTACAATCAATTTAGTTACGAACGGTACACCAGCTTTTACAGGCATAAAAGATAAAGATAACAAACCAGCGAGCAAGCTGTTAAAAAGGGCAGACCCATATATACATAACAACCACCACAAGATTTGAAGAAACACACTCTTTTCATTTTTACCCTAGAAAATTGTAATACCGATATAGTGCTCATAAATTATTAGTGATTTTTAGATATACCTATAAGTCATAATATGAGTTTAGTCACATCTATATAATGGTTTTCAAATCAAAAAATGTAATGAAAAATCCTTTACTACTAAAGTAGCATACTGCTTAGTAACAATTTGACTTAAAAGGACTGATGGTCATTTTTAATGCCAATCATCATAAAAAGCACTCAATTATCTTTTTCATTTTGAGTGCTAAAATAGCTATCACGCTAGAAACAAAAAAATACAACTCATGAATAAGGATATTATGACTTTCATCGTAACACTATTACTTGGCATATTTGAAAGAACAACAAAAAATCGATCAAATAATGATCCTCCTAGTTTGACTCATTAGTGGAATAAACTTATAGCATGAAAGAAACAAACCAAATTAAGGGTAATTAAATATAAAAACCCAATATTGTTAATATTTTATTTCCTGTTTTTTTTGGCATCAAATATCGAAATATGGCAAATTTCCAACACATCATGCTGATCAAAAACAATACATTAAAATTTACATTTGTTCTAACATTACGTAAATTCAAATTCAAATCATTGAAAATGATAACTTAATTTTAAGATTAAATATTTAAGAAAAATAATAATAGGTATGTGGATATTTAAAACGTCATTTTGAGACTAATTGAAAACAATTATAAGTATAGTATATCATTCAGTGAGTGGCACTTGATGGTCACTATATATTTAACCAAAAATGAAAAAACACAGATTATATTAAATGTCATTTATAGAATCTGAGAACCCACATTGATTGTTATCTCAACAATATAATTTAATAGAGAATATTTATGAATAGAAAATTTCCTGTAGCTTATGCCGTTGGACAAAAAATAAAATCATTAAGAAAATCTCAAGGTTATACTGTATTCCAGTTAGCAAGAGAGTGTAATATCAGCGAACAACAGCTATTTCGTTATGAACGTGGTGTTAATCGAATTGATATAGATTGCTTAGCAAGAGTAACAAAAATATTAGATGTTAATATCAGTGATATATTTTGTGATATATTCCAAGACAATCAAGATATTAAATATGAAAATAAAAACCAAGAATCCGTTGAGTCTTACGCATAGATCGCGTAATTATCATTCAATATTTACACCAACGATTTCTTGATTTGAAAAAGTTACTCTATATATGATGCATCCATATAAAAAGTAAAAGCCTATTCTAAGGCTTTTACTTTTTATTTCATTTCAAATTCTGCCATGACAATATAGACGCTGTTAGACCTCTATTTGCGATTTTCCTTCACAAGCACTACCCTATACACTGTTTTACTCATCCATCTGCGAAAAACCATGTCACAACCAACCACATTCATGCAACGGCTCGGATTTGATTCTGACCGTTTACGTTTTGCTATGATTACTGCCTGCGCATCGATTTTAGCGCTATTTATTGCTGAATATGCCGGACTTGCTCATCCTCAATGGGCCGCAATGACCGTTTGGGCATCCGCACAACCATGGCGAGAAAACCTATTAGAAAAAAGTTGGTGGCGTTTTGCCGGCACCGTCAGTGGTGTACTGGCTGGCGTGATGCTTATTCAACTTCATCAGATCAGCCCTTTATTGTTTGTGATCAGTTTAGCTGGATGGCTAGGTGCATGCAGTGGAATCGGTCAATTACAAAAAGGCTTTGTGGCCTATGGGACATTCTTGGCTGGATATTCCGCGGTTATGGTGAGCATGCTCAGTGTCCACGCGACTAACAATCTTTTCTTTGTTGCTTGGGATCGATTTTGGACCATATTAGTCGGGGTGTTATGCGCTATTGTGTTTAATTTTCTGTTTACACCTAAACGCGAACAAACCGCAATCATCGCTTTAAAACAGAAAATTGATACTCAGTTTTACACTATTTTGCATCGTTCGTTATACAAAAAAGAACCTATTGCTAAGCACGAAATTGACACACTTTGGCAGCAAATGACGACCTATGATGAACAGCTTGAGGCAAACCGTATTGGCTGGCGTTATCACCGTAAACAAGTCGCAAAAGCACGCCAGCAATTATTTTTCCAAAGTCAAATTCTGCTGCAATTAGAACATGTTAAAAATATCGCTGCTTTCCCATTCCCCAAAATACAACCCACTGAACAACAATGGAAACATATTCTTTCCGTGTGTCCTAATGGCGTATTAAAGAATCTCCTGATCCCTCTGTTTTATGTCTCAAAAGGGGTGTCTATCAAAGCACATTACCGCGTCGATAAATTGAAATTACACCATGACCGAATTTCGGCTTGGCAAGCCTTCGCCCGTGCTTTTGTCACCATTGCCACCGTTGGTTTTTTGTGGCTAGTGACCCAATGGCAAGCACTTGCCTATCTGACATTAGGGTTATCAGTCATGATAGCGTTGTTTGCTTCTCTCGATTATCCCGCTAAGTTCATGAAAAATATATTTACAGGACAGTCTCTTGGCGCAATTGCTGCCTTAATTTGTACGTGGTGTTTATGGCCATTTGCATCATCTTCATGGCAAATGAGCATCTTTATTGTCCCCGTGATCATTAGTGGTATTTTTGTTTTTGCCCACAGTAAACTGATTTTAATCGCCTTTGATTACATCATGGTCTCTTTGATCTTACTGCAACCGAGTTATCCTTTTACCTTGAGTTTTCCTGAAAGCCTCGGTAATGCCATCGCTATTGTTTGTGGACCACTAGTCGCAATGGGCGCTTTTTATTGGATTTACCCAACCAACCCCAAAAAACGTTACCAAAACCTAATTTTACTTAGTGAACAACAATTTAAACTTGGACTTAATAAAATTATTACCGGACAGAAACCCTCTACATCTCAAATGAGCCATCGCCTATTTAGTGGGTTAATATTAGCTCGAAAAAATGACGCTTCATTTGAGAAAACCCTACAATTCTTCGCTATCCGACATGGAATTTGGCTCAATTTGATGCAAGTTTATAAACAATTTTCTGCTTGTGAATCGCATAAACGAGCCCTAAAAGGACTCGTGTTACATTTACAACGTCCACACCCTGATGCTGTAAAAATTCATCGATTCACACAAAGGCTACGACGCAAAGCAAAAAATAGCGGTGAGTTATGTCTTCTGCTCGATAAAGTTCAGTTATATCTCCATAATTTAAACGCTAACAATTAAAGACAAAAAATAACAATTAATGAAGGTATGAAAAAAATAAAATAAACGATCAATCTAGATTAATTATTTAAAATAAATATCTTCTTTAATTTAAAATCACCCAATATAAGTGCTATATACAATAAAAAATTACGGTGTAATTTAAAATTTTTTTTAATTTCACGCGAAATTATCGGTATATTCAAAAAACGTAAAATTTGTTTAATTTTCGTTTAAAATCAGCATATTGATAAAAATCATACAATACCCATATTCCTGCTTTTCTATTTGACTTCATGACCTTTCATTTGCCATAGTAATTATTCAATATAAATATTTATATATTTCAACATTCCTTATTTTTATTTACTTTTTATTTTCACCAAAATTAAACATATCTGATTACTATTTTATAACAGAGGTTTTCATGACTAGGGAATTATTTTCTACTAATGAAATGAAAGTATTATTTGAAAAATTAGCATCCTTTACTTCTTATCCTGAAAATAAAGGCGTCACACGTTTAGCTTATACGCCAATAGACCAATCTGCACATCAATACATGATAGATATCATGCAAAAAGCAGGCTTTATCGTACGCCAAGATGCAGTCGGTAATATCTTTTGCCGATTGCCGGGAAAAAATCCCGATTTACCCGCCGTTGGAACAGGTTCCCATCTCGATACCGTACCCAATGGCGGTGCATATGACGGCACCCTTGGTGTTGTTGCTGGATTTTATGCACTCATGCAATTTCAGCCGCAACAATTATCCCGATCCCTTGAACTCGTGATTTTTAGAGCAGAAGAATCCAGTCGATTTGGTTTTTCATGTATTGGTAGCAAAGTGTTACTTGGAAAAGTCGACCGTGAAAAATGGTCACTCAATCGCGATGACGATGGACGTAATTTTTTCGACGTACTTGATAGCCTTGGCTACCCAAGCCAAGATATTGAACAGTGCCAATTAACCGATGATACCTATTCTGCGTTTATTGAGATGCACATTGAGCAAGGTCGACGTCTTGAGCTAGCAGGAAAACCCGTAGGAATTGTTAACGGTATTGCCGCCCCCACCCGATTCCAAGTGCAAGTGACGGGGCATGCCGACCATTCCGGAGCAACCCCCATGTACCAGCGCCATGATGCTTTAGTGGCGAGTGCGGCTATCATCAGTGATCTCAACCGCGCTGCATGCCGAGAAGCCGTCTGGGGAACTGTCGGCACGATTGGAAAACTCAATGTTTATCCAAACTCCATGAATGTGATCCCCGGAGAAGTGAATTTCTTAGTCGATATCCGCGGTATTGAGTCAGAAAGTATTGCTCGTGTTGCCAATCACTTGAAAAATTCCATTAAAAAGTCTGAACAAGACAACGATGTTTCCATTCAACTTCGTGAAATTTCTGCCGAAGCTCCAGTGAAATTAGATAGCAATATTTGTCACCTAATTGAGCAACTCTGTATTGAACACAACATCGACTATATGACCATGCTAAGCGGTGCAGGGCATGACTCCATGAACCTCGCCCAACGATTTCCGACCGCAATGATTTTTACACCATCAAAAGAAGGCATAAGCCATCATCCCGATGAATTCACCGACTTCGACGATATTATCGTTGCCGCCAATCTATTGAAAGACACGCTATATGCCTTAGCGAAATAAAAAAAGCCGCTGGGATATTCCTTTCCCAGCGGCTTTTCTCTATCACTTAACTACCTAGCACTTAAATACCTATCAATTTAAATTACATTAAGGACACTAAACATCCGGTATACAGCTGATAGGCTGTTAACATCTGTTTCTCATCAAAATCAAAGTTAGCTTGGTGATGCCCCGCGGTTCTGTCCGCACCCACAACGAAATACAGTGATTTACCACCATGGCGCTGAACACGCTTAGCCAAAATTGTCGCATCTTCACTGCCACCAAATGGTCGAGTTGCAACCGCTGTTAATTCAGCATGTTGTCCCACCACACTTGCCAGAGTATCAATCAGTTCTTGGTCATTGGTTAAATCCACCGCTTCCCCCATCACTTCACTTTCCATTTCTAATTGGAAGCTATGTGCGGAGCCTTCAGCCATGCGAATGGCATTTTCGCTCATAAAGCGGTTAATTTCTTCGTTTTCCCCACGCACTTCTACCTGCATTTGGGCATACGATGGCGTGACATTACGCCCTTCCCCTGCATTCAACACCCCAACATTAATGCGTGACATGCCTTTACCGTGTCGTGAGATGCCTAGCATTTGCGTTGTTGCATGACAGGCGCCCGCTAATGCATTACGACCTAATTCAGGTTCAGCTCCCGCATGGGAAGGTGCTCCTTTGAAACGAAAATCCAACTTAGTGGTGCACAAGAAATGGGTAGGGTTAATCACAATTTCACCGCTATTGGCGATAAATCCCAGGTGAGCCCCTAAGAAGTAATCAACATCATCCACGATCCCACTTTCTGCCATCGCTCTTGCGCCACGAACCCCTTCTTCAGCAGGTTGGAATAACAATTTTACCTTGCCAGATAAGCTGGCTTTATTTGCCACTAGCCAATGGGCAACAGCTAGACCAATTGCAATGTGTCCATCATGACCACAGGCATGCATCTCACCAGGGTGGCAAGAACTAAAATTATCATTTTTTGGGCGATGAGTTTCTTGGGTACTCTCAGTCACCCCAACACAGTCAATATCGAAGCGTAGTGCGATTGTCGGACCGGCTTTACCACTATCAAAAATAGCAACGCATCCCGTTAGTTCCTGCATTTCAGCTAACAGATCTTCATTCACTTGGTGTTTTCTTGCAACCGCTAAACCTTTCTCAACCACGTTTTGTTGGCGTCCAAAAGCGTATTCAGGATTAATCACCTGTGGACCCACTTTCACGTCTAAACCTAAGCCACGCAGTTCTTCAACAATTTTCGCGGTCGTTAAAAATTCAGACCAACCAATCTCTGGATATTGATGGAATTCACGACGCCATTCGGTCAATTTTTCTAATGTGATGTTCGACATGTTATCTCCTTACAATTAAAGCATGATGAGCGCAATAAAGATCACCCCAACAATCATGCCGGGCGCAGTACGCTTAACAATTTCCATCGGGTTAACATTGGCTAAACCCGCACAAACGATAGCTGCACCCGCTAACGGTGACATGGTTCTACCCAAGGCGCCAGAAATTGCAGATGCCATTCCCAAATCAGGAATTTCGTAACCAAATTGCTGAGCAAACGGCGTGACAGTTTCATTGAAAGCAAATGCCGCTGCATCGCCTGAGCCCGTAATAATCCCCATTAAGAATGGACCCAAAGTCCCTCCCCAACGTGCAAATTCAGGAGAATGAATCAGAAAACCAATAAAGGAATCAATTAAACCAGATGCTTTTAAGCCCGCAGAGAATACTGCAGCTGCAATGATAATCCCGAGGACATCCCCATAAGCATTCCCCATTCCTTTAAAGAACTCTTTCGTGATCGTAGAAGGGTTAGTGCGGGTAATCACTAATGCATAAATAGCCCCGATCACCATCGCTGCGGGTACGCTGATTTGATAAGCTTTCAATGCATCCATGAACGGAAGAATCAATAAAATCAACGGAATAAAAGGTGCTGTTGCATACAGGTAATTTGGCTGCTCTGCCGGCGTATTTGGCTCAGTTCCAGCAGCGCCATTCACCTCTACCACGGCTTTCATGTTGTACTCTTTTTTCACCAACGCGACGACCGCTAACGAAACAGCTGCGATACCCCCCACCGATAAACTGTATGGTCCATGGCGAGCAATTAAGTCAACAATACTCATATTCGACATTTGTGCCACAAATGGGTTATGAGACAAACCTGGACTCAACATAGAACCGATAGTACCGCACAGCACGGCACCGCCAGCAATAGCAGGATGAATACGTGCAGCAATCAACAATGGAATTAATGTTGCACCTACCGCAGCGGCACACCCTGCCGCAGAAGGAATTGCAATATTAATGAAGAAGGTCAATACAACGGCGGCGGGGATCAAGAAAAAACCTAATCGTGTTAAAACCTTAGATAACACAAGCACTAAGTGTTTATCACACTTGGTATATTTCATGACATAGGCAAAACCCATACTGGAACAAATGGCTTGAATCAGAGGGGCTGAAACCATACGCTCACTAAATGCATTTAAGGCATCCATTGGCACAAGGCTGACAATACACAGCACCAGCCCCGCAGCAATTAACACCATTCGGGTTTCATATTTTTTTATTAAAAGATAAATTGTAACAACAATAATTAATGCCGCGATAATTTGTATTATCATGACTGCACCTCTTTTATCCCTGGATAAATAGATAAGAAAAACAAAATGAAGAGTAATTTTTAATTGGTGATTCATTGTGAGCTTTAATGGCTTTATTTAATTGAGGGATATCAATTTTAATTCCCTATTTTAAAATTAACCGTCATTTTGTGATCCACACAATGTTTATCATAAAAAAATCCACCAAAAATTAAAAATATCCTTTAAAAACATAGCTATGAATAACGCAAAGTAAACATTAAGTTTCGTTAAAATAACGATAAAATTAACGTCTTTATCATTTTTTTAAAATTAGAACGATTTTTTCAAACTTCATTTATTTAATATAAAACCATTAATTTTAGTAAATAATAAAAATTATATATTTGACTATTAAATTGGATTTAAATCATTCCTTACAAAGAAATTGAAGTAATAAATTCCACATAACAAATTAAAAGAGTAGTTATAAATAAATATAAAAACCAACTTGCCTATAATATTTGTTTGCGTAAATATAAATAAAAATAGCAATGTATTAAAATCCACATGATCGGAAGTCTTTTATTTTTATTTTACGCTTATTTTATTGTATTGAGAGTCATTTTCATTTCGTCCTTGCTTTGTCATTTTATTCATTCACTCGATTTATTATCGCTTCATCCCCCACCCACCAACCATGCTCACTAGAGTAAAAAATGCGCAAAAACACCATTCATTAATTCTTTTTAAGCATGTATGAAATCGTTTGCTTTTTATTTTTACGGCTATAAACTGCGTCGGATTTTTTGGCTAGAGAAAAGCAACAGGAGGTCATTGTGTCCGGCGATAAAAATTATAGTCATGAGCCAGTACCCATATCCGCGCGAAAAGGCGGGCTCGCATTAACCTTTGTAATGCTGGGTTTAACGTTCTTTTCCGCCAGCATGTGGACCGGAGGCGCTCTCGGTACCGGTCTTAGTTTCAACGATTTCTTCCTCGCAGTTCTCATTGGTAATCTTATTCTTGGTGTCTACACCGCCTTTCTTGGTTTCATTGGTTCAAAAACCGGCTTAACAACCCACCTTCTTGCTCGTTATTCATTTGGTATCCGCGGCTCTTGGCTCCCTTCATTCTTACTTGGCGGTACACAGGTCGGCTGGTTCGGTGTCGGCGTTGCTATGTTTGCCATTCCCGTCGGTAAAGCTACAGGCTGGGATATCAACTTACTGATTGGTATTTCCGGTATTTTGATGACCATCACCGTGTTCTTCGGAATCTCGGCATTAACCGTTCTGTCAATTGTTGCTGTTCCTGCTATTGCTATCTTAGGTAGCTACTCTGTGTATCTTGCCGTCACCGATGTCGGTGGCTTAAGCGCACTGCAAACCGTTAAACCTGCCCAACCTATCGATTTTAACCTTGCGCTCGCCATGGTGGTCGGTTCGTTTGTCAGCGCCGGAACGTTAACCGCCGACTTCGTTCGCTTCGGGCGCAAACCAAAGATCGCGGTACTGGTTGCCATTGTGGCGTTCTTCTTGGGTAACTCACTCATGTTTATCTTTGGTGCTGCGGGTGCCGCTTCCCTCGGTATGGCAGACATCTCTGATGTGATGATCGCGCAAGGGCTGCTCATTCCTGCGATTATTGTGCTTGGTTTAAACATTTGGACCACCAATGACAATGCGCTATACGCTTCCGGTTTGGGCTTCGCAAACATCACGGGTTTATCCAGTAAAACATTATCCATTATCAACGGCTTAGTGGGCACACTCTGCGCACTGTGGCTGTATAACAACTTTGTCAGCTGGCTGACCTTTTTATCCGCAGCCATTCCACCGATTGGTGGCATTATCATTGCGGATTACTTAATGTATCGTCATCGTTATGCCACTTTTGACATGAGCAAAATGCGCGATGTGAATATCAGTGCGTTAATCGCTGTTGCTGCGGGCGTTGCCGCAGGACATTGGTTACCGGGGATTGTCCCTGTGAACGCTGTGCTTGGCGGTGCTATCTGCTACGCCATCCTAAATCCACTATTGAATCGCGTGCGCGCCACTAATTCGGAGATGACCCGTGCTTAATCAACACATTCAACATATCCACAATGTCCGTTTGCCTGAACGTGAAGGTCTGTGGCGAATCGATATTGAAAATCAGCAAATCAAAGCTATCGTTCCTCAGCCCGCAGGTGAAGTATTAGCCAACAGCCTAGACGGCGAAGGCGGCTTAGCTATTCCACCGTTTGTTGAGCCACACATCCATTTGGATACGACCCAAACCGCTGGGCAGCCAAATTGGAACCAATCGGGTACGCTGTTTGAAGGAATTGAACGTTGGGCAGAGCGCAAAGCGATGCTGACCCATGACGATGTGAAAGAGCGCGCTTGGCAAACTCTAAAATGGCAAATTGCTAACGGTATCCAACATGTTCGTACCCACGTTGACGTTTCCGATGCCACTTTAACGGCACTGAAAGCCATGCTGGAAGTGAAAAAAGAAGTTGCGCCGTGGGTGGATATGCAAATCGTTGCCTTCCCACAAGAAGGGATCATGTCCTATCCAAACGGCGAAGAGCTATTAGAAGAAGCATTACGCTTAGGCGCCGATGTTGTCGGTGCCATTCCGCACTTTGAATTCACTCGTGAATATGGCGTGGAATCACTGCATAAAACCTTCGCTCTGGCACAGAAATACGACCGTTTAATCGATGTTCATTGTGATGAAATTGATGATGAACAGTCACGCTTTGTTGAAACCGTTGCCGCTCTCGCTCACCGTGAAAATATGGGCTCACGCGTCACCGCTAGCCATACCACAGCCATGCACTCATACAATGGGGCTTATGCATCCCGTTTATTCCGTCTGCTGAAAATGTCTGGCATTAACTTTGTCGCCAACCCGTTAGTGAATATTCACTTACAAGGTCGTTTCGATACCTATCCAAAACGTCGTGGGATCACCCGTGTCAAAGAGATGCTCGCTGCCAATATTAATGTCTGCTTCGGTCATGACGATGTATTCGACCCGTGGTATCCACTGGGTACAGCCAATATGCTGCAAGTGCTGCACATGGGACTGCATGTTTGCCAGCTGATGGGTTATGGTCAGATTAACGATGGTCTCAAACTGATTACTGAGCACAGTGCAAAAACACTGAACTTACAAAACTACGGTATCAATGAAGGGAAACGTGCCAGCCTACTGATCCTGCCTGCTGAAAACGGTTTTGATGCAGTTCGTCGCCAAGTGCCTGTACGTTACTCCATCCGTGATGGTCGCGTTATCGCCACCACACAGCCTACCGTCACCCAGATTCAACTCGACGACGTCGAAACCATCCGTTACGGCTATCAGCCACATAGCGGAAACTAAGTTTTATCCCCCAACACGGGGCTTATTGAGCCTGCAATCAATGAGAACCCCGTGTTGTTTCTTCCTATTGGTCTTTCACATCGCATCTTAGGACTAAATTCCTAGCCATTTCTTTAACGTTAAAATTTCTTTAAGATGAAATAAAATTAAGTCAAATAATGTCATTGTTAGGTTGCCATGAGAATACTATTAATTGAAGATCACCTAAAAACGCAAGGTTGGGTCAAAAATGGTTTAGAAGAAGCCGGATTTCTTGTGGATGTCGCTGATGATGGTCGCGATGGACTCTATTTTGCCTTAGAAAACAATTATCAATTAGTGATCCTCGACATCATGCTACCGGGTATGAATGGCTGGGAGATTTTAAAGATCCTACGCACAGCTAAAAATATTCCGGTCATTTGTCTCACGGCTCGAGATGCCGTGGATGACCGGATTAAAGGTTTAGAGCTCGGCGCCAATGACTATCTTGTGAAACCGTTTTCATTTTCTGAATTATTAGCACGGGTTAAAAACCAATTAAAAGTTAACCAGCCCGTCTCAACCACCATGACCATTGCAGATCTCAAAATTGACTTAACTCGCCATGAGGTTGAGCGTGGTGGACAAAAAATTATCCTAACCCGACAAGAGTTTTCCTTATTACTGTTTTTTGTCCTACATTGCGATGAAATTTTACCGAGAACTTTAATTGCTAGCGAAGTCTGGGGGATCGACTTTGACAGTGATACCAATATCATCGATGTCGCCATCCGTCGATTGAGAAAGAAAATTGATGATGAGTTTGAAATTAAGCTTATCGAAACCATCCGCGGGATGGGGTATCGCTTAAATAGGCCAATAGAATGAAAAAGAAGTCACTTCGCTTTAAACTTATTTCTCTGTTTATCATTTTGATGGTTGCTAATGCCGGTGTAGTGACATGGATTTTGTATCATTCACTCAAAAATGAATTATCTGAGCAAGATAACAATTTATTGGTTAACCGTGCGGAACAGCTTGCCAAACTCATCGCAGGTGGCATTGATATCAAAACGCTTCCCATGTATTTCCAAAGTATGATGGACATGCGCCAAGACTTGATTCAAATTTCTGATACAACAGGGCATATACTGGTCACCACCAATCGAGAATTACTGGATACGCAACCGCTTCAGTTAGTCAATCTTGAACAACTCAATATCAATGCCATCAACCATTGGCAAACCGCTCAAGGTATCCCCATTTCCGCAGTTTATTTCGCGATGAATTCCCCAATAGGGCCGCTCCATGTGGTGCTTGGTAAAGTCTCCGTCGACCGCAGCGGCGTATTGACCCAGTACCTCACCCAAAGCTTACTTATTTCTGCCTTATCGATTTTGCTAATGGGTCTGCTCAGTTTATGGCTCTTGAAAAAAGGCTTATCCGATATTCAGGCATTGAGCCAGATCACGATCAAAACGGATGTTCATGCGTTGAATGATCCGATCGATATTGATCAGCTACCACAGGAGTTGAAAGTGCTGGGCGAGTCAATGAACACCATGCGCCAACAGCTAAAACACGATTTTGTTAAGCTCACTCAATTTGCCGATGACTTGGCGCATGAGCTGAGAACCCCCATCAATGCTATTCGGGTGCAAAATGAAATTACACTCCAGCGCTCACGTAGTGTTAGTGAATATGAAATGATGATTGTCAGTAATATTGAGGAGCTCGATAAACTGGCGAAAATGATCCAAAGTTCCTTGTTTATTGCCCGTGCTGAAAATAAAAACATTACCTTAAATCGAGAGAGTCTTTCTCTATATTCAATCGTTAACGATGTTTATGAGCTCTTTTCCGCGTATGCGGAAGAGAAACAAATTGAGCTCTATTGCGAGCCTTCATCCATAACGATTGATGCTGATCCTGTATTACTCAGCCGAGTTTTTGTGAATATCGTATCCAACGCGATTAAGTATTCGCACTCAGGCACCCGCGTTGTTACCCAAATTATTGCCCTGCCGCAACAACGGGAAATTAACATTACCAACCAAGGCGAACCGCTACAAAATAGTAATGAGATTTTCACCCGTTTTTGGCGCGGAGATAATGCCAGAACCACGGAGGGAACTGGGTTGGGGCTGGCGATTGTCAAAGCCATTGTTGAACTGCATGGCGGCTCAGTTAGCTTTGAACACCATGCAGGTACCAGCACTATTACGCTAAAGTTTCCTACAATTAAGTAAGATGACAAATTTGTCATCTTACTGTCAGCCACTTTTATTGCGCTTTCGGTATAACTGATTTCATTCCTCTTTTTGCTATGGAGCGCATGATGAAAAAGTTACCTAAAATTCCCGTCACTAACATCACGGATGAATCTGTCTTTTTTATGAAACGCCGACAGTTGCTTAAAGCCTTAGGCGTTGGGGCTGCGGGTTTAACCATTGCGACGAATGCAAATGCGGGGCTCTTTTCATGGTTTAATGATGACACCCCAGCAGCTCCTACGGTGCCAAGAAAAGTGCTGACATTTACTCAGCCTACCGAATTTCAGTCATCCTTAACGCTCACCCCTGAAGATAAAGTGACGGGTTATAATAACTTTTATGAATTTGGGCTGGGTAAATCTGATCCTGCCGAGAATGCCCATACTTTAGTCACAGATGAGTGGACGGTAACCATTGATGGCGAAGTGAATCGCCCCCTCACTCTTAATTTAGATGACATCAATACTAAGTTCCCCTTAGAGGAGCGTATCTATCGTATGCGCTGCGTTGAGGCTTGGTCGATGGTCATCCCCTGGATTGGCTTTCCTCTAGCAAAATTATTGGCGTTAGTCGAACCCACCAGTAAGGCCAAATATGTGGCGTTTGAAACCCGCTATGCCCCCGAACAAATGCCAGGACAAAAAAGCCGCTATGTTGGCGGAGGCTTAGACTACCCTTATGTTGAAGGATTGCGCTTAGACGAAGCCATGAATCCACTGACTCTACTTGCTACTGGCGTTTATGGGAAAACATTACCCAACCAAAACGGTGCGCCGATCCGGTTGGTCGTCCCGTGGAAATATGGCTTCAAGGGGATTAAATCCATTGTCAAAATTCGCCTTACTGAGCAAATGCCGGATACCACATGGAACCTATCCGCCCCGAGTGAATATGGCTTTTTTGCCAACGTGAATCCAGATGTTGATCACCCTCGTTGGTCACAAGCGACCGAGCGTTTTATTGGTGCAGGAGGCTTAGGTCAAGTCACCCGCCAGCCTACATTGCTGTTTAATGGATATGGCGACCAAGTGGCAAGCTTATATCAAGGAATGGATTTGCGGAGATACTATTGATGCCCCAAGACAGTAGGCTAATCGTTGCATTAACCAAAGGGAGCTTTCATCTGATTGCACTGCTCCCTTTGGCATGGCTGATTTTTTTAATCGACGCTCAACGACTTGGCGCTGATCCTGCTAAAGATATTCAACATTTTACGGGAATAGCCGCTTTACGTTTGCTGCTCATTATCGTGCTAATTCCACTGGCTGCGAGGTTATTGCGATTTACTGCCCTGTTTCAAACGCGAAAATTACTGGGATTATGGTGTTTTTTCTGGGCTGTACTGCATTTAACTAGTTATCTATTATTGGAGATTGGCATCAATAATTTAGCACTCTTTTTCGAGGAAGTTTTTTCGCGGGTCTACTTAGTGATTGGCGCCACTGCTTGGCTATGCTTATTTTTAATGGCGGTGAGTTCGTTCAACCGCATACGAATGAGCCTCGGCGTATGGTGGAAAAGAATTCACATGCTGCTTTATCCAACGCTATTACTCGCACTTTGCCACTATGCTTTGTCATTAAAAACCCTAACGCCTGAGCCAATCATTTACTTAGTGTTAGTGGGTAGTGCCTTTGCTTATCGCGTTTGGAACCAACAAAAACAGCAGATCAAACCTTAAAATAAGTTGGCGATCCCCAAGATCGCCAACTGACTCATCAGCGATAAAAAATCAGCTTTTTATCCGCTTCAATATTCATCGAATCCTGCCAAGCCACCAGCGTTAAATGCGCCAGCTTACTCAACCCCACATAAAATGGAGAATCGCCTTTTTCCTGCATTTTGTCTAAATAGAGCAGGCCCCATGGCAAAATATGTTTACCGAGTAATTCAGAAAGATTTTCAGGTTGGTGTTCCGCTACCCAAGCCACCATCATCATCAATAAACCAAAATGGTCTTCGGGCTCGTTTTGCGTTAAATGAATATCAATTTGATTGGCTTGCATCCACTCGCGAAGTTGCAAGGTAGACTCGCCAAACAGCACATTTTCTTTATCAAGCCAGACCGATCCCCACGGTGGGGAAGGAAGTGCGTAAGGGCCAATAAAGAGGCGTTGATAGGCTTCATCAAGGGTTTCATCATCACGTTGCATTGCCGCCATCTCTGCGGCAATCCCTTGTTTTTGCGCTTCAGAGCCGTAATACCAATCTGCTATCCACTCGCCTGATACCAATAATTCGATAATTTCGGGCACTTGGTCAGGGGAATAATAGAATGCCGCACCAAGGATCCGAGCTGTCACAGAAACATCATTTAAAGCGAGTTCGTTCATGGTGTGTAATCCACTGTTTATTTATCGTTTGGCTTATTATTAATAAAAAATTATAAATAAAAAGGCTTAGCAAAACATCTTGCTAAGCCTCATACAGACAGACTTAATTAACTGCCATACCAACGGTCATGTGCAGACCATAGAACACACCGCGTCCGATAATCTCACCTGCCAGTACGAACAAAGTCCCTATGCCTAAATTAGCAACAGAGGGATTACGTCTCGCAATTAACGGCATGACCCAGCAACCCAAGCCCATCGCAATGGCGACAATCTTAATATCCATTAAGAAACCGTAGTCAGGGACTAAATCTGTTGCTTTTTGGACAGCAGTTTCAATGCTCGCCAAATCAAACCCTTGGGAAATTGCCACTGCTGCACTCACCAACAACGCCACCGCACTCAATGCAGGAAGACGGCGAATACATTGTAGGTCAAACCCAGCCACGCGCAGCAGCAATGCCGCGAGGATTGGTCCACCCAAGAATGCCGTTAACACGAAGTTGATCATGGTGTAGCTGTTATTCCATGTTGGTACCGTTGGGATTTGGTACACACGAGAGGTCGCGACCACAAAAATAGCCGCTAATACCGCCACTACCACTAGCCACAGTTTGCCTAATGTCGCAGGCATTTTGTTTAACACAGCCAACAACCAATACAAGCCGCCAAAGGCAAAGAAGATTGCACCACTGGCAATTTCATTACTCAATGAAGACGCACCTAAACGGTTAAACGCATTAAATGCACGCAGTGGTGTGCCCATGTGCATCGTCGATAATAAGAAACCGATGCCCATTAAGACCCACAAACCGAACATGCTGTAATGCACTTTGCGGTTAAGTTCAGTGGATAATTTGCCACTTAACAACACCGCTGCCATCACAATAAATGCACCTGCAACACTTTGACCAATGACCGTAAAAAACATCAATGGCCATTCATGAATTCCCGCTCCCATATTAGACTTCCTCCGGGTTAGCCAGATGTCCCGTGGTATCACCGACAGGTTTGCTATTGGCATTCAATTTTAAAACGATATTTGGATGAGTGTACTCCGCTGACGGTAACGGTGCGATTTCCGCTAAATCGCCATATTTGGCGCGTAGCTCTTCAATCGGTGCCATATCCAGTGCACGCAGTGGGCAAGATTCCACACAAATTGGTTTTTTGCCTTCTGCAACACGCTCATAGCAACCGTCACACTTAGTCATGTGACCTTTGACTTGGTCAAACTGAGGAGCACCATAAGGGCATGCCATACTGCAATAGCGGCAACCAATACACACTGCTTCATCGACCACGACAAACCCATCTTCGCGCTTATGCATTGCACCACTCGGACATACTTTGGCACACGCTGGGTCGTCACAGTGGTTACAAGAGATGGACAGATAATACGCAAAGACGTTTTGCCCATACACACCATCTTGCTCAGTCCAATCACCACCCGCATATTCATAAATACGACGGAAATTCACTTCTGGAGATAAATTTTTAAAGTCTTTGCACGCTAACTCACAGGTTTTGCAGCCAGTGCAACGACTTGAATCGATATAAAAACCATATTGCGTTGACATATCTGGCATCCTTAAGCTTTCACAACTTCAACAAGATTCGAGTGTGATGGGTTCCCTTTCGCCAATGGCGATGGACGTTGAGTGGTCAGCACGTTAATGCTGCCCGCATGATCAACGCGGTTACCATCTGGGTCATACCATGCACCCTCACCCAACCCAACTACACCTGGTAAAATACGTGGTGTGACTTTGACTTTGACACGCACTTCGCCGCGGTCATTGTATACGCGGACTAAATCCCCATGTTTCAGGTCGCGTTTTGCCGCATCTTGTGGGTTGATCCATAACTCTTGAGGACAAGCCGCTTTCAATACATCCACGTTGCCATAGGTTGAGTGGGTACGTGATTTATAGTGGAAGCCCGTCAACTGTAATGGGAATTTTTCCATTAATGGGTCGCCGTATTGCTCAAACCCAACGGAATAGACTGGCAATGGATGGATCACATCCCCCTCTTCCAATTCCCATGAATTTTGCAGCTCAGCTAATTGCGCGGAATAGATCTCAATTTTGCCTGATGGTGTCGTTAATGGATTCGCGATTGGGTCTTCACGGAAACTTTGGTAAGCCACATGGTGACCTTTCGGATCCCGTTTTTTGAAGATCCCTTGTTCGCGGAACTCTTCAAACGTTGGCAACTCAGGTAATGCCGCACGAGATTGTTCGTATAAATAGCGCAACCACTCTTCTTGGGTACGATTTTCAGTGAACTGTTCACCGACACCCATACGTTTGGCAATTTCGCTGGTCATTTCATAGATATTGCGGCTTTCAAAACGAGGTTTGATAGCTTGGTCCGCAAAAATAACGTAGGACATGTTGCCTGCGGACGCATCCATACAGAAATCCATTTGCTCCGATGCAGTGCAGTCTGGCAGTAAGATATCGGCATATTTTGCAGAGGCGGTCATGTGGTTATCAATCACCACAATCATTTCGCACTTAGACTCATCTTGTAGGATATCGTGAGTACGGTTAATTTCTGAATGTTGGTTAACTAAACAGTTACCTGCGTAGTTCCATACCATTTTAATTGGCACATCCAATTTGTCTTTACCACGGACACCATCACGGGTAGCCGTCATTTCAGGACCACGCAGGATAGCGTCTGTCCACATAAACATCGAAATGCTGGTTTTGACTGGGTTAGTTAATGTCGGCATGCGGACAAACGGGATGCTGTAAGAACCTTCGCGTGCCCCCGTGTTACCACCGTGAATACCAATATTACCCGTGAGAATCGCTAACATAGAGATCGCACGGGAAGTCAGCTCACCATTAGAACGGCGCTGAGGTCCCCAACCTTGCACAATGTAAGCCGGTTTTGCGGTACCAATCTCGCGTGCTAATTTCACAATACGCGCAGCGGGAATACCAGTGATCGATGCAGCCCACTCAGGCGTTTTCGCTTGACCGTCAGGTCCTTCCCCTAAGATATACGCTTTATAATGTGCATTTTTGGGTGCGCCTGCTGGCATCGTAGTTTCGTCATAACCTACGCAATATTTATCTAAGAACGGCTTGTCGACTAAGTCTTCTTTAATCATGACATAAGCAATGGCATTCACTAATGCCGCATCCGTACCCGGACGAATTGGGATCCATTCATCCTCACGCCCTGCACCCGTATCTGTATAGCGAGGGTCGATGATGATCATTTTCGCATTCGATTTTTCGCGAGCCTGCTCAACATAGTAAGTCACCCCACCGCCACTCATGCGAGTTTCGCCTGGGTTATTACCAAACATCACCACTAATTTAGAGTTTTCGATATCGGATGGACTGTTGCCGTCTGCCCAGCCACCAAAGGTGTAGTTCAGGCCCGCTGCAATCTGTGCAGTACTGTAGTCACCGTAATGGTTTAAGTAACCACCACAACAGTTCATCAGACGCGCAATTAAAGTCGCTCCCGGTGGCCATGATTTTGTCATGGTGCCGCCCAGAGTACCTGTGCCGTAATTCAGGTAAATGGACTCATTACCGTAGTCTTTGATTAAGCGTTTCATGTTATCCGCGATAACATCGAACGCTTCTTCCCAACTGATTCGTTTAAATTTACCTTCACCGCGTTTGCCCACACGCATCATTGGGTAGCGTAGGCGATCTGGGTTATAAACGCGGCGACGCATTGAGCGTCCACGTAAACAAGCTCGGACTTGATGCAGTTCTTCATATACGTCATTACCGGTATTATCCGTTTCAACGTATTTGATTTCACCGTCCACCACATGCATACGCAATGGACAACGGCTTCCGCAGTTTACCGTGCACGCACTCCAAACAACTTTTTCATTCCCTGATGGTGTCGATGTTTTTTGCTCTGTTTCCGCTGAGGCACTGAACGGAAGGGAAAATCCTCCCGCTGCTGCGGCTAAACCTGTCACGGCACCCGCTTTCACAAAGCCGCGACGGCTAAGAGGAGCAAAAATAGCAGCTTTCTCTTTTATATTGGCCATATATAACTCGCTCACTTAAATTGCAATTGCTTAAAATAATAAAAAGTTTTTTTCGCTAAAATAATGATTAAGAAAATGTATTCTCTGGGCTATTAGCAATAACACCACTAGCCACATGATTAGAGGTAATTAGAATTTTTTATTGAATTAATAATATCAATCGCGGAATTTGAGAGGTTGTTTTACATCAACAAAGCTGTTGGTAATCAATATAGTGAACTACTTTTTGCCGCTTAACTCGTGGCTGATTCCGGGAATTCGTTATGCATTAGAATATATAACTCGGAGTTTTGTAATATATAAAACCTTAATTTCAAATGATTATAAAAAAATAACACTCTTAAAATTTTATTGTTTTAGATTTCCTCTTATGATGGTCTTTCTGGTGTTTATTAGAAGTCTGAAGACAATAAATGAAAATGAAAATCAATTTCATAATTAATTTTTAAACATATTCAAAATACAAGAATGAGATATTTTCATTCAAAAATAAATTTTACTTATTAGCACTCATTCTCTTTAGCACTAAAACTAAGCAGAATTTAATCTAATTAAAAATCACACCAAAACAGCACTACTCACAGTTACCTACGGCGTAATATTTATCAAAAATAACAATGTACTTGCGGCTTTTCTTGGTTAAACGCGCATCTTGATACGTTTGATTAGGTAGCAAGTAAAGGACGTAAGGCTCGGTATCATCCTCGGCATCACAATTGTTATGCAAAAGCACTCTAAAGTAGGTGTTTCCTGTATTTTTCAATACGCCAGCAGCTTGGTCGAGAGTGTACTTAAAATCAGGCTGTTTGGGTCTCACGACGAAGTACGTTTCTAAACTCACCGTTGGGTAAAACAGCGGCTGTTTACGCTGCTCTTTATCATTCTGCATTTCAAGCGGTGTTTCACTGATGATAATTTTGTAATAGCGCTCTTGGTTATCTTCCGCTCCGCGATAAAAAATTTTAAAAAATTCCTGCTCTCCCGGTAATAGGATTTTCTTGAGTGGTGTAAAGATGATTTCACCATCATGAATCGCGCGTCCTTGTTCATGACTACCCGGTTTATCAATCTGATATGCGCTGAAACTGTACAAGTTGGTTTTTTTGGTATCGTTAATATAAGGCTTAGAAAAGAATTCGCCCTCGGAGTCCATCGAAGAAATATCCGAGCTAATGTAGAGTGCATGAGCGCTGCCATTGAATGAAAACAGCATGCTGAGCAATAAGAATTTCAGCAAAGAATTGAATGTCATATTTAACCTGTTAGCGCTGAAGAAAAAGGCGACTTAAGATTAAATAAATCGCCTCAAAAGTGAATCATATTTAATGAATATCGGGTCCCGTCCAGATGGCTTTTACTGTCACGGTGCCGCTTGCCGAAACGGTCCCTAACCAATCAATGCCATCCAACGTAAAGAATGAGTTTGCTTCATTCATTGGAAATGATAAATCTAAATTCGTGCGATAAAACGAGCCTAAATCTTCATTCGGTTTTGCCCACGGCGTCTCCTCCCATAACGCATTTTTGAGGGAGATTTCGTTGCTATCGCAGCTGGCTCGGTAAGACTCTAAGCTTCCCGTGTAATTTTTAAATGACAAATACGCCGAAAACGGGACTTGCAGTTTGTCATCATTCGAACTAAATAAGCAGTACGATTGCCCTTTTAGCGTCGTGCTCGGTCCATCCACTGCTGCCGTAATTGAATCTGCCTGCCTTGGTCCGCTGGTTGTCACAATATAATTAAATTCAATTGGTGGCTCTTCATTTCCCACTTTCCCTGTTTTCGATTGATTCGGGTTAAAGTCAGCGGGGATAATACTTATCCCATAATCCCGCGGTTTAAGAATAAGGGTATTGGACGGTGTGAACTCATAATAACCAGATTGAGGTACCGCTGAGTTGGTAAATGAAAACGTAAAAAACTCTTGGCTATTTTTAAAATCAACATTGGACGATACCAACCGCTTCAAAAACGTATTGGATAGAAATATTGATACATTCTTATTATTGCCTTTAAAGTAATAGCTCGCTGGGTAAGTTGTATTGTAATAATACCAACTATTACTCCCGTCATCAGGACCAATCAATATCGTGTTAGCAGCAGGTACAAACGGAATCAATGTACTATTAACCTTTAAACTCAACATAATATTGGTGAATATCTCCCCCTTTGTCTCATGATCGACAACTTGGCAGATAATCCCATTTTGATTTAATACGATACCGATTCTGCAAAATTGAGAACCTAATCCTAAAGTTGGATTTCCATTACTATCAATAAATATCTCTTGCAAAGCCCCCGTTGAAGTCAGCTTGATATGCCCAGATTTAGTAATATTGAATTCATGGGATGCGATAATCTGCCCGCCTACACTTTGGCAAGTCTCGCCTTTGCTTGGGTTATAATCGGTTTTTGTCATGCAAGATCTATAGCTATAACTTTCGGCAGTTCCTACCGGTAACTTAAGAAAGTATTGGTATGCAGAATCACTAAATATTCCACGAGCATAGTAAGATTCCCCATTAATATTGCTTTGTACTATCTTGTATGCGCCCTCTTTCCCAAGGTATTGCGCTGGCCAATAACCACTGTCGTCATTGCAATATCCTCGCATACACCTATTCCCAGTAAATGGTCTATCTATCTGAGAATTTTCTAACCAGATATCAACAAATTGGTTTGCCTGAATGGCCGTATTCACATACCCCATATAGCCCAAACTCAGCTGTAGCGATTTTGAGTAACGCGTATATTTGTTGGCACCTGAAAAACGGGGGTCCGTTGTTCTTGGTGTAATGAAATATTCGTTATCAACGTTATTTTCAATAAAAACATAGCTGTTAGTGACCGTGACAGCATGCGTTGCCGCGCTGAATAAAAAATTCAAAATAAAAGGGGCAACTATGAATATAAGAAATCTATTTCTCTTCATCGTTAAATTCTCATTATCTTTTCGCATAACTAGATTGCGGCTCACAAGTCACCTCACCGACCCATAAAGCACCGCGTGCTCCTTGTAGGTTTAAATCGGCTTCGCAGATCGTTTTCTCATCTTCTTGCAATAACGAAATCACGGGATAGCGCACATCAACGTCCATGGAGAATTCTCCATTTTTATCGGTTTTTGTTCGCCCAATATGGTTACGAATTGAGGCATATTTGATGTATTCGCCATCCGGTGATTTCAAACGACCAAACACTGTGACCAATTGACGAACCTCCGGTTGATAAAACGCGATATTGCCCGGATACAGCGTGACGGATTTATTGCGTCCAGAGACAATGTCAAAACTGTCTTTTGACTTCCCGTCGTTCATTAACTGAATGTCATAATCTGAATAGGGTGACAGTGGAATAAAGGTATTTTTTCCGCTGATTGGGTAATTTTGCCCATTCACCTTCGCCGTCATGCTACCGCTACCTTGAATCTCAGAATTAATAATGACCCCTGACTTTCCTTGGTTGCCACTCGGAGTGATCATGCCATTGCTATACGCGATCGAACCGCGAGAGGTTAAGTTACCGTTCAGTCGATCGCCATCCGGTCGGTTAATCGTGACCGTACCCGAGTTATATTTCGTGTCATAAGAGGCGTAAGCCAGCGTCGAAAAATCCGAAGCACCATTATCTTTGTCACGCACTAACTTCGAGACCGAAATTCCCGCATTGGTGATCGGTGAGTTTTCAAAACTTTTGTTGGCATAGATATTGGCTTTCATATTACCGTTAGTGGAAGAAACACCCGTGCTTAACCACGTAGACAGCGGTAATGAGAAATCTAAATTCACATATTTTTCGTTGGTGCTGTTTTGATTATCATAGTGATAACGTTGTACACCCGCTCTGAGTCCAACCGTTCCATACCGCCCAGAAAACAGCGTATTCGAATATTCATAGTTAATTGAATCACTGCCTACGCGGCGATCTTTCGTATTACTGATCGTGAATGAACCTGTTCTATCAACAATTTTGTCGAAGTTAACTGTCGCGCCATAGGAATAGTTATCCGCATCGTAAAGCGGTAAATCCCCTTCAATCACGGTTCTTTCTCGTGATGCCCAAAAAGAACCATAACCGTCAGGAATACTGACAGAAATCGTACCGATGTTGCGATGGCTACCGTGGTTTTCCAGCATGCCCTGCCAAGAAAGCGAGATATAGTTATTAATCGATGCATTAATGCTCGTTTCTTGAACCAAGAATTTATCAAAACCATAGTTTGACATCTGAAAGCGTATGCCCGATAACACAGGGAAGCTATATGCAAATGACGCTCCCGCTAAATAGCTTTTCTCTGGAGCTTGGCTATGACGATCTTCACCACGGACATAATTTCTTTTATCGAAGTCAACATAACCCCCGTACATTTCCCAATTCAGTTTGTCGAAATTTCCTCCGATTGCCCCTAAGGATTTATTAATTGTCTGGTTTTGAGTGGTCACCACTTTCCCATCAACAACCGTTTCAATAGTGACGTCATAGATACCAAAAGGCAGCATACTGGTATCAATTTCAAAGTTACCCATTGGGAAGTTTTGGATGTTAAGGAGCTTACCTTGGCGATAAATACGAACTTCGCCAGGGCTATTTAAGAAGGCATAAATAGGAGTAAGTGACTGCTGTTTACTGTTGACGACACTCTCGGAGTTATTCCCGATAGTGACCGCATAAATTTTGCTACTGCTCAACGCAGTTAAGCTCGCAATGGATTGTAAATTCCACGTACTCATTAAACCCAATGCGACACGCAGCCCATTAAAGTCACGCTCATACATCGCTCGGTATAATTCAACATTGGCATTGGATTTTCCGATACTATAAGCCGAGGCATTAATATTAAAATGGTGTTCGGCTGCGGCAAATAATGCATCTAAATTGAAATAGCTACTGGAGCTATTTTTTGCATTTTTTACCTGACTTTGGAATACACCCAAATCATAGTTTGCCACTGCAGAGAGCGAATTAACGGATGAATCACCTAATACAGAATGCCTTGCACGCGTTTTAGGTGCAAATGCAGCTTTATCAACATCTAATGATAAATTAAATGATGATATGTTGAGTTTCAGTACGGCATTGTTATCAATAACGATGCCATTGGTATCATCGAAAATCGCATTTTGTTTATTTTCAATCTTCTCAACCAATAAGCTGTTCAGTTTTGGACCTTGCGTACTATCAATGAGTTGAATGCTCGATAATTTAATTTTACCTTGGTCAATGACAATAACGGCATCCGCGATTTTATCTTCGCTCTGGTTTTTTTTAGCATCATCACTTAATCGCAGGAAAACAGGCACCGACATCCCTTCTTCCAATGCACTCACAAATGCAGGAGGAATAATATATCCGCCAATTTTAATACTCTTCATCTCACTGGCATGAATGGTGTTTGAAAGAAAAATGCTTAATATTGATAAAGCAATAACACTCTTACGCATGATTAAAGTCCGTTATTAATTATTTGACAACAATGAAATCTCCTTTGTGCCAAATACCTACGCTAGATTTTTTATTATTAATATCGACAAACTGTAATTTCACAGCTAAATGCGGCATCAAGTAATAACGCTCCCGACAAATACCATCTACGCTGTATTTTTGTTTTTCAGGTAAGCAGGGCCCTGATGCCACCACACGAAACGAGCTATTTCCGATATTGGAGACTTGAGAATTTGTAAATTGATAATTAAATTTCTCAATTCTTGGTGCAACGACAAGAATCGTACTAATTGTTGCGGAGGTTGTCGCTGAAGCTGACTTTGTACTTTGCGTCACTCCACTTTCACCAATAGGATCATCTTTCCAATTTAATCGGTAATATCTTTCTTTATCATCCTTAGGCCCTTGATAAATAATTTTAAACACATCTTTTGCTTGACCGGGTAAAATCAAGTTAGCAGGGGTTGATAATATTTCGTTGGGATCTGTAACCGGAATAACTTTTCCACCCTCAAGTGGCGAATCTATTTTTTCAATCGTTAAATTCACAAGTCTTGCCGTATTAACGGTATTTTCAATTTCTTTTGCTAATGAGTCTTCATCTGATGAAATTATCTCAGTGATATTTCCCACATTAACCGCAAAACTCATTTTCAGTGGGAGAATAGATAATAAAGCTAACGCTAATGTTATTTTCTTCATAATGATAAATTTTAAAAAATATAACGATAAAGATATTACTTCCTTATAGTATCCTTATCGTGAAAATTAGTTATTCACTAAACGGAATAATCAATTAAGGAGCTGGAGTGAACGTACCATCCCAAGTTGCAGTGAACTGAACTTTAACATCACCATCCCATGAACCATCGGTGAGTGCTTTAAAGTCTGTTGCTGAACCAGCAGCTTCTGCGCTTGCAATAACGAAAGTGAATTCACCACGGTCAGTTGCACGCTCTGAACCATTGTAGATACCATCAGCAGCTAAATTGTCTAAACCAGACGTTAAGCCTTTAGAAGTATCGATTAATACGGTATCCGTTGTTTTATTGAGATCTTCACCATTCCATTTAACACCAACAGTTAATTTAGAATCATCTGTTGTTCTTGCTAATGTGTTAGAAATGATTTTTGATGCTAATTTAAAATCTGTCGCACCTGATTGACCTTGAATAGCAATATCGAATGCGCCATTTTGCTGGTTAAAGCTTTTTTGGCCTTCTGCGTAATTAAACGTTAAGCTTTTTAATGGCGTAACAACTAACATACTTGTTGTGTCTTTAATTGCAGTCGCCTGCCATGTCGCGGTTGCTTGAGCAGTACGAGTCTCAGCATTAGCAACTGTAGCAAAGGAAGCAGCAATAATTGTTGATAGCAAAACAGATGCCATTTTTTTATTTAACATGTTGTTCTCTCTATTTAATATCCATGAAGAAAAAATTTAATTGCATAGCATAAAAAACACATTCATTGTGTGTTTTATAAAAAACAATCAAATTTCTATAGGATATGCTTAATAAAATAACCAGAATTAACTGATTATTTTATTTCTAATTTAAAAGGAAAAATTAGCAGTTATTGATGATGTTTTTTGTTGAATAGTCGCCCCAAGAAGTATATTTATTCATACTTCCTTTATTTTCTTTTCTTTTTTCAGATTCAGTATTTTTCTCGATATAATTAATGACATCAATCCATCGTTTATCTAAGACAATTAAAAAATGATCTAATTGTTCTAGGGTAATCGACGTAATTCCCATTTCATATCTTGATATTTGTTGCTGACTGATCCCTATTAATTTTGCCAGCTGCTTTCCCGTCATATTCTTTTCTTTTCGTGACTTTCTTAGAAACGCCCCTACTTGTCCACTAATTATATTAGATTTCATTAACCACCTTCCAATATAAAGAAAATATTTATTTAACTTTCATTTATAATAAATACATTAAAATAAGAGTAAAAACGTTTGTACCGATCGAACAATAGCCATTTGATAGGCAACGACTATCAAATATAATTTATCGATCGCTAGAAATTATTAAGATACAACCAAGGCGAGTACTCTCTATATGATAAGTACAATTAACTAACTGATATATAATAAGTAAAAATTTATTCACTTAATTTAATATATTAGTAATTTTTTTGAAAATAAATTCACGCGTAAGGAGTAATGAAACATAATAATAAGATTAGACACATTTAATATTACAACTAATTACAATTTGAAACAGATTTTGGTCATTTAAAAAAATAAAAACCCATGCGGTGAGTAATATATTAACGTAAAAATATATTTCTATATTTTAATTTATTACTAAGCAAGAATTTTCATTCTAATATCAACCTGAAAGCAACAAACTGGCATCATAATAATTACAATCCAGATAGTGTGCCATCAATATCCCACGAATTAGAGATATTAGCGTGCGATATCTTTATATATTAATACATTTTGCTATATAAGAGATAACTTACCTATTTCTTTACGTATTGATTGATGGATTTATACTCAATTTAGAGAAGGAAATACAATGAAAGGCGAGTTGGAAAGATATTGCCCCCTAATCCGAGGCAATATTATTGTATAAAGAGGCTCACAAAGAGCTCAAAGAGGTTATTTAATTCCCTTAAGCTGCTTCACGGTTTCATCCACATCAATCTCATCTTCAGAGAACGTTAACGTCGTACCATGCAAAGTTTCAATCGCGAGCTTTTTCAACGCACGAGTTGCTCCCGGCTTAACGTTAGTTTTAGGTTTGATGCTGTTCATCAGCGCACCGATTGATAGCACCGTATTTTCTTTATCAATACGCGTATCAGCAGGAACATCTTCATAATAAGTACGGAAAGATTTAATCGCGGTCAGCTTAATTCGCTCACCAGCAATATAGATATATTTGCTTTCAGGGATCACTTTAACCGCGAAAGCCGATAAGCCTTTATTATTCGTGGTCGGCTCAAAAGTAACCTCCGCCCCTTTTTTGATAAGATCGGGGTTGGCAACTTTAATCACATGAAAATAACGGTTATCCCCGTTTTCATCTTTGAGAAATCCAAAACCTTTATCTTCAAACCACGTTGTGATTGTTCCGTTCATTACCCTACCACCTTCTTTATTAACTCAGTTTCACTGCGCGCAGTATAAAGCACAATGCCTGTCCAAACTATGCCTTTAGTTTGAGTCTAGCTGATAAGCGAATAACATCATCGTCAGTCAGCCCAAAATTGGTTATGATCCTCAGCCATTTCTCATAGGAATCACCTGATGTCGACAATTATTGATACCTTTATTGCACCGCCTTGCCATGAAGACATTGAAATCCTATATCAGGACGAACAGCTTATTATCATTAATAAGCCTTCCGGACTACTGAGCCTATCAGGGAAAAATCCTCAAAATCTTGATTCTGTGCATTACCGGCTTGTTCAGATTTATCCCGAATGCACGCTCGTTCATCGCCTTGATTTTGGAACTTCTGGCGTGATGGTTGCCGCGCGCAATAAAGCCATAAATGCCGCACTGTGCCAACAGTTTAGTCAACGTACTGTCACCAAAGCCTACCATGCGTTACTTTGTGGTCATGTGGAAAATGATGAAGGTGTGATAGATGCGCCAATTGCTAAAGATCCGGCGCTGTTTCCACGAATGTCGATTTGTGAGACCCACGGTAAATCTGCCCGTTCGTACTATCATGTCATTGAACGGTTTTATGATGAGCAAAGCGATGGAAGTCGATTACCATTAACGCGGGTGAAATTCATCCCAGAAACAGGACGAACCCATCAGTTGCGCATTCACAGCCAACTCTTTGGTCACCCTATTTTGGGATGCGACTTGTATGGCGGCTTATTACCAATAGATATAGAACCCGCACCGAGGCTTATGTTGCACGCCAGTGAATTGAATTTTGTTCATCCTCTTACTGGAAAACCCATTCATGCGTGCAGTGAAAGCCCGTTTTAAATCATTACCACATCAAGTCATCAGGAATTTTAAAGTCTGCGTATGGGTCATCTTCATCCTGCGCTTCCTGACTCAGAGCATTGTTTAGCACGATGCTACTTTCATCTCGCTGAGCGATTTTATCTGCCACACTCGCAGGGATAATCGCGTATACATTCACTTCCGGATTGTCCGTGGCTAAACGAGCAATCGCTAAACGCCCACTAATCAGTTGGGCTTGCGTCGTTTTATCGACGACAACTTGCTTGATAACGTTGTTATCGGTGAAATTAAAGCTAATATCACCTCTCGCTATCTCAATTTTGTTCATTTCAATCAGCTGCTTCACCTGAGCTTTATACTCTTTGGCTAGCGCCGCTTGTTTCTGTTGATCACTCAGTTGTTTATCACGTTCAAGCTGAGCCTTTTTATTTTCTTCTACTGCTTCTCTTGCTTCCCGAGCCTGTACTCGTGATTTTTTCGCCGTGCGTTCCACTTTCGCCATTTTTTTACTGGTGACGAGTCCCGCTTTGAGCATTTGCTCTTGTAAGGTGAGTTTTGCCATGTTGGTATCTAAGCTCGTTGAATAGAATTGGCAGGATTATACCTGTAAATTTAGTGGGTTGTTAGGTCAATGGGGATATCCTACGCTCTAATAGGTACATCTCCACCAGCACGCCTTCTAACCATTAACAACACTTCGTGACCGTGAATTATTTACACATTAGAGGCACATTAACCAAGCTCAATGAGTGGTACTCGCCGGCAGTCATCGTCAACACAATGCGATTAACATTAGCACTGACAATATACGCTCGTAAAATAATCCTCTTAAAGAATAATCGACCTTCGAAAATAATCGTATCATTTTTAACCTCACCCAACGTGATTTAAATCTCAAAAAACCCGTGATGAGATCAATTTTTATGTAATTTTTTGTGATTTGAATCACAATTATATACATATTTTACATTTCGGTTTTCATACTCATAATTGTTTCAAAATGTATAACAAACCTAACTCATTGAATATATATTGATTACAACTCTATCCTTGTTGTTTATGCTACTCATTTTAATGGCATTGAAATGTAAATATGAATAAGTATTATTATTGAGTTTTAATTTTGAATTATTATTCATAAACTGACTTAAAACAATATTTATCACCATCTTAATTGGACTATATAACCGAAAGAAAAAAATAACTTACTATAATTACTATAAATTAATAAACTCACTCTACTGGTAATATGTAAATAACACCTAAAATAAGGATATTCCATAAAATTGAGACTATTGTCTTTACTCTTATTTTGTTTAAAAATAAAAACACACCTCGAACAATACTTTAATTATTTAGTTTTAAATTTTGTTTTTTATTAATGTTTTAAGGTTCATAAATGTGCTTAAACAAAATAGAAAGAATAACTGAATTATTCTCTCGTGCTATTGCTGATGAATTAGCAAGCTTAAGAAGAAATAAAACATTATCTGGTAAACAATTAGGAACACTTATTGGCGTATCCCAGCAACAAATTTCACGCTATGAAAATGGAATTTGTGAAATAACATTATCTAATCTATGTCTATTACTTCATTATTTAGGTATATCATTAGAATCTTTCTTCTATTTTGTTTCAGAGCGAATAGAACGAATGGATCCGGCTCTCTATACCGAGTTTAACTCACTATTTATGCAGCATGGACCAATCACCATAGGTGAGTTCTAGTGTATTAATTAAAAATAGTAATCATTTCTTATATTCAATTAAATTTAATTTGATTTATAGAATACATTTTTATCTTTAATAAAATGACCCCATTTCACAAATGAAATGAGAATTATTATATTTATATATTCATTCTATGGATATAAATTTAACGTGGATTTTAAATACTATTTAACTGAGATAATTTATTTATTCTCAGCGGGTATTATTTTGTCCAAATTTTATATTAAAAATACTTTATTTAATTTAAGGAAATAAATTTAATGAAAAGAATCATTTTAACAACGCTGATTTCTGGTGCTATTGGTACGCCTGCTTTCGCTACAGATGCGGGGAAAGGAATTGTGACATTTACAGGTTCTATTATTGAAGCACCGTGCTCAATTGCACCAGGTGACGAAAGCCAAACGATTGATTTAGGGCAAGTGTCTAATGTGACTCTGCAAGAAGGCAAAATGTCATCTGCTCAACCTTTTGAAATACACCTTCAAGGGTGCACATTGAATGCCACATATACTGATAAAGATGGTAAAGAGCATACCTATAACAATATGGTCGAAGTCAAGTTTGAAGGTACTGAATGGCTCGAAAACGGTACCAACACTGGGTTAATTCAAATTACAGGTGAAGCATCTGGTGCTGGCGTTGCACTGATGAACAAATCCGGTACAAAAATCAATATCAACAGCTCAACCACTGAGCGCGCCTACGCCTCCGGTGATAACACTTTAAGTTTCCAAGCGGCTCTGCAAGGTCAATCAGGAGCGACCGTTGTTCCAGGTAGTTTCCGAGCAACCACCAACTTTACGCTGGCTTATAACTAATCACGTTTATTTAATTTAATTGCTTATTCCCCCTAATGTACAAATTACTAGGGGGTATATCACGCTAGGAGAGCTTGGCTTTGAAAACTATTTCAGCCTGCACATTATTACTCATTGGTCACTTTATCCCTTTATCCAATGCACTCGCACATGCGCCTGCGTTGCAGGGAAATGTCAATATGAATGGCAGTATTGTCGACTCCGCGTGTGCAATTGATACCGGCTCTTATGAACAAGTTGTCGATATGGGGATTTTACCCATTGGAACACTACGCCAGCAAGGTCAAGGTCCCGTTCGTTCTTTTTCCATTACATTAATTGGTTGCACTTTAATATCCCATTCAAATTCCGCTTGGCAAACCTTTACCGTCACCTTTGATGGGGCAGCCTCTGGAAACTGGTTTACGGTGAATGGTGATGCCCATGGTGTTGCTCTGTTATTACAAGATGCAAATGGCAAAACGATTTATCCCGGACAGTCCACTGAAAAGCAAACCATTATTTCTGGAAATAACGTTCTCCATTATGGATTGAGATTGGTTTCTAACCAAAAACCGTTACGTCCCGGCGAATATCAAAGTGCCCTGCGTTTTAAGCTTGATTATTACTAATAATGAAAATCATTTTTTGCCTGTATTTTTTCCTGAATTGAGTTTTTAGGGATGTTATTTATGTCTTCATCACCATCGATATTTTTTCGCTTAAGCGGCTTAAGTTTAGCCCTGACTTTTATGCTGCCTGGTTTATTAACACCAATATCGGCAGCAAAAACCATTGAATTCAATACTGATGTATTGGATTTAGAAGATAAAAATAACATCAACTTAGAGCAATTCTCTCGTGCGGGCTATATTATGCCTGGTACGTATTCTTTGATGTTAAAGGTGAATAATGATCAATTTTCAGAAGTCATTGTGCCTTTTTATGATGAGGAAGATGTTGCACAAGGAAGTGTTCCCTGTATATCACCAGAAATAGTAGAACAATTTGGATTAACTCCTTCAGCCAAAAAAGATCTCACTTGGTGGCATAATGGTCAATGTCTGACAGAAAGCAGTTTGCCCGGTATTCAAATTCATGGTGAGCTTTCGAACTCTTCTTTATATGTAAGTATTCCACAAGCTTACCTAGAATATACCGCACCTGATTGGGATCCACCGTCGCGATGGGATTCTGGTATCTCTGCACTCATATTGGACTATAACCTTAACGGCAATGCGAACAGATCCTATAACGGAGGGTCTGATAGCTACGCCTTAAATGGAAATGGTGTAGCTGGGGTAAATTTAGGAGCATGGCGTTTTCGTGCCGATTGGCAAGGACAAACCACGCATACAACTGGCTCACATAACGCATCGAGTCAAGATTTTGCGTGGAATCGGTTTTATGCCTATCGCGCATTACCCTCACTCGCCGCCAAACTGGTATTAGGGGAAGACTATCTCACCTCTAATATTTTTGACTCATTCCGTTTTATTGGTGCCAGTGTGCATTCAGAGTTAAGTATGTTGCCGCCTAACTTGCGGGGATACGCACCTGAAGTAACGGGGATTGCCAATACAAATGCAACCGTCACAGTCAGCCAGCAAGGTCGTGTTTTATATGAAACCCAAGTCGCACCAGGTCCCTTTCGTATTCAAAACTTGAATGATTCTGTCAGTGGTAAATTAGACGTCACAGTCAAAGAACAAGATGGAAAAAAGCAAGAGTTTCAGATAGATACTGCAAGCTTGCCGTATTTGACTCGCCCAGGACAAATCCAATACAAATTGGCTTTAGGACAACCAACAAATTCTCAGCGTCGCAGTGAAGGAGATTCCTTTGCAACTGGTGAGTTTTCTTGGGGGATAAACAATGGGTGGTCATTATTTGGTGGTAGCCTAAATAGTAAAAACTACAATTCATTTTCTCTTGGTCTTGGTCGTGATTTACTGGCGTTTGGTGCCTTATCTTTCGATGTAACTCAATCCTTTGCTCGCTTACCCAATACGGGAAATTTAAGCGGCGGTTCATATCGCATTAATTATTCAAAACGTTTTGAAGCACTCGATAGTACGATTCAATTTGCAGGATATCGATTTTCAGAACGTAACTTTATGTCGATGTCCGAGTTTTTAAACGCACGACAAACAGGTGAGCGTTATAGCGGAGGTAAAGAACTCTACACCATCTCACTGAACAAGAACTTTGCTGAACAAGGTATGTCTCTATACCTAAACTATAACCATCAAACTTATTGGGATCAGCCAGATAACAATTATTACAGCATCATGTTATCGAAATATATGGATCTTGGCTCACTCAAAAATGTCAGCGTTAATTTATCAGCAAACCGGACAATGTATAACGGTGTAAAAGACGACAGTATATACCTGTCGACCTCATTCCCACTAAGTAATGGCGCAAATCTAGGGTACTCACTGAATAATAGCCGCTATGAGACCACAAATCGAGCAACGTATTACGACCGTATCGATGATCGAACAACATACCAATTAAGTGTCGGTAACGGGCGAAAAGGCACGACAAGCAGTGCATTTTTAACCCACCAAGGGGATATCGCCCGTTTAACCGCCAATGCCAACTACATGCATAACCAATACAGTGGAATTGGGTTATCCGCCAGTGGGGGAATGACACTGACCCCTGAAGGTGGTGGGCTTCATCGCATAAGCACGTTGGGTGGAACTCGCATGCTCATCGATACCGATGGTATTGCTGGTGTTCCCATCAAAGGAATGGGTGCCCCTATTACATCCAATAGCTTTGGCAAAGCCATTGTGAGTGATGTGAGTGACTACTACCGAAATAAAGCACAAATCGATTTAAATAAACTGCCCGATGATATGGATGCACAGCAATCCGTTGTACAAGCCACGCTCACAGAAGGTGCGGTTGGTTACCGTCATTTTGATGTCGTATCAGGTCAAAAAGGAATGACCGTGCTGCGCTTACCGGATGGAAGTTATCCGCCTTTTGGCGCTCAAATACACAATAGCAAAAAACAAGATACAGGCATTGTTGGTGATGTAGGAAGTGCTTATATCAGCGGGATTAACCCTCACGGTGTCATGAATGTTAGCTGGGGAGAAAATGAATCCTGTCAGATCACATTCCCTAACCAGTTAGGTTCTTTGCAAGATCCGTTACTGCTTCCCTGTATTCCAACGACGTTACCGCCATCAACCGAGATAGCTAAACGTTGATGTCATTCGAGGCAAAACGTCGCCCTATGCACTTAATAAATTTGATTAACAATGAACGTGACTTAACGAAGTCCGTAGTAATAAAAGGTAAACAATGATGCAATTCACTAGCCCCTATCGAGCAGCCATCAGCCTGGTTGGCCTATTTATCTTCAGCAGCACGGCTTACTCCGCTGTATCAATGGATAGAACACGAATTATCTTTAATGGTGGAGAAAAATCCATATCACTAAACATTACCAATAATAACAAACAGCTACCTTACCTAGCGCAAGGCTGGCTGGAAAATACAGAAGGGCAAAAAATACAATCCCCTTTGATTGTATTACCACCAGTACAACGCTTAGAGCCCAATAAATCTAGCCAAGTAAAAATTGAAGCTTTACCCGCTATCAGTACCTTACCCCAAGATAGAGAGTCGCTGTTTTATTTCAATCTGCGAGAAATACCACCAAAAAGTGATAAGCCAAACTCGCTGCAAATTGCGCTGCAAACACGGGTAAAACTGTTTTATCGCCCGAAAGCCATTATTCCTGAACACAACAGTACACCGTGGCAAGAAAAACTCACCTTAGACAAGCAAGGTGAACGTTTTATCGTGAAAAACCCGACACCATACTACATCACGATCATTAATGCCGCGGCTAACGGAAAAGCATCCGATGGTAAAGACTTTACTCCCATCATGATTTCACCCTTTGGGCAAAATGACCTTGGAGCGAGTGCTATCCAGTTAGGCAATAATCCGGTGCTGACTTACATCAATGACTATGGCGGTCGCCCTAATTTAGCGTTTCATTGCCAAGCGGCAAACTGCCAAATAGTCCCAAACAATAAAAAATAATAACTCGATAAGCAACTGAAAAACCTAACCTATATTGATAGCGAGTAACAAACACTAATGACTGGCTCACAAAAAAAAATCGTTTTTCGATGTGGTTTACTGATGGCTGTGTTGAGTAGTGCAGTGAGTATATCGAGCATGGCAACAACAAATCAGCCTGTCGATAACTGGAATGTTGATGGGCAACATGGCGTGGTATATGTCAAAGGCTCGCTAACCGAAAGCCCCTGCCAGCTAGCCATGACATCAAGTGACCAAACGGTCGAGATGGGTAATTTAGATACCAACACATTACTACGTAATGGAAAAGGTACACCAGTTCCATTTCATATTGAACTGGAAAATTGCCTAGAAACCGAAACACAGTTAAGTAATCAACAAACGGGAATGACAGCGTGGAGTCTCAGCCAACCTGCGGTAAAAATCCGTTTTGTGGCACCGACAGAGCTCTTTTCCACCAACTTAATACAGGTAACTGGCGCTCACGGGTTGAGTCTTACGGTCACAACACCTAGTGGTAAATTGTTATCAATGGGACAAGCAAGTAACCCCCAATTATTACCCTCAGGGCAAAGCCAATTGACCTATTACGTGACACCTGTGAAAACTGGACCATTACATCCAGGGGCATACTCGGCTCTCATTGCCTTTGAAATGCAATACGAATAGGAGTGACCATGACAATGATACGGCGTTTATGGTTATGTCAGCAGACTAAAATACTGACGATAAGCCTTTTGATGTGTAGCTCAACGTTATTTTCAAGTGCAGCTAACGCTGAGGCGCATTCTTTAACCGTCAAAATCACAGTCGTTGAGAGGACTTGCGATATCTACGGTAATGATGGCATAGGACAACCTATCAATGTTGATCTAGGCGACGTGATTATCAAAAAGATTGACGGCAGTAGTTATAAAAAAACGGACATTAACTATTCATTACGGTGTGACAATGCCGATGAAAATCCCGCCTTGAAATTAAAATTTGATGGACCACGGATGAGTGGGCAAGCGGCCAATGTCCTCTCCACATCCGATAAGAATCTAGGTTTACGATTAATGGCTAACAACGGTAATTTGAATTTGGGAACCTGGCAAAACTTTCATTATCAGACAAAACCAGCTCTAAGCGTGATCCCGATTGGCAGCGATGTCGGCGGAATTAATGACGGGCAGATGAGCGCATCAGCGACATTGAGCGTGGAGTATCAATAATGATGGCACAACAAGCAAAGATCTCCGTTGTCATTATTTTTCTGAGCGGCCTGTTATCCATGAATGCTCAAGCTATTGATGTCAATTTTACTGCGAACTTAATTCAAAATCCGCCGTGCGACGTGAGCGGCCCGGATGGTCCAGACCAGCCAATTAAAATACCATTTGGAGAAATAGGAATTAACAAAATTAATGGCGTGAATTACCAACAAGACTTTACGTTAACACTGAGTTGCGGCATAGGACTTGGCAACAGTGTGGCGTTGTATCTCGAATACAGAGGAATGCCAGCAGACTTTGATGAAAATGCCCTACAAGCGAACCAATCAGGATTAGGGATCCGGCTATACAATCAAGGAAAACTCATGCCAATCAATAACGGTCTAGCCATTACGATGTCAGATAATGGCGTAACAATGCTACCACTGTCTGCAGTGCCCGTAAGAGACTCCGATCCTGCTGTCACATTATATGAGGGGGATATGACAGCCACCGCAAGCGTGGAGATAAATTATCCATGAAAAAAATCACGCAGTTTATGTTGGTAAGTACGGGTCTCTTACTGTGTTCATTCACCGCTCAGGCGGCGAACAGTAATGATATTCAATACAGTGGAACACTGATCGCCTTACCTTGTACGGTCGACCCTCTCTCTGAAAATATCGCTGCCGATTTTGGGAGCAATATTAATGCGAAAGATTTAGCTAATGGGCAACGCATATACAGCCGTGAAGACATCCTATTTCATTTAATGGACTGCGATACATCCTTGGGAAACACCATCTCAGTAAAATTTAGCGGCGCATCGACAACCGCCAATGGTTTATTGAATGTCGATGCAGATAGTGAAGCTAGTGGAATTACAGTGGGTCTCGAAACGCCGAGTGGTATGGTATTACCCATCAATAATTACCAAGTAACGCCCGTCTTACCAATAACTGATGGTGATATGAACATTAGAATAAGGGCTTATTTACAGGCAGCTGAGGGGATGACAATGGCGTCGATCACGCCTGGTTTTTTTACAGCAACGCTGACCTATTCATTGATATATGAATAAGGTTTGTATCTTTACTCCACACATCAAAATAACAGTTTTACGTCAGTAAAGATCATCTAATCATAGATTTTAAAGGAACTCTCAATGAGAATATTAATTATTCTTTCATTATTTCTCACATCATTTTTATCCTATTCTGCAACAACAATTTCCTCTAATTCACTGTATGGTATTGAGGGACAAATGTGGGCAGCAGGTCCTTACAATAGTGAATATAATGGTTGGCCTTGTGGGCAATACGCTGGAAATGTTTATTGTTATTCAATGTCTACATATGAATTGAATAATTGGTGCATAACCTACCCCCAATATGGTGCACCGTGGGGAAATATGCCCGCGTGCAATAGAATAAAAAATGGCGGAATTAGACAAGGTTATCCCTTGATTTCTGATTTTCAATCAGGGGCTGTCTACGATAAAAGCTCATCCTGTGAGATCAGAATTACGGTTAGTTCCTCGCTTGGGCAGTTTTATGGAAATGGTGGACTAGTTGGTTTTACCCAGAGCTCAAACTCTATTACTTCAGGTAATTCCCGGAGTTATCTTGCTGACTTTAGAGCCACATTTAGTGACTGCCGTAAGGCTGTGATGGAGTTAGGGACTAAATATGGGTATGGCTCAAATTGGAACTACAAAACGCAGCTGTATACAGGTAATCCAGGCATTGCAAACTTATGTATCTATGTTGACAACCAAAATATAGGATGTAATGGTTCCTCGATCTCAACAGTACCACCTGAGCCTGCAGTTTGTAATGTCAATGTCCCGCTAACTTTAGATTATGGTGTTGTAAACTCAAAAGAGATTAATGGAAATAAAAAAGATATTTCAATAGATTATCAATGCAATAAATCAGCAACAGTTTCATTTTCTTTATTAGGTGGAACACCTAATAGTTCAGGCATAACTCTCGCTATGGGAAATGGTTTAACCTCTGAACTATGCTTTCTTTCTGGTACCTCTTGCCCAAGTAGTGGGGGGCAAAATATCAAAATGAGTGGAAAAAATGGGGTTGTTAAGCTCTTATCTACATTAAAAGGCTCGAATGTTAGCGGTGGAGAATATTCATCCTATGTCACTGTTGTTAGTGCATTCTATTAGTCATCCTTGGTCTATTTCAGAGCTCCCACTAGTCGGTAGCTAAGAACCAAGATTATTTTTAGCACCCACTATAAGATGTTTTACCCGTATAAGATCAATAATTTTCTACTCGTTTTATACAATTAAAAATCACATTATCAGTATTATTTTTAATCACTTCGCTAATCCCCTTAAAGGGGATTAGTTTTTCATTTTTTCTTTACTTTAGATGTCATGACAAAACCACCTATTGGTATTCAATTTTCAACACACCCGTTGAAGTAAACAAACCCAAATCAATCTTCTTGGCTGTATTTAAAACAGGCGAAACGGTAAGTAATGGTTTTTTATTGTACGTGAAATTACGATATTCTCCGGGTGATAATATTTTATTGTCCGCTTGAATTTTCAGACCTAAATTTACATTAGATGTCCTGACTAAATCAGTATTAAATTCTGCACTTGAACTCTCAAATTTTAGTTTAAAATTTGAATTACTGGGCGATTTAGAGCCACAATCAAAATAATAAGCAATATTTTTGGTATATCTTTCATTCGTAAACTCGCTCACATTTATCTCGCCAAATGAAACCTCAATAGGATGACCGGGTCCATTTCCCCCATACACGTCGCATGTTCTTTCAATCACATTGACTTTAATCGCTAACGTATAGGTTTCTGCAATACAAAAATGATTAAAGAAAAAAACATTGAACGCTAAAAAAAACAAACACCATTTTATTATTCTTTCAATATCAGACACCATAATTATTCAAACTCCAAAATAAATACCCAAAAAAGTATTAAATAAGAAATCACTATTAATTAATCACGATAGAAAGAATTGCATTGCCAATTCTTGAACCTGGTTCCGGATTACCCATCGCTGATAATGTTGAATTTACTGAAAATGTTAAGTTTGTATTTTTTTGAATTTTTGCTTGAATTAAGTTATTCGACATACATTTTCCTGAAAGACAAACATCCAATTTACTTTTTACGCCTAGAGATAAGTCAATTTCATTTTGAGGTATAAATTGAAATGTGGCATTCATATCACCAGTACATGTGATATTCCCATTAATATTAGCAACATGCCCATTTATATTATTTGTATCCACATCACCATGAGATATCGATAAGGGGAGTGATACATTACAAGACGGTAGTGTTGGTATTTCTGCAACATCGGTAGAACACGTTGTTCCTACATCAACCTCATTAACAAATATTTGAAGACATACGCCAGCCGCACCTCCACGCCATGCTTTGTTATCAGACACATTGATGTTGTTGTAACCGAATAAATCTCCGTAGGTCACGCCAAATTGAGGTAAAACGTCATTACAATGTTGAGAAGATTGCCGTGTTACATTCAAACTCTTATGAAATCCTAGTCTGGGGATTTGACTAAACCCGTATAATATATAATTACCAGTAATTGCCATGCTCAACCCGGGGGCTGACGTATCACTCTTAGCTCTCACAATTACCCGAATATTACACTCCCTCACATCACTATTTTTGATAGCATCAGGAATATATAAAAAATAGGCAGAAAGTGTTCTTGGTTTTATATTATATGCAGAGCTAACAAGTGGATGATATACGCTTTGACTATATATACTATTTTGATTTAATGGGTTGGCATACAGTTTTTGGCTAATTATAAATAATACGAAAAATACAGTCACTTTAAAAAAATGACTGCTTTTATTTTTAGAAATCACATTATCACCTGTATATTTTCATTTAATCAATGTGTTGTGATAGAACAGACTTTATGACTACAATTAAAATTTAATTTTTGACGTCCACCGTAGTCATTAATATAGGTAATGACTGGATTTTGACCTAACTGCTCCCCCGAGATTCCAATCTCTGATTCACCAAAAGGTGAAACCATAATTGGATTAAATTCTTTTGCATCCGTATTTCCATGCGCCCCAGCGTTAATGATTGTGATGTAATATGGCGTAGGGTTTTTCGCAAAAATAAAATTCCCTCTTTTTTCAAGTTGCATTTTTTCCTGCCATGGGGCGCTATTTTTTTGGGGTGAGATTGACTCTGGTCGATAAAATAATTTTATCTTTGTTTGCAAGGTAATCTGTAATATATTTTCCTTATCACTCTTTGGTGGAATCTCTCGCAAATTAAAATAGAATAAAGACTCTCTATCCTGCGGTAAATTCTTTATATTAGGTAAAGACTCAATTTTTATTTGACTGGCTTTTTCTGGCTCTAATCTTTGCACTGGCGGTAGTACAATCAAAGGGGATTGAATTTTTTGCTCCTCTTCATTTTCAATCCAACCTTGAGCAAGATAAGGAAGCTGTTTGTGATTATTATTAATGCTTAAAGAAACCGCTTTATTTTCTCCATCAAATATAACTCTTGTTCTATCTAAGGAAATCGCCGCAGATGACGTTTCATTTACCATTAAGGATCCCAAAAAACCCAGTATTAATATACTTTTAAGTTTCATTTCAAAACCATCTCTATTAATTTAACGTCACAAGTTACAAGGAAGTAATACATCATTTTGAATGGCTAGTTCAGAAGGAAATGTAATTTTACATGACCTATTTTTACCCCATGTAACTTCCATTTCCTCTGAAGCATTCACACCGCGAATATAAGTAGCGCCTAAGTCACCAACAATCCCAACGCTTTGCTTTTTATGATTGAAAACCTGAGCGCCCAATGGTGGGTAAGATCCATCATTGAGAACAATAATCGCCATCATTTTCTGACCTGAAATAATCGAAAATGAACGGTATCCGACAGCACCTTCCGTCAAAGTTGCCTGAATCACTGACTGTTGAACATCAATATCATCAGGCAGTTTATTTAAATCTATCTGAGCCTTATGGCGATAGTAACTACTGATATCTGGAATCACTGCACTACCAAATTGATTTGACTTTATAGGTACACCCGCCCCACGAATCGCTATATTGGGAACACTGTCCGTATCAATCAATAAACGAGCTCCACCAAGATTATTCATTCGATGAATGTCAGCCCCTTTTTCCGTAAAGGTGAAACCTCCCGCAGCGGATAAACCAAGTGCGCTATATTGATTATTCATATGACTCGCATTCATTGACCAACGCGCATTATCTCCTTGATGAGAAATAAACGCGCTCGCTGTTTCGCCATTTTGATTCGTTTCCGCACTAACTTGGTAGCTTGTCTTCTCATTGAGACGGTCATAATAAAAAATTCGATTAGTCGTATCATATCGACTTGTATTCATTGAATAACCGATATTGCCGCCATTATTTAATGGAAAAGACAATGATAAATAAATGCTGTCATCTTGAGTTCCATTATAACCACTACGATTTGCAGATACGCTGGCACTCATATTTTTTATTGTGCCAATATCCATATATTTCGATAGCATTAAACTGTAATAATCATTATTGTCTCTATTCCAATAAGCTTGATGGTTATAATTTATATACAATGACAAGCCTATATCATTAAAATTTTTATTTACTGATAGGGTATAGAGCTCCTTACTGTCATCATTACGAATTCCTGTTTTTTCTGTATTTAAGAAATCACTCATGCTCATGTAGTGCCGGTCTGAAAATCGATAACCCGCAAACTGTATTTGGCTATTAAACTCGTCAAAACGTTTGGAATAGTTAATACGGTATGAGTTCCCACTCAATAACCCCTCATTAGAAACACGGGAAAATGATTGGGTGATATCCAATGAAAGCGCACCAAATGCGAATAAATCTCGACCAATCCCCGTTGATACTGCATGATATTTTTGGCTATTCAAACTACCGCCAATTAAAGACCACCCATTGCTGACACCCCAGGAAAATTCGCCCATAATGAATTTTTCCCCTTCATGCCGATGGTCCATATTTGTTGGCTGCCCTAACGCAAACTTATATTGAATTTGTCCTGGTCTTGTCAGGTATGGCAAATTGGCTGTATCAACTTGAAACTCTTGAATAGATCCATCTTGCTCTTTCACCGTGACATTTAATGTCCCTGTAATAGCATCACTTAAGTTTTGAATTCGAAAAGGTCCTGAAGCAACTTGTGTTTCATATAACACGCGTCCTTGCTGCATGATCATCACTGTTGCATTACTTTTTGCTATCCCCGTAATTTCAGGCGCATACCCCCGCATATTTGGCGGGATCATGTTTAATTCAGATTGCAGACTTGCGCCAATGAATCGAAAACCATCAAAAATATTTGAGGTTAAATAATCCTCACCCAACGCGAGTTTAGCCTTTAATGATGGCAAGGCTCGGTAAGCATAAATACGATTCCATGTGAAATCAGTTTGATCACTCCCTTGCTTTCCTCCCGTATGATCATAATTGCCCTGCCAATCCGCCCTATGCCGCCAAGCACCTAAATTAATCCCCACAACACCATGACTATTTACTGATGAAGAGTCCCCGCCGTGATTATAGTCACGCACAGTATTGGCATTCAGTGAGTAATCAATGAGTAATGCCGATATTCCGTTATCCCAACGGGAAGGTGGATCCCAATTTTCTGATGTATATTCCAGATAGGCATGAGGAATACTGACATATAACGATGAGGTTGCTAAATCACCGCGCAGCAATACCCCAGGTAGGCTATTCTCATTAAGGCATTGTCCGTTATGCCACCATGTGATTTTTTTCTGGGATTCAGCAGTAAGACCTAGCTGGTTAACCAATTTCGGGGATAGACAAGGCTGGCTTTCTTCTGAATTCAGCTGATCTGCATAATAAGGTACTTCAACATCAGATATTTTTTCATTATTGACTTTCAATGCAAAGTTATAAACTCCTGGCATAATATAACCCGCACGCGAAAACTGATTTAAATCGATATTATCTCTATCTTCTAAATCTAATGCTTCCGTATTAAATTCAACATGGTTATTTGCGCTAACGACTAACGAAATACAACTCATGGTGATTCCAATGGATACAGTTAACCACTTTAATCTCATTTCATTAATTCGCGACAACAAAATAAAAACCCCATCATATAGAGTTAAAAAAGCTAGAGTTTCTATTAATTGATAATAATCATTTTAATCTATACACCACGAGTTTCATTAACTCGCGGTGAAATAATATTTTCTACTTTTAATTATATGCTAACGTAAAATTAGTCATTGCTTGGAATTTCCCTGGTTTTACAGGAATAATTTTACTCTGCGCATCAACTTGCTGAACGCCAATAAGTGATGCTTGAAACCTCAACGTATTACTTCCTTCAACATAGTTCTGTTTGGCACTAGAGTTAATTTTAATATGAGAACCTGATGCATTCATTATCTTTACTGCAGCACCGCTTGCATCGCCCGTAATTTGTATATAGCCTGTATTTTTTCCTGCTTCTGTTCCTTTGAAAGTGACTGCGACTTGGTTATCACCTTTTAGATTACAACCTTCTAATTTAATTTGGAATGGTTGCGCGGATGATTCACCACCATTATCTAATGTCATATTCGACACTTGACCCAATGGAACTTCTTGATTTTCCTCACCAGGGGCAATTGAGCATGGTGCTTCAATAATAGAACCAGAAAAAATCACAGTCCCACTACCAGCATCAACGGCCATAGCTGATGTACTCATTGCACTAAAAATGAGTGTTGATAGAATAGTTTTTTTCATATTATCCTCATGTAATAAACATAGATAAAATAATTTATTAAAATAAATTAATAAAAATAAACAGTATCAGATGCAGATATTTTGTTTTTCAATTCAGTCGCATCATCTGAAGGCGATTTCTGTAATTCTAGAATGATGAATTTAATTATTCTCTCAAAAGGTATATCAAGAGCCACACTAATATTAAATAACATATCAAGACTAAATTTAGTTATTCCAAGCTCATAACGTGACATTTGCTGCTGTGAGATATTTATCTTTTTTGCTAACTCATGTGCAGAAATACCATTTTCTTTGCGTATTTTCCTTATAATCAAACCACAATAAAAAGATAATAAATTATCTCTCCCCTCATATTTAGAAGCACTTAATTTATTTTTATTCATAATAAAAATTCAAATCTCAAATTAATAAAAATTTAATTGAAATATTTAATTTCTCGCTGAATGATTAAAATTATAAGAGTGCTATTTTTAAATATCAAATAATAGAAACATAACACTTCATAGAAATAATTATATTTACATTTCTTACAATTAGGTTATTTCACTTACATAACAGCTAATTATATAACTAATCCTCTGATTCATTTTTAAAAATAAATATCTGACATTAATTAACTAGTTTTTTAATCTATTATTCAAATAAAAATAATACATTCATCTAAAATTAATCCTTTTTAACAACTACTCACATACAGTAACAAAAATCGCAATTTCAACTCAAAAAACCCACATATGGAGTAATCGGAAGTGTTAAAAACAAGCAAAACCTCAATAAAATAACTAATAATCAACAGGATATAAAAAACCCGTTTTATGGGTATGATTTGCGCAAAATAATCTAGATAAGTAAAAGAAGGGATTGTTTTATTGATTTAAAAACAAAGCGTGTCGGTCTAATGGGCTAAAAAAAATGATAAATAGCATCCTACCGCGCATGCTGACAATGCCACTATTCACTTTACGACATCCAATTTTCATGTGGTCCCCCCCATGTGAGTCAGAGATAGAGACACATTGTATCCCTTTCACCCTCCCAGACAGAATGGTGTATACTTGCTGACAAGAAATTTATTCACGGTTAATTAATAATGAAAGAAATCGAAAAAACACAGATCAAACTTCTGAGCGATCGCTTAGATCTTATTCGTCACCAGATGGCAAGTCTGCAACTGTCGACCCAAGCTGAAAAGTACGCTGAACTTGAAAAAGAAAAAGCGACACTGGAAGCCGAAATTGCTCACCAGAAAGAAAAACGTAGTAAGAAACTCAGCAAAGAAGCGCAAAAGTTGATGGATATGCCATTCAAGCGTGCTATCACTAAGAAAGAACAAGCTGATCTTGGCAAACTGAAGAAATCTGTACGAGGTCTGATAATTGTCCATCCCATGACGGCATTAGGTCGAGAAATGGAATTAGATGATATGACTGGTTTTTCTAAGACTGATTTTTAGCTAAAAAATCTCCGCAACTAAAATCTGTTATGAACCACGAATACAAAGCGATTTTAACTGCACCTTTCACAGTTATCCGCCATTAGTGAATCATTTGCTGTATCTGCTTCTGACTGTGGATTCAACAGATAGATGTAAAAATTACGGGTGGCCCAGACCACCCTCGATATACTATTACGTTAATCTTATCTGTTTACCAAACCTGATTTTCTTTTTGCAGTGGCAGTACTAAATTCATGTCATTTTTAATATTGGTATCCAGAGTTCCGGCAATCTGCTTAAGAATTTCCCATCAAATTGTCGTTCCAATATTGACAATTTAAATATTGACCATAAAACACTGGATGCATTTGGGTTCAACAGTAAAGAAACACGCACCGTTACTTACATTTGTGAACGCGCTCAATCCGTTAAAGTGAAACTAACATTAGATTATGTCGCTGACAGCGATCCAAAAAAATGCGTCCCGCTAAAATCAGGCGATAATACGATTTACTCTGATGTCTCGCTTGTTGATGAGCAAACAAATCAACGAGGCAAAACCTTTGAAACGACGATTGATAAAGTCAAAAATATTCGTATTGAAAGTCAACTTTCAGGCTCAGGTGCAGAACCTGGAGACGATAAAGGTAATGCTTGGTTAATCGCCACGTTTATTTAGTCGTATTTTTTGTTTAGGGATGTGGGAATCCAGCTTAAAATAGCTGGATTTTGGTTGATACCGTTACATCCCTGACGCTTACATCATCACGCTCAAATTTTTATTTCACAACACATATAATGTAAGGCCTATTTAATATTTTTATAAGAAATGAATTGTCATTTATATTTTGTCTTTTTACATAAAATGAGGCATCAGAAAGTCGAATAAATACATACTTATAAAATAGCTCGCTAGGTAAATTATCGGTTGAGTACAGCTCCTCTTTGAATACCGAATATTTTCCAGTGTTATTAAACTGCGTTTCTTCGCTAATTAAAAAAACTCTTCTCGAAATGATGTAATTTTTCTTTCCATCTTTAATGATTCCATTGAAAATTATTTCAGATTTACCCTTATCCTCCTTGATGATATCAATATCTAAATTTAAAATTATTCTCTTATTGTCAATATCTAGTTCCGTATAATCATGAGCATGACAAATAAATGGTTTGTTATTAATCTCTAATTTATTTGAATAATAAACTAACGCGATTTTTGCTCAGCACTAATGAGGTTATGGATCGTAACTGGAAGCCACTTGATGAGACATTTCAAACAGAATTTGATGGAATGACTTTGTCAATATTATGCTTGAAGATTTGATTGCGATAAGACCTGAAATGATGCTCGCATTGCAGGTCTATTGCACCGAAAAAGGTCGTCCACTTGTATTATCTTTTAAGCAAGGAAAACTAGATTGGGCACTATCATCGTCTAGCGATGAACCACAAAATGCCGTGCTCGGTCAGTATATCACTGGCGTGTGTAAAATATTTTTATTTGGTGGCATCGCTTTTCCTAAAGTGATAATCACTAACGTTGAGTATTTCTCACTTAGAGTATTATTTGCAACACGCCTCGATTCACTCGATATTTGCGACAATGACAATTGAGTTCTGATATACGCCTGGCTCTATATTTTCTTTCGCAGATAAAATCGTACCCATAATTTTAGTATCCAGGTTCATATTTACAAGTTTTGTCACACTTGAACTATCATTATCAAATGCAATTTTTACGTTAAATGGCCCTAAATCAATTTTACCATCCCCCAAAACGGTCAACTTGACTGTGGCTTCTTTTGTACAGGATATGCTGAGATTGGAATTAGCTGTGACATTATGATAATCAGAAGGAGATACCTTCTTAAAATCAAGTAATGTATCACCTGACAAAGAACACTGAACAGGATCAACAATAATTTCACCATTATTGGAGCTAGCTCCCCATTTTAAACTTGTCTGACTGCAGTATGAACGACTCCCACTTATACTCGTCCAAGGCTGTGTGCAAGCAATTAACGCATATCCCATTTTTACAGGGAAACCATATGAAAAAACAGGAAGATTATATGAAGAAGGTCTCCAAAGACGCGCCCACTCATCAGCTGCAGATGAACTTGCCCAGCTGCGAGCCAAATAAAACGATGGAATAGTTACAATTGAATTAAACAGACTTATTTCGTTACTATCCACTGTAAGAGTAGAACATGGTTTTTCCACGACATGGACTGATTCTGTACCAAGCCAGCTTAATGCATAGCCCGAAGGAGAGGAAGATGACTTCATTCCAGTCATATCACTTGCAAAGGTTCCACCTGCAAAAACTATAGGGTAAATATAGCATTTAGAACCACCAGATATTGATGATATTATACCACTGCCTCCATATCTTAACGCAGTAGTCCCTGATTCATACTGATACATCGAAAATTCTTTATACGGGTTATTTACATGAGAAAGATCATATGTTCCATATGTACCGAATTTAGCAACCTGCTGTATCCCTCCTTCTCCATCAACAATAACTGAGCCTCTCGACACCACGCTTCCAAAAGTAGTTGATGTTACTGTAGGCCACTGATTCATTGTCACCCATTCAGCATAGCTAGGATTTGTAATCATCATGAAAGAAAATAGTATTTTATAAATTTTAAATTTACCTAAAAATAAATTTCCTATTTTTAATAAACTATTGATTAAATCTCTATTGGTATTCAATTTTTAATACTCCTGTTGAAGTAAATGGCCCTAACTCTATTTTATTTTCTGTATTTAAGACTGGTAACACACTCAACAAGGGTTTCTGTGAATAACTAAACTCACGGTATTCTTTCGGTGATAATAACTGATTATCAAAAAATATTTTTAAACCTAAATTAGAGTTAGATGTTTTCACCAAAGTAGGATCAAAATCGGTTATATCACTCTCAAATATTAATTTTAAATTTGGATTGTTTGAAGACGCATCACCACAATCTAAATGATAATTAATGTCTTGCCTATATCGAGCAGAAGTAAATCCATTCAGATTCATTTCTCCAAATTTAACTTCAATCGGTTGGTTCGGTCCTAAATCACCATATACATTGCAGCTTTTTTGAACCACCTCAATTTTTAAATTAAGTGTAAATACTTCAGCCAAACTCACACTATTGTTAAATAAATAAATAATTGGAAGGGAGTAGGTTACAAGTAATTTAAGCACTTTATTTCGATTAATCGAAAATCTCATCATTTTTTGTCTTTTCATGTTAATCATATAACATTTCAAAAGCCACTAAAGCTGAAAAAGAACCAGCAATTAGCGCACCTGATGTTCTGACAGTACTAACATAATAGGTTAAAATATTTTGCCCTGAAGCAATTAGCATCGGCTTACTGTTTTTTCCTATTGGTAAAATTTGACCTTCAGAATTAGTTATCCGTAATCCTAATCCCTGAGCACCATTGACACTAATAACATCTGTAAAAGATGGTACTGCGACAGCGATAAATCGCACTTTGACCCCAGGTTGTGTACTACTCCATATTTGATTACCTGTTTGAATATCTTTTAACTCAGTATGTACCTCTAAACAATCTAATAATTCTATTTGGAATGGGACTGGACTCCTAGAACCGGTAGAGTTATTCAATTCAGCACGAGAAATATTCCCTAGCGATACTGACTGATTACTTGATATCATCGCTAAGCTACAAGGGTTCTCAGTCAATGAGCCTGATACATAGATAACCCCATGTTGACCGTCAATTTGCCAACTATCTAATGGTTTTAATATATTGCTATTAACCGCTGCAATTGCGCCTTCTCCTCCTGTAATACACACTATACAAACTAACAAAAATTGATGAAATCGATATGCTAGTGTATTCCTCATAAATACGTCTCCATTTAACGTAAGTAGCTAATTCGTTAATTTGTTACAACAGAACAAATTGTACTTTGGCAGTTAAATGTTAATTCGGGGCGTCCACCATAATCGTTAATATAAGTAATCACTGGAGAATTTCCTAATTGGCTATCTGTCATCCCAAGATTTTCTTCACTAAATGGAGCTATCATAATGGGGGCGAATTTTTTCGGATCACTATTTTTATTCGCTCCTGCATTAATAATCGTAATATAATAAGGTGTTGGGTTTTTAATAAACACAACTGAGCCTTTTTTTTCTAGCTTTAATTTTTCTTGCCATGGTGAACTATTTTTGACAGGAGCAATTTTCTCAGGGCGATAAAACAATTTTACTTTAGTTTGTAATGCAATTTGTAATGTATTTTCTTTATCGCTTTTTGGCGGAATTTCTCGCATATTAAAATAAAATAACGATTCTCTATCCTGTGGCATATTACTTATTGCTGGCAACGATTCAATTTTAATTTGACTTGATTTTCCTGGCTCTAATCGTTGCACAGGTGGTAATACAACTAATGGTGATGTTATTTTTTTTCCATGTTCGTCTTCAATCCATCCTTGAGCAAGGTAAGGTGACTTTTGATTATTATTAATGATATTTAAAGAGGTCGATTTATTCTCACCGTCAAATATTATCCGAGTTCTATCCATAGATACTGCAGCATTCGAAATTTCAGTTAGGGATATAAATCCCAAAATAATAACTAGTAAATTAAATTTAATATTCATTTCATCATAGCCTTACAAATTTTTTATAACCATAAGATTGTTTTATTTTAAACTAGCAGGACGCATCAACTCATTTATTAAGTCTAGTTTCATTAAGCTTTTTTTTACAAGGAAGCAATAAATTATCTAGCGTGTTCTGCATACCTTGTAATTGATTAGGGAATGTGATTTCACATGTCGTATTTTTTCCCCATGCAACTGACATTGTTTCAGAAGGGTGGACACCACTGATATAAGTATTACCTGATTCCCCAACAACTCCCACATTTTGATTTTTACTATTTGTTACTTGAGCACCTAAGGGTGGAAATTCCCCATTACTCAAAGTCAGTATCGCCATGACCTTTTGACCAGAAATTACCGAAAATGAGCGATATCCAACTGCACCTTCTGTTAACGTTGCCTGAACTACGGATTGTTGAGCATCAACATCATCAGGTAATTGATTCACATCGATATAAGCTTTATTGCGATAATAGCTGCTAATATCTGGAATAATAGATTTTCCGAACATATTTGATTTTACGAGTGAACCAATACCTTTAATAGGTACATTTTCAATACCGTCAGTGTCAACTAACAAACGGGCTCCTCCCATATTGCTAATCCGATGCATTGCAGCACCTTCAGGAGTAATAGTAAATCCGCCAGATGAAGATACACCAAGAGAGCTATATTGATTGTTCATGTGACTCGCATTAACAGACCATCGTGCACTATCACCTTGATGTGAAACGAAGGCGCTACCTGATCCGCCTTTTCGGTTTGTTCCTGCACTAATTTGGTAACTGGTTTTATCATCTAACCGATCGAAATAAGATATTCTATTAGTTAGATTGTTACGATCAGCATTCATTGAGTATCCTATATTAGCCCCATTACTTAATGGAAAAGATAAAGATAAATATGCATTATCATCTTTAATTCCATTACGGAAATTACGGTTCAGTGAGAGATTAACACTCATATTCTTAATATCACCTACGTCCATATATTTGGATATCATTAAACTGTAATAATCATCATCTGATCTATTCCAATATGTTTGATGATTGTAGTTAAAATATAAGGACATATTTGTACTTTGAAAATTTTTATTTAATGATACAGTGTAAAGCTCTTTAGCGCCGCTATAACGAACCCCAGATTTTTTCGCATCAAGAAAATCACTCATACTCATATAATCACGCTCAGAAAAACGATAACCGGCAAATTGTATTTGGCTATCATATTGTTCAAAACGTTTTGAGTAGTTAACTCGATATGAGCTACCAGTTAACGTACGTTCTCCATGTAAACGAGCTAAAGATTGGGTTATATCAAAAGAAATAGCACCAAAAGATAATAAATCCCGTCCAATACCCGCTGATAAAGCATTATAGTTCTTACTATTTAAGTTACCACCAAACAAAGACCAACCATTATTTATACCCCAAGAAAATTCACCTGATATGAAATTTTCTCCTTCACTATGACGGTCTATATTAGTCGGTTGTCCAAATGCTAATTTATACTGAAGTTGCCCAGGTCTAGTTAAATATGGAAGGTTGGCTGTATCAACTTGAAATTCTTGAACTGAACCATCTTGCTCTTTAACTGTTACATCAAGAGTCCCACTAATTGAATCACTCAAGCTTTGAATTCGAAACGGTCCAGCGGCAACCTGAGTTTCATACAGTACACGACCTTGCTGAGTTATAACAACAGTAGCATTCGTTTTAGCTATTCCAGTAATTTCCGGTGCATAACCACGCAAATTCGGCGGTATCATACTAAGTTCTGATTTAAGACTAGCGCCAATAAAACGGAATCCATCAAAAATACCTGAAGTTAGATAATCTTCACCGAGTGTTAACTTCGCCTTTAAACTAGGTAGAGCTCTATATGCATAAAATCGACTCCATGTGAATTCTTTCTGTGTACTTTCTTGTATCCCAGAGGTACGGTTATAACGACTTTGCCAATCCGCTCTAAAACGCCAAGCTCCTAAGTTTACCCCTGTAACTCCGTTACTATTGATGGATGATGTATCAGGGCTACCATTATAGGAATGAGTTGTATTTCCATTAATATTATAATCAATAAATAAGGCAGAAATACCGTTATCCCAGCGTGATGGGGGATCCCAATTAGGGGATGAATATTCCATATATGCTTGCGGTATACTAATATCAAGTGATGATGTTGCTAACTCACCATTAAATAACAATCCGGGTAAACTTTCTTGCTTTAGACATTCTCCATCATGCCACCATGTTAATTTTTTGATTGCATCAGGTGTTAAACCTAATAAATTAACTATCTCTAGAGATAAACATGGCTCACTACCTTCCGCATCATTCTCTGGAATATAGTAAGGAACTTTAACTTCTGCTAATTGCTGACCATTTACTTTTAAATTAAAACTATATTTCCCAGGCATAATATAACCAGCTCGAGAAAATTGATTTAAATCAATGTTATTTTTGTCTTCTAAATCTAAAACATCCGTATTAAATTCAATATCAGCAGCACTATTAGCAACTAGTGAAATACCACTTAAAGTTAACCCAATCATAATGCTGAACCATTTTGAACTAGGTGAATGTATAAATAATGAAGACATAAGAAACCCCTCAACGCATTTAAAATTATTATTATTGTTGTTTTTATTTTAGTAGTAATTAAGTTTAAATCTAATTGCTGTTTGATAATTCCCAACGCGTAATGGTGTATTATCTGCAACCAAACGTAACTGATAATTTAAAGTATTATTTCCAACTTGTATTTTTTGTTTCTTCAGATTTTTACCTGGAAAAATTGCATTTCCATTCATATCAAATAATGATAAAGCAAGACCTTTAGCTGAACCAGATAAAACAAAAAAATCATCATTAGTAGGGCCATCAAAAGATATTTCAAATGTTTTCCAATACTCTCCTTCATAAGAAGTCAGTTGACAGCCTATTAATCTAATATAAAAATGTTGAGGCTGACCTTGTCCTTGATTACGAAATAAGGATATTGGCAAAACACCTAAATCAATTGATTGGTTATAAGAATCAATGTCAATAGCACATGCGGTATCAACAATACTCCCTTGCATAGTAAAATGCGCGGACTCTTGTGCGATAGTGTTTGCAGCAAAAAAAAATATCCCTCCATATAATAAAAGAAAAATCGAACTAATATTTAATTTCATATTATAGCCTTTATAATATAGTCAGTGAGAGTGAATGTCTCACTGACTTTAATAGCACAAAAATAAATTTATTAATTATATGCTAATGTAAAGTTCGTTACTGCTTGGAATTTACCCGGAGTAACAGGGACAGGGTTATTTTCTGTATCTTTTAATTTAAGACCAATTAATGATGCTTGGAATTTTAAAGTGTTATTTCCTTCCACATAGTTTTGTTTTGCGCCTGCGTTCACTTTAATTTGATTACCTGATGAGTTCATGATTTTCACAGCCGCTCCAGATGCATCACCAGTAATTTGCAAATATCCAGTATTGGAACCTGCTTCAGTTCCTTTAAAAGTAACTGTAACCTCATTACTATTTTCTAAATTACATCCTTCTAATTTAATTTGGAAAGGTTGAGCAGATGATTCCCCACCGTTATCTAAAGTAACATTAGATACTTGGCCTAGAGATACTTCTTGATTCTCTTCACCTGGTGCAATTGAGCAAGGTGCATTAATGATTGAACCAGAGAATGTCACTGTGCCAGTGCCTGCATCTACGGCTAAAGCTGAAGAACACATAGCACCAGAAATTAGAGTGGCTAAAATAATTTTTTTCATATTAATCTCACATAATTAAAGTTTGTTTTCTATATTTTCATATAGTAAGGATTTAAAAAGGATAAATAAAAATATCCTTTTTTAATAAAAATAAATTGAATCTGTTAGTGATATTTTTTCTTTTAGGGATAATACGCCAATAGAATTAGAGTCTGAGTTTCCAATCTCATTAATCAAAAGTTTTAGAAATCGCTCTAAAGTTATATCAAGATTTGTTAAAATATCAAATAATGTATCTACACTTAATTTATTAATGCCTCTTTCATACCGAGATAATTGTTGTTGAGAGACATTCAAACACTTTGCTAAATCATAACCTGAAATTCCCTTTTCTTTTCTAATTCTTTTAATTATTACCCCACAGTATAATGACACTAAATTTCCCGAATCACTATCGACGGAAAATTTATCATTATTTATTTTCATGATAATTATCGTTCTCTATCTTAATTTGACCATATATATAATGAATATTTTAATTTACTGAGCTAATTCATGTCGCTTGCTTTCGGGGCACAATTATAAGGAGTAAAACATTTTAATCAAATGATGAAAAACACCAATTAACGGTAAGTTCAGTTTTTTTACAATATTTACAATTTATTATTTATCCAAATAAAACAATTAGATACATTTTTTTGGTTTTTTTTTAAAATTTCAACATTCAGTTAACGACATTTACTTTCGAAACTTAATGCTTCAAATGAAGCTAAAAAAAAAAATTTAAACTAAAATTAATATTTATTAACAAAGTAAAATAAATAGCAACATTCCGTTGGTGTATTCACAATATTTTACTCTAAAAACGCGTTAGCGGTTCATGAAAAATGACAAAATATGATTTATTATCAAATTTAATCAATAGGTTAAATTATAAACACGAAATTAAGGTAAAATTACAATCCCTTCTTATAAAAGTACGGTTGGATCTGTTGCAAACAATTCTCTAAGTGAGAAGCGCTCAACGTTAGTGATAATCACTTTAAAAAAGCGAGACCATCAAATGAGTTTAAATTGAAAAATTTTGCGCCCACTATTACCTTTTACCTTTTGATACCTGCGTTGTTATGACTTTGCACCACCCAGTTATCTACATACCAGTGATATGCTGGTCGAGCGCGACATTTTGATTCATCTCTCGACGATTTATCCTTGGCTTATTGAAGGTGCTCCTCTTCTCCGTAATAACGCAAGAAACATCAATTCATGCGGGCGATTTCACCGTAGCAACTTAATAAAACCTACGTTAAAGTTAACGAAAAATGGTTTTATCTTTACCGAGTTATTGATAAACACGGAGACACATGGGATGGTTATTGTTCACCCAAAAGTAACCATTATGTCGCCTATGAATTTCTCAAAGGGGTATTAAAACCTTATACTGCTGAGCGGAAACCAAATCCTTAATTACCGATAAACATGCTGATTATGGCTATGTGATAGCGCGTTTAATAAAAGTAGGCAAGCTCCGGGAGCCCGTAACATAATGAAAAATCAAAACTATTAATAATCGTATTGAATTCGAACACATGCTATTTAAAAAGTTGATTATTTCTACAGATGGTTTCAAACTCGCTAAGTTTGCATAGACGACAATATAAAGATTTAAAACTTTGCGAAAACTGAATAAAGGTCAATGTAATGGATGGCTGTGCTGCGATGAGTCCGATTTTAGTCTACGTGAGCTTCTACCTTTATGAATCGAGACGGTATTGACCTGAAAAACTAATTACCTCTGAGCGAAAAATACGCTAATTTATTATTTACAACAAAGCAGCAGCTATCTATCTGAGAGTTTATGAAATTAATAAAAAAGAATGTTTTTGGGATATCTCATTGTATATTTTTTGATTTTTCTTTCTTTATTATTACAATTAATTACACTTTTAATAGGTCATGATGCAAGGGAAATTTTTTTATAAATATAAAAAAGAGAGTGGTTTAACTACTATGCGTCTTATAAAGACTAAAATTAAAGCTCTTGAGGTGCTCGAAATAACCTTCACAACAGAGTGATATCTTTCATATCAAAGTGATAAATCTGATATTTCTCAATTTAATTTTTCTCATTTAAAATTTTTACATCTTTCAAGATATTTACGAATTGACTGGTAAGGTTAGGAAAGTAGACCTTTCAAAAGGAAATACCCGCTTTTGTACTTTTTCAAGGATCGAATCTGAAGCAATAAAGCTTTTTAATACCATCCCACAACTTGCAAATCATACCAATCTTACTGATTTAGTTAAAGATTTGGCAAATTTATTCTGTGAACTTAACCTACTTCATCCTTTTAGAGAAGGAAATGGCCGTACACTACGGTTCTTTTTTGAAGAGATGCTTTTTTGTACTAGGCTATGAAATAACTTGGTCAACTATCTCTCAGAATGATTGGATAGATGCAAATATTTCAGGTGGTTATCTGGATCTTGAACCACTAATTGTTATTTTTACATCACCGGTACGACCTAGATAACAATTATTATCTATCTTCACATAAAAAGCTTTTATTAACTTAAATCCTTGTTGGTTGTAAATCCTTCCTTATTTTTCTTCAAAATACCCTAACTTAGCTAAATCTTCTTATAACCAATTTTAAGCCATTTTTATCATTATTTAATGAATCACATTAGGCCTAGTTAGAAATCCGCTCCTAATTAGTTCTGTGAAGCCTGTTTTTTAATCAATTGTTCTTTTTTTAATTATTGCGCTTTACCGTCATTCTCCGCAAATGGGATTTCTGGGCTTGTTTTTGATGATATTGTATAAATAAATATTTTTAACACTATATCTTGTGTTTGTTTTTTTGGGGTGCCATCAATAGACATTCAGATAATTGCGCTTTTTAAGTATTATCGCCATAATAACGAAATACTCTCTCGTCGAAAAAAGGTAAATGACCTTTTTCATGATGAAGAAAATAAGCGGTGGAATAAATTGTGATTATCAATCCGTTAATTATAATTATACGTAATTATTAATATTGCAATTTATTCCTGATCTACATCAGCGTACGTTAATTGAGAGCTTATGGAATACGGGAGCACGTATTCATGAAGCATTGGCATTGACGAAAGAGGGTTTCTATCTTGATGAGGAAACACCATTTGTGGTATTACGCACGCTAAAGCAACGTGAACCCAAAAGTAGTGTGACGAAAAATAAAGTCAAAATACGACCTAAGCGAGTTGTGGCTTTGTTTGATCCTCAATATGTGCAACTAATGAAAAGCTATTTTGCGACGATGAGATTAAAAAATCAAAGCCAGATATGGCCGATTCAAAGCGATAATACGGTTCGCAATTGATTACGCTCTGCCGTAGAGCAAGCGGAGGTTAACGGTATTTCTTATGTTGTTGAACCGATTATATGCAAAACCTTTCGACATAGCTTTGCTATGCACCTCATTTTTAATGGTGTTCCTTTGAAAGTGATCCAAGCATATCTGGGACATAAAAAATCCAGTTCGACAGATGTTTATACAAAAATATTTACGCTTGATGCAATGTTACATTTTGACATTTCATTTAGATGAAGTCGTGACTATTTTTATGTTTTTTAAGTTTCTATGGATGGTGATTTCAAGATGAAATTTGTCTATTTTAGATAAAAAATATTAGTATATTCAGTTGGTTGAATTGATTTTCTTGATGGTGAAAAAAAAGATTTAAATGACGACAATTTAGATTAAATATTCTTAATTGTAGCTTGCTATGAGTTCATTTTAGTGTCACAACGTTCTTTCTAAAGTTGATCAAATTCTTTTTGTGTTAACATATTCTCTATTTTTTCCACTACAGGAATACCAATATTTGAAGTTCCATCCGCATATTTTATTGTCCTAATAACAAATCGTTTATAACCATATGGTAGATCATCCACTAAGTTATAAACTTTACTACAATAAAAAAAAATTTTTTTTGTTATTTCTCTAAAAGGGAAATAGCGAATATTACGAAAAGTCGCAGCTGTTGGGTATGCAACAAGATCAAGTACTGACTCTTTGATACTTAACTCAGGATTGTCATTTACATAGGTGCTTATATTTGTGAATAGTCCACAGATGAACGCAGTCGTAACGATAAGTATAACAACTAGAGTAGATATTATTTTCTACATTTCAACTCGTATAAAGGGTAGTGATAATTTTAAAATATAACGTATTTATATTTGTATTTATTAAATTACTATAGCCTACATCTTTCCGTGTACAAACAGATAAAAAATATGACTTAGTTAAATCATTATGTAGCTGAAAAGCAGAGTAATAAATATCTTTATCGTCATTTTCACAATCTATATTCTCATCCTTTAATAATATTTCTATGCTATTAGAGTAACCTATCCCTTTTCCATCTAAAGAATAAAAATTATATTTTCCTTGAGTTTTAATTAATACCGGCTTTGTATTATCATTTTTCCTGCTATTTGATAAATAAGAAAGGCAATGAAGAAAATAAAAGTACCCACCAAAAAAACTTGTACTCTTTTTCTGAAGAGAAGGTTTATTAATTTCCCCCTAGTAGTGAATATGAAGGTAGTGTTGATGTGTCGATGTTTATTGAGTAATTACACAAAGTTACCGAGAAGTCGCTAATAAATATTGGTTCGACCACCGGTATTGAAAATAACTATTACAACGAAAAATAAGAATGGGGTGCAGAGTATAGAATTTTAAGGAGTTAATTGACCTCAGTGGAGGTGTATATTGAACTTAAGGGGATCACTGGAGTCGTATTTGATAGCTAATGGCATTGATATTAAATGGGTTTATTGTATTGGATAAATAGCAGTGCCCCCATTAATGCCCCCTGATTGGTTTTTGAGTGGTAGGCTTTTAGAAAAAATCATTTCCTCCCTCTATTCTTTTGTGCATCACTATTCTTTTTTTTAGTTAAGAAATCGCTCCTTTTAGGAAGTCCTGAGTTGAGGCAATCAATAACAAATTTGGCATATTCTACAAAATACTCAACCTCATGCTTTTCGATAAACTTACCTGTATGCGCTATTTTATTCCTTATTTTCCAGAGTGATTTTGGACCGACAAATATTGCATTATATGCATCAATATTTATTCCTTTAATATGCTTCAAAGGCCTCCAATTAGCGTGGATAAATAATAAGTTATCAGGCCAAGGATCTTGAATTTTGTCATAATATTTATTTAATCGGAGAAGTACCTCAATGTTGCACCATAACAAAAACACTGCCAAACTTGGTTCACAATTGAAAATATGAGTTGCCCTTGTTTCATATTTTTGTTCTTCCAGCAGCTTGAAAGATTCATAAGCTTGTGTGTGTAGTAACTTACCCATTTCAACCCCTTAGTTATCCTAATAAAAGATTAGGGAGCAAAACATTGTCCAAAAACTAGCAAGCGACTTCTTTTATTTACTCGTTTTCAGCAAATCTTTCAGCACCGCAATATTCACCCTTGCCCCCTCGACTTCTTTTAACCGGCGGCGTTTTTGGGCAAAAACATTAAATACCGCTTTAGTTTTTTCATCAGCTGCTTTCTTACTAATTCCACCAGCGCCTTGCAATACATCTCGGTCATTGAAACTTAAAAACTGATCCAGCTTGGTGTCCCAATCCTGTAAAAAAACCTGCTTACGGCGCAGTGCTTGGTCTTCGGCAAAATCGAGCCACATATTGACGATACGATTTAGTTCTTTCAGTTCATTTTCACGTAGATAGTTTTTTGCAGTAGTGACATCGGTTTTACGCGCCTCATCAAATTTATAGCTGGTTAAACCCATATCCAGCTGACTGGCATCTGCCCGGCTAGCTATAAGCTCCGCGGCAGTCATGCCGGTACAAGCAAAATGTAATTTTTTTTGAATGGTTTGAAAAAAACGATTGGTTTCTTTATTGGAAGGCTCGTAATCCGCTGCCATGGTGAATATCTCTTTCACTCGTAAATACACCCGACGTTCACTGGCGCGAATATCGCGAATACGTTCGAGCATCTCATCAAAATAATCCGGCACGACTGACTGACCGATAGGCGGATTCTTCAGACGTTCATCATCCATCACAAACCCTTTGATCAGATACTGTTCCAGTGTGTGCGTTGCCCACTGGCGAAATTGTGTACCACGAACAGAACGGACACGGTAACCAACAGCAAGAATGGCGGGTAAACTATAGTGGTCTATCTCTCTGGAAACCTGACGATTTCTCTCTAATCGAACTATCCGGAATTTCCGGATGGTTGCGTTTTGAGCAAGTTCCCCTTCAGAGAAAATATTAACAAGGTGCTCGTTAATTGTACGAACATCTTTTCCATACAGCTCAGCAATTGATGATTGAGATAACCACAGCGTATCCGATTCAAAGCGGCACTCGACGCGAGTTTGCCCATCTTCACTGCGGAATAAAACAAATTCACCCTGTGGTGCTTCAGGAAGATTTTCACTCATCACATTACCTCCATTTGGATATTCGGAAAAAGCTTCAAAACCAACAATATACTATGTTGCACACAAAGATAGGATGGTTAGCAAGAACCATTTTAGCTCTGCATGTCTTTATCGCGAAACCGCGAGCCAAAAAAGGTAGTGAATGCCTAGCAACCTTTATAGATTAAGACAGACTACAAAAAATGGTATTGATACAAAGGTAAGAGGAGAAAAAGTGGCGGAAGATCACAGGAGTCGAACCTGCCCGGGACTGCTGGCAGCCCCAACTGGATTTGAAATCCAGCCGCCTCACCGGAGACGACGATCTTCCTCTATTTGGTAGGTGTTCGATTATAAACTGAATTATTTATTTTCCAAGGTATTGTAAGAACAACCCTACAAATTATTGACGCACGCCAATAAGTCCTGTCTCCATTCTCAAAAACTGATAACAAAAAGCACAATTGTGATATTGAGGTTTATATATTTGTCCCCATATACTTATTCATGTCCACATACGGCGCGCTGATTTCAAGAGCAATCACCCCGCCAACACTTTCATTGTCAGCACAGTAAGCCTTGGCTCCCGAGCGCAAGCCTGCATTCAAGGATGTTTTTTTTATGACAAATTCATTATTAGCCAATTCAGCATTACCTCGCTTTGAACACATTGAACCTGCACATATTTTTCCAGCTGTCGAACAAACTTTAGGCGAATATCGCCAAACCGTTGAGAGATTACTCGCCGCGAACAACCATTACACTTGGGACAATCTGTGCCAACCATTAGAAGAAGCAAGCGACAAACTTTCCCGTGTTTGGTCTCCTGTTAGCCACCTACATTCTGTGAAAAATAGCCCTGAGCTACGTGAAGCCTATGAACAATGCCTGCCATTACTGTCTGAATTCAGTACATGGATGGGGCAACATGAGCCGCTATATCAAGCCTATAAATCCCTAAAAGAAGGGGATGAATTTAAACATTTAATCCAATCTCAGCGTAAATCTATCGAAAATACACTGCGTGACTTTGAACTGTCTGGCATCGGACTACCTGCTGAAAAACAGCAACGTTATGGTGAGATCGTCGCACGTTTATCGGAGATCGCCTCTAAATTTAGTAACAATGTACTCGATGCCACTATGGGTTGGAGCAAGCTTATCAAAGATGAAAGCGAGCTTGCTGGCATGCCTGAGAGTGCAATCGCCGCAGCAAAAGCCATGGCGGAATCCAAAGGTGAAGAAGGCTACTTACTGACGTTGGATATGCCAAGTTACCTGCCTGTTATGACCTATGCGGATAACGCTGAACTGCGCCGTGAAATGAGCTATGCCTATAGTACCCGAGCTTCAGACCAAGGTCCGAATGCTGGTAAATGGGATAACAGCGAACTTATTGATGAATTAATGGCGCTACGACATGAACTGGCTCAACTGCTTGGTTTTAAAAACTTTGCAGAAAAATCTCTCGCAACAAAAATGGCGGAATCCCCAGAGCAAGTGTTAGGTTTTCTGAATGACTTGGCTAACCGAGCTCATCAACAAGGTAAAGAAGAGCTCGCTGAACTCACCGCATTCGCGAAAGAAAATTATGGTATTGAAACGCTTGAGTCATGGGACTTAGCGTATTACAGCGAAAAACAAAAACAGCATAAATTCTCACTCAGTGATGAGCAACTGCGTCCTTATTTCCCTGAACAGCGTGTATTAAATGGCTTATTTGAAGTTGTTAATCGTATTTATGGTTTAACAGCAAAAGAGCGCCATGATGTTGAAACTTGGCATAATGATGTGCGTTTCTTCGAGCTGTATGATGATACCAACACACTGCGTGGTAGCTTCTATCTGGATTTATATGCTCGTGAACACAAACGCGGTGGTGCATGGATGGATGATTGCGTGGGCCGCATGGTACATAAAGATGGCTCACTACAGAATCCAGTTGCTTACTTAACATGTAACTTTAATAAGCCATTGGGGGATAAACCTGCGTTATTCACTCATGATGAAGTTATCACCTTATTCCATGAATTTGGTCATGGTCTGCACCACATGTTAACCCAAATTGATGTTGCTGATGTGGCAGGCATCAATGGGGTTCCATGGGATGCGGTTGAACTACCAAGCCAATTTATGGAGAACTGGTGCTGGGAACCGGAAGCGCTCGAGTTTATCTCTGGTCACTATGAAACCAATGAACCTCTGCCGGCTGAAATGCTAAAAAGCATGTTAGCCGCGAAAAACTACCAGTCTGCAATGTTTGTTCTGCGCCAACTGGAGTTTGGTTTGTTCGATTTCACCTTACATGCTGAATATGACCCAGCGAAAGGTGCGCAAGTGATGCCAACACTGTATGCCATCAAAGAAAAAGTTGCAGTGGTGCCATCTCCAAAATGGGGGCGCTTCCCTCATGCGTTTAGTCATATCTTTGCAGGCGGTTACGCTGCGGGTTATTACAGCTATTTATGGGCGGATGTCCTGGCTGCTGATGCCTTTTCTCGCTTCTCAGAAGAAGGTATTTTCAATCGCCAAACGGGTCAATCCTTCCTCGACAATATTTTAAGTCGCGGTGGTTCTGAAGAACCGATGGTATTGTTCGAGCGTTTCCGTGGTCGTAAACCTGAATTAGATGCGATGTTGAAGAGCTACGGTATTCATGGCTAATCACATTGCTATCCAATTAATCTGTGAAGAGGGTGCCGATGCAGGCACCCTTGCTCAACTTGCTGAAAAATGGCAACTCACTCATACGCCTGATGCTTTAATGGCATTAGTGCTAACCCCTGAAAACCTACAACTACGAAAAATGGATGAACCCAAATTGGGCGGCATTTTTGTGGATTTTGTTTCGGGTGCTATGGCACATCGCCGAAAATTTGGGGGAGGACGAGGCGAAGCTGTTGCAAAAGCCGTGGGAATTAAAAAAGAATATCTGCCTGATGTTATTGATGCGACGGCGGGTTTAGGTCGAGATGCCTTTGTACTCGCAGCATTAGGTTGTAAGGTGCGAATGTTAGAGCGTCACCCTGTGGTGGCAGCACTCCTCGATGATGGTTTACAGCGCGGTTATCACGATCCTGAAATTGGTGAATGGTTGCAATCACGTATGTCACTGATCCACGCATCGAGCATTACAGCATTAGCTGAAATCACTGAGGCGCCTGACGTTATTTACCTCGACCCGATGTACCCACATCGACAAAAAAGTGCATTGGTGAAGAAAGAGATGCGGGTGTTTCAGTCATTGGTCGGGGCTGATGATGATGCTGATTCTTTATTGGCTCCAGCCATTGCGCTGGCTAAACGCCGTGTTGTGGTTAAGCGACCTGATTACGCTGAACCGCTTGCGGGGCAAAAAGCACCTTCAGCAGTCACAACCAAAAGCCATCGATTCGATATCTATCCCTGTATTAAACACAGCGATTAAAACGTAACGGCGAAGGGCGTTTGTACGGTTTATCACAGACAAACTTGCACGACCGCCCTTTCGCTTACGTTTTGAGTTAAACCTTACACAACGCCTTGTGCAAACATAGCATCAGCGACTTTAACAAAACCTGCAATATTCGCGCCTTGGACGTAGTTGGTTTGTTTGGCTTCGCCACCGAATTCAACACAGTGGTGGTGAATGTCCAACATGATGTGGTGTAAACGCGTATCCACTTTTTCTGCTTTCCAGCTTAAACGTGCTGCGTTCTGCGCCATTTCTAGACCAGAAGTTGCAACACCGCCAGCGTTAGCCGCTTTACCTGGTGCAAACAGGACGCCAGCTTCCAGGAATAACTCAGTTGCAGGAATAGTAGTTGGCATGTTTGCGCCTTCCGCGACAGCTTTAACACCGTTTTGGATCAGCACTTTAGCCGCTTCCACATCCAGTTCGTTCTGTGTTGCACATGGCAATGCGATATCCACAGGAACACCCCAAGGTTGTTTGCCCGCTAAGTAAGTCAAACCAAACTCTTTCGCGTATTCTTCAACACGGCCGTAGTTGTTTTTGATAGCTTCTAAGCGTGCTAATTTTTCAGGTGTGAAGCCTGCTTCATCGACCACTGTACCGCTGGAGTCAGATGCAGTGATGACTTTCGCGCCTAATTCCATACATTTTTCAATGGTGTATTGAGCAACGTTACCTGAGCCAGATACTGCAACACGCATCCCTTCAAAACCTAAACCGTGACGTTTAAGCATGGCGTCAGTGAAGTAAACGAGACCGTAACCGGTTGCTTCTGGACGAATTAAGCTGCCACCAAATGACAGACCTTTACCGGTGAAAACGCAAGAGGTGTCATTAGACAGTTTTTTCATCATCCCAGTCATAAAGCCAACTTCACGACCGCCCACCCCGATATCCCCAGCCGGAACGTCAGTGTCCGCGCCTAAGTGACGATAAAGTTCAGTCATTAACGCTTGGCAGAAACGCATCACTTCACCATGGCTTTTTCCTTTAGGATCAAAGTCTGAACCCCCTTTTGCACCACCCATAGGGAGGGTTGTTAGTGCATTTTTTAGGGTTTGTTCGAAACCTAAGAATTTCAGGATGGATAAGTTCACGGATGGGTGGAAACGCATGCCGCCTTTGAATGGACCAATCGCAGAGCTGAATTGTACACGCCATGCGCGGTTTACTTGCACCTTGCCTTGATCGTCCATCCAACATACGCGGAACTGGATCACTCTTTCTGGCTCAACGAAGCGTTCGAGTAGTGCTTGATCGCGATATTTTGAATTTTGTTCAATGAAAGGCCAGAGAGAAGTGAATACTTCACGTACCGCTTGTAGGAATTCAGGTTGTGAAGGATCTCTTTTTTGGACAGACTCCAAGAATGAAGATAGTGTTTGCGCCATCTTTTTCTTCCTTTTTAATGTGGATATTGTTGTGAGATGCCTCACTATTTCTTATCTTTTTTTTTAGAAAATGTGAGGTCGATTTGTGTTTGCCTATTGAATATATCATTAGTTTATATTCTTAATTCAAGGTTTTTTTTTACTCATTTGAAAAAAAAATTACTTGACCTGCCAATCACTCCCTTCAGACGATTATTTTGTCACAAAAAAAACGCCTGCATAGGCAGGCGTTTTTAGTGAATAGTTTTTCAATTTGACTGTAATGAATTATTCTTCTTCATCATTCAGTGGAACAATCAGCATATCCACATGAACGGTATTAATCAGCTGACGAGCAGAAGACATCAACTTACTCCAGAAATCTTGGTGATGCCCGCAAACAACGAGGTCCATGTCGTATTTCTTGATAGCATCAACTAACACTTGACCTAAATCACCACTACCACTCAGTGTTTCTTGAATATCATAGCCGGCGCCCGCTGAAAGGTCTTTTAATGAATTACGAGTTTCATCAGTGATGCGTTGCTGCATATCACCTAAATTCACATCGATAAGACCGGTGTACAGATCCGAGTAATTAACATCAACATGGATCATGGATACTTTGGCTCCGTACGGTTTCGCCATAGAGACAGCCTTATCCAGTAAAACTTTACTTTCAGGTGATAAATCAACCGCGACAAGAATATGTTTATAAGCCATAAGTAAACTCCTTCCAAATGCTGATTTAACTGGTGGTTAACGACGTTCACCAATATCTTATGAATATACTATACCTGCTAATAGCGATAATGAAGTGTCGTTTTGATCACATCTAGCAGATTAATTTTTAAGGATTAAAAGACAGAACATCTGATAAAACAATAACATCATTCATTCAATATTAATATATATCGACTCAAAATTCGAATTCCAATGATGCCTGTAAGTGTAATCAACAATCGATAAATTAACAGCTTGCAGCGAACAGTTTTTTGAGCTCAAAATTAGAACTAACTGCACTTTTTTTAAGCAACAATTTGTCCTACAATGAAAATAAATGATGTGTGTGCAGTATTTTGGCGGTATTTCCTTTAATGACAACGGGGCAATTTAGGTTCGTTCTAAGGAGGGGATTATGTTCAGTATAATCGCATTGTTTTGGGCATTATGCATTTTGTGCATCTTGAATATGATGCGCTATTTTTCTTCCATTCGCGTTTTATTATCTATTCTGCGGGACTCCGATCCCCTACTTTATCAATCCGTTGATGGTAATGGCTTTTTTACCACCCATGGGCAACTCAATAAGCAACTGCGCCTTGTTCGCTATATCAATTCCAAGCAATACCTTGAGCACTACGATCCTGATGTAATATTCCGTTGTGAACGTATTCGTAAGCAGTTTATGTTAATCAGCAGATTGAGCATTTTAGTCGTCGTGAGCTTGGCCTATATGCTAATCGCTAACTAGTTTGGCGTGGCTTATTCCCTTTATTCAAACCAAAAAAATAGTGATGACCGAAGCCGGTCATCACTATTTTAGAATGCTGATTGCACCATAGAACGTTAAATAAACGCACTATCGCTGATTAAATAATCTTCAGAGCAATCCAGTACAAGACACCCGATAAAACGATAGAAACCGGAAGGGTCAGTAACCATGCCAATGCAATGCTCTTAATGGTTTTACTCTGAACACCGCCACCGTCAACAACCATTGTCCCTGCAACCGCAGAAGAAAGGACTTGCGTTGTCGAAACAGGCATTCCCGTATAACTTGCCACGCCGATAGATACAGCCGCAGTTACCTGAGCCGATACACCTTGCGCATAAGTCATCCCTTTCTTACCGATTTTCTCACCGATAGTCACTGCCACACGCTGCCAACCGAACATGGTACCGAGAGCCAGAGCTAACGCAACAGCGACGATAATCCATAATGGAGCATATTCAACGGTATACAGCAGATCATTACTCAGTTTTTTCAGTAAGCTTGCATCTTTCGCACTCGTTTCAGGTAATTTAGCCACCGCATTCGCAGTATCCGAAATACACATTAACAAGCGACGAGTTTGGTTGCGTTGCTCTGGTGTTAACTCATCATAGCTCTGAATGCCACTCAGCATCTTCTGAGCTTGACTTAAGATGATCGGGGTACGTGAACTATCACAATGGAACTCGCCTTCTTCAGGCTTGCTCTCAGCGACCATTGGCGTATTTTCAATCGCGTGGTTTAACGCTGGTTTATGTGTTTCATAGTATTGTTGCAGGTGAACCACCGCATCATGGGTTCTCGCGATATCATAACCGTTAGAATTCATGTTAACGACGAAGCCTGCTGGCGCAACACCGATAAGTACCAGCATAATCAGACCAATACCTTTTTGCCCATCGTTCGCACCGTGAGAAAAACTCACACCAACAGCGGATAGGATCAAAGCGGTACGCGTCCAAAATGGTGGTTTGCGTTTACCATCTTTCTTCTCGCGTTCAGCTGGCGTTAAGTGAATACGGCGACGTTTTTTGGTTCCACTCCAATAACGGCGTAGCACAAAAATCATCAGCCCAGCAATCACAAAACCGATAGCAGGAGAAAGAATTAAGGACATGAAAATGCTGATCATTTTAGGAATATTCAGCGCATCAACCACCGAAGATTCAGTCACAATTGCGTTGGTCAAACCAACACCAATAATTGCACCGATCAGCGTGTGAGAACTTGATGCAGGAATCCCTAAATACCAGGTTCCAAGGTTCCAGATGATAGCTGCCAAGAGCAATGAAAAGACCATTGCAAGGCCGTGAGCAGAACTCACGTTAAGGAGAAGGTCTGTTGGTAAAAGATGAACAATGGCGTATGCCACGCTCAACCCTCCCAGCAAGACACCGAAAAAGTTAAATACCCCGGCCATGACAACCGCAAACTGAGCACGCATTGCTCGGGTGTAGATCACCGTCGCGACCGCGTTAGCAGTATCATGAAAGCCATTAATCGCCTCATAGAACAGCACAAATAACAGTGCTAGAACTAACAAAAGACCTGTGTAAAATTCTAAACCTGTAAAAAGATGTAGCATAGACGTTAAGCCATTATATGTTGGACATGAACGCGGCGCATTATCAGTGACAAACGCTAGCGGTGGAAGCGAAATCTGACCTTTTTTTGATTTAAATACTAATCAAAAAAGCATCAAATACAAACTATCCCTTTAATATCATTTGGTTACCATAATTAAAGTTATTCTGAATTTTTGAAACTTTTTTATGATAATTTGTGAATATAAGGGGGAAATAGTCTTTTTTCGCGATTTTTCCTAATTATAATACGTCTACCGTACTTTTCATTAATTCTTCGTTGATCCGTTGCATTACAACCGGCGCTAAATCGCGTAAAATAGCGGTATTAATTATCGTAATTACGATTAAAATCAAATATATAGAGAATTCCAATTGTGAGAAATATCGATGTTATTATTTTAGGTGCAGGTGCTGCTGGGCTATTTTGTGCTTCACTCGCGGGTAAGCGCGGTTTAAACACCCTTGTGCTGGATAATGGCAAAAAATTAGGGCGTAAAATTTTGATGTCCGGTGGTGGTCGATGCAATTTCACCAATATGTACGCCGATCACAATAACTACCTTTCAACCAATCCTCACTTTTGTAAGTCAGCACTTGCTCGCTATACACAATGGGACTTTATTGAACTAGTCGGTAAATACCAAATTCCTTATCACGAAAAAACGCTAGGGCAGCTATTTTGCGATAATAGCGCACAAGATATTGTCGATATGCTGCAAAATGAGTGTGATTTGCCCAACATTACGATAAAACTACGTAGTGAAGTCACTCAAGTAGACAAAACAGATGAAGGTTATGTTGTTACTGTAAACGGAGCTCAAGTAAGTGCTCGCTCACTTGTAGTCGCAACGGGTGGACTCTCAATGCCAGGTTTAGGTGCAACACCGTTTGGCTATCGCCTTGCTGAGCAATTTGGGCATACAATCATCCCTACCCGTGCAGCTTTAGTACCATTTACCTTACACAAACCGCTGTTAGAAGCCCTACAAGCGCTTTCCGGTGTATCTGTCGCGGCAACCGTCACTTCCGCCAGCGGTGTCCTATTCAAAGAAAACATCCTGTTCACCCACCGAGGATTATCAGGACCTGCAATTTTACAAATTTCAAATTACTGGCAACCCGGTGAGTATGTGAGTATTAACTTACTTCCAGAAATTTCTCTGGAGGACTATCTCACTACAGAAAAACAGCGACATCCTAATCAATCACTGAAAAATACATTGGCTACACAGTTGCCTAAGCGCTTAATCGAAGTCTTACAACAATTAGGGCAAATCCCCGACTGTCCGCTAAAACAACTTAACCACGCACAAATCGACTCTCTCAATGACACATTGCATAACTGGCAAGTGCAGCCGAATGGCACCGAAGGCTACCGTACTGCAGAAGTCACCCTTGGTGGCGTCGATACTCATGAAATTTCATCAAAAACGATGGAGTCACTCAAATCATCTGGACTCTATTTCATTGGGGAAGTCCTTGATGTCACGGGTTGGCTAGGTGGCTATAATTTTCAATGGGCGTGGAGTTCAGCTTCTGCTTGTGCAGAAAGCTTACCTCATCATACGAAGTAGCCCATTTTATTTAATCCATTGAAAAATAATGGATATTATTTATTTTCAACCAAATCAGTTAGTTGAGCAGCGAGTTTAAATAAATCTAAAATTGGTTAAAAATAACCCTTTACAAACGATAGTGATAACTATTATCATTATCACATCTTCCGCAGGTGACTAACTTAGTCAGTCTCTTGTAGGAGGTACGACATTGCTCACATTGCTTCCAGTGTTTACTTTAGCCAGCTTAATGCTGGCTATTTTTTTATCTATAACTTTCTACAAATCACCTCTATTTGAACCTTTCTATAACCTGCTGACCCCCCTCATTTCCATACGGCAAATAATCATTGTGATACGCCTCAATCTTATTCAAATTTTTTGGATCCTATGGTTAATGACCCCTACTTTTCTCTTTCTACAATTTGGCTAAACTGTCATCAACAAGTTAAGCAAGAGCCCAATGAAAATGGGATATCCGCTTTTAAGGAGATGACTCAATGATCTATTTACGCCAAGCAAATGAACGTGGACACGCAAACCACGGTTGGTTGGACAGTTGGCACACGTTCTCATTTGCTAACTATTACGATGAAAAATTTATGGGTTTCTCAGCGTTAAGAGTCATCAATGAAGACTACATCGCTGCGGGACAAGGGTTTGGTACTCATCCCCACAAAGATATGGAAATTCTGACCTATGTTCTTGATGGTGCCGTTGAGCACAAAGATAGCATGGGGAATATGGAGCAGATCCCTGCGGGTGAATTCCAAATCATGAGTGCGGGAACAGGAGTTCGCCACTCAGAATACAATCCTGATAACGAAAAAGAACTGCGTTTATACCAAATTTGGATTATTCCAGATAAAAACGGCATTGAACCACGCTATGAGCAAAAACGTTTTGACTCAAAAAGTGGTAAACAATTGGTGTTATCACCAGATGCACGCGATGGCTCATTGAAAGTAAACCAAGATATGACGCTATGGCGTTGGGCGCTCCCTGCTAATGAGCAAAGCACCTATGACATTGCAGAAAAACGCGTTATTTGGATCCAAGTCGTCAAAGGTAATATCGAAGTGAATGGTCAAAAAGCAACCACCAGTGATGGTTTAGCGATTTGGCAAGAAAAGCAGCTGACAATTAAAGCTGATGAAGAGAGTGAAATTTTAGTCTTTGACTTACCCGCTGTGGAATAAATCCTCCGTTAAGTAAACGCTAACACCAATGGGAAAGGCTCTACATGACTGTAGAGCCTTTTTTTATACCCTATGCCCGCTATTACAGTTTAGGACCGGCTTTAACCAGTGCTGCACCTGCTGGGGTATCAGTGTACTTATCGAAGTTCTTCACGAAACGATCGGCTAAATCTTTAGATTTCTCATCCCACTGAGATTTGTCCGCGTAAGTATTACGTGGGTCAAGGATATTAGTATCCACACCCGGTAATGCGGTTGGGACTTCTAAATCAAAGACTGGCAGCTTGATAGTATCCGCTTTTTCGATATCACCACTTAAGATTGCATCGATGATTGCACGCGTATCTTTAATAGAAATACGTTTGCCTGTACCGTTCCAACCTGTGTTAACTAAGTAAGCTTTCGCTCCTGCTGCTTCCATACGTTTCACTAACACTTCAGCATATTGAGTTGGGTGCAACGATAAGAACGCCGCACCGAAACATGCAGAGAATGTTGGCGTTGGTTCAGTTACACCACGTTCTGTACCTGCTAATTTCGCAGTAAAACCAGAGAGGAAGTGATACTGAGTTTGTTCCGGCGTTAAACGAGAAACAGGTGGTAACACACCGAATGCATCCGCCGTCAAGAAGATAACTTTTGTCGCGTGACCCGCTTTAGACACAGGCTTAACGATATTCTCGATATGATAAATTGGATAAGAAACACGGGTGTTCTCAGTTTTAGAACCATCATTGAAATCAACAGAACCGTCTGCCAATACCATGACGTTTTCCAGCAATGCATCACGTTTGATCGCGCCGTAAATGTCTGGCTCAGCTTCTTTAGACAGGTTGATGGTCTTCGCGTAGCAACCGCCTTCAAAGTTAAATACGCCGTCGTCATCCCAACCGTGCTCATCATCACCAATTAGCTTACGTTTTGGATCGGTAGACAGTGTCGTTTTACCTGTACCAGATAATCCGAAGAAAATGGCAACGTCGCCTTTTTCACCCACGTTTGCAGAGCAGTGCATAGACGCGATGCCTTTTAATGGCAGCAAGTAGTTCATCATAGAGAACATACCTTTCTTCATTTCGCCGCCGTACCAAGAACCGCCGATTAACTGCATACGCTCAGTTAAGTTGAAAGCAACAAAGTTCTCTGAGTTCAGACCTTGTTCTTTCCAATTTGGGTTTGTGCATTTAGCACCGTTCATCACAATAAAGTCAGGTTCGAAGCCAACTAATTCTTCATCAGATGGACGAATAAACATGTTTTTAACGAAATGAGCTTGCCACGCAACTTCAGTGATAAAGCGAACTTTTAAACGAGTGTCTGCGTTTGCACCACAAAATGCATCCACAACAAACAAACGTTTGCCTGATAACTGCTCAGTCACTAAGTGTTTTAAGCTGCTCCACACTTCTTGACTCATTGGCTTGTTATCGTTTTTACCTTTACCTTGGTCAGCCCACCAAACGGTATCGCGAGTGATATCATCGCGAACGATATATTTATCTTTTGGGGAACGTCCTGTAAAAATACCGGTATCAACAGCAACAGCACCTAATGTAGTGACGGTACCACGTTCATAACCTTCTAGACCTGGTTTGGTTTCTTCCTGAAATAACAGCTCATAACTTGGGTTATAAACGACTTCAGCGACGTCATGAATGCCGTACTTTTCGAGATCCTTCAGGGTAATGCTTTTAGCGCTCATTATATTGCTCCTGGTAAACATAGCTATTCTGCCGACGATCATAAATCTTTACGACTAATTAACAGCGATAGCTATCAAAGAATTGAAAAAGCATAATTTTTTTTAATTCATAATGAGACTTAGAGCACGTTATAATCCTTTAAAATTATAAAAAAAGGGTGCAAAATTGCACCCTCGTCACATAATTAGGTTGCTAAATCGTATCAGTGAAGTTGCTGATTTTGCTCATTATTTAACCCGATGATATCGGATTCAATAAATACGTAGTGTGAGCCACAATATTCACACTCCATATCAATTTTTCCATCTTTGTGCAAAATATCCATAACATCTTCATGAGTTAACGTCGCTAGCGAAGCTTCGCAACGCTCACGTGAACATGTGCAACGAAACTCAACAGATTGTGGAGCATACAGTGTGACATCTTCTTCATGATACAGACGATGCAGTACCTCTTTCACGTCTAACTCGCTCAGCTCTTTACCTTTGATAGTCGCAGTCAGTTGCACTAAGTGATCAAAGAACTCATGGCTCGATTCTCCCGCAGCAGGAAGAACTTGCAGCAGCATTCCACCCGCGATTGCTTTACCATCTTGTTCACTAACACGGATGAATAAACGAGTAGGTAACTGCTCTGATTGACGGAAATAAGCATCAATACTCTCTTCAATGCTATTGCCTTCAATTGCTACGATCCCTTGATAACGTTCACCTTGTTTTGGTGTAATTGTAATGACAATAAACCCATTACCAATCATTTGTTGTAATGTGCTACCCGCCACAACAGGACCATCAACACGGGCGACACCGCGCATTTGTTGTAAGTTATTACCGTTAATTACCGCTAACTTAACAGGGCCATCACCTTGAATTTGAACGGTAATATCACCATCGAATTTTAACGTTGCAGTGAGTAAGCTGGTCGCTACCAGTAATTCACCCAGCAGCATTTTAACGGCTTCTGGGTAATCATGATTTTCTAAAATATGATGAAAAGTCTCATCGACAGTAATCATTTCTCCACGTACCGCATGCTGTTCAAACAGGAAACGGTGGAGTTGGTCTTGTTTAGCCATAATTTCTCTCTATTACTCAGGCAGTCTATTAAGACGATTCATGGGAATTAGTTTGTTTAAATTTTAGCAAAGTCCGACGCTCTTTTTTATCTGGGCGTCGGTCAGGATGTGGCATCGTAAGTGCATTCATTTTACGTGCCATTGCCATTTTTTCGCGTTGACTAAGGCTTTCTACTGTTTCACGGTAGAGCAATTGCGCTTCTGGAGCGCCTTTACGTTGGCTGCTGATTTCCAGCACTTCGATAGTCCGTTCGTCATTACCTTGTCGCAATTTTATCATTGCGCCGAGTTCAACAATCTTTCCAGGCTTACTTCTTTGCCCATTATAGTGAACCTTACCACCATCAATCATCTCACGGGCAATGGAGCGTGTTTTATAAAAACGTGCAACCCATAGCCATTTATCAAGGCGAACTTGCTCATCAGGCGCTTGTTTTGTAGATAACGACTTCATGGTGCCTCCTCACTCTTAGTTTGAATGCCAAACCAAAATGAGGCTCCATCATTGGGAAAGGATAATACTATCTAGAATCGGAAGGATTATCGACCTCATAGCATTTATCGTAATATTCAGTGATTTTACGCAAACGCCGTTTGTTATTCAAAACTCGAATAATAATTAATGTTCCATTTACTAAGGTGCAAATGATCAAGAAAAAAACCAGCATTGAACGACAAACATATTCAGATAAAACATCTTCATCCAAGCGCTCATGAATCACCACTTGCAATGTGCCATTCGCATCTGTCGAAATATTCGTAACCACCCCTTCAACATCAAATGGCGTATTAATCAGAATACTAGACAAACGCTTTAGCTCATTCCATCGCTGAACTTGGTTCATTTCGCTCAATGTCGTCACTGGCACTAAATCTACCAATGGAAGGTTTTCATCATTGATCAACAACACACCACCTGGTGGCGGGCTATTCAGTTTGCGGACTTCGGTATCAAGTTCTTTCTTGATAAAATCATATGTGGTGTCTTCAACTAAGTTTTCCAAGGCATCCGCACTTCCTGCACGTAATAAAACATGCGCACCGCTCAATTTACCTGAAGAAGCCTTACTCACCAATACAGGCCAATCATCCGCACTTCCGCCTAAGTTAGACAGTGCGCTTTTGAGTTTAATACAATGGTCTTTTTGTTCACACAATGCATTGGTTTTTAAAACAATTTCTGAAAAATCAAAGATAATATTCATCCCTGATTTCATAATTTCACGCTGTAGTCTTGGGTTAATTCCTGGGGCATCTTTATCTGGATGTAATTGATTTTTCACACTGTTCAGCAAATCAATTGCTCGATTGACAACCTCAGATTGCGGCTCTGTAATCAGGTTAATATTATTCCAATACACACCAGAACAATCGAAAGGTACAAACAGCGCTTGGTTTGCATCATTTAAATTAGGCGGGCGATAACACATACCCATACCCTTGGCTAATAAGGTATCTCCCACTCTAATTTTTCGCGATGTTAAATCAGACGGATCGACAACAGTGACTTTTTTGGCGCCCTCAAGCCACGCAAAACCTAACTTAACGGGTAAACTGATCGACTGATAAGAGAACACTAACACTAAAACGCACAATGCACTGAAAAACATCAGTATATTCTTTTTAAAGCGTTTATAAGGGTAATAACGTTCCTCTTCATGAATAGAGAGGCAGCGACCGTATTTTAAAACTTCGCCCGTCGAATAGAGGTCGATATTCGTGGGATGACCGAGTTCATATTTTAGGTAGGGAAGCCAATACGTTGGGTAGTGTAAATCTACCCCCCCAATCGAAATCGTTGATGAATATTTTTTGTCTAATTCTCCGTACAGTTCCCACCGTTTAGCCTGCCCATAGATGCATTGCACATCTTGATAGGGTTTAGGAAAAAGACGTAATCGAAATAACAAAAATACCCCGATAAGAAATACCACAGCCGTGAATGTGACTCCCCATCCATGAAAAATAGGGATAGAGATAATCGTTAGGTAACCAATAAAAAAGCTGAGACTGACAACGATGGCGCCTAACCATCCTGAAGAGTTGTGTAACCGATGCTCCTCTTTGCTTTCCTTACGCATTTTCAGCAGTTGGATGGTGTTAGGTTCACCTTCATGAATAGCGGCTTCAGGTTGAGTGCGTTGGTCTTCTAACGGTGTTTCCCACTCATAGTTAAATTCTTTCAAAGAGTGGTTATTGAGCCCCACAATTAAAGGCAAATGATCCGTTTCCACAATTTCCATGACATTTTGTCGTTGTAAAAACGGTTCTAATTGAGAAGGCAGCTGCACTTCAATCGTATCAATAAAATAACGCCAACCTTGACCTTGCTCTTGGCGTAAATTGAATCGTGTAACAGCATTACAGATGGTTGCAACGGTAGCATTTTTTTTGATTTGCCGTGCAGGCTGAGAAGGCGAATGAAGATTCTTTGAGGCGCTGTGATTAAGGTACTGGGTAATAGTCTGGAAATCAGACTCAATCATTTTTTTGAACGCGGGTGTCGCTAGAGAGGGTATTTGATAGACACTCGAACGCCGTCCCCGCCGAAAAAACAGAACGGAAACCATTATAATTAGGCTAGCGATGATCAAAGCCAGTATAATGACGGTGTTTAGCATTTTTTTCTCAACAGAATTGCCTACCTGAAAAGCATAGCAACACAATGCCAATCACTATATAAGCCAATTCCTATTCTCTTCTATTTTTTGTTTTATTTTACAATATGTTGTAAATAAAATATTTTACTTATTAATCCGTGTGGTTTTCATAAGTAGATTATACTAACAGCATTTTATCCACCCTATAATCTCTATCATTTTTTTTTGATATGCGTCATAGTTAAAGACAATGTAAGCTTGCCCTCATGGATCCCATTCATCTGATTCGGAAATTGTTATGACAGAGTTAAAAAAACCAAAAATCCTGAATATTCAAGACATTGCTCAATCTAAATTATTCAGTATCCAATCTGTTGATCTCGAATTCAGTAATGGTGAAAAACGTGTTTATGAAAGAATGCGCCCAGCAAAACGTGAAGCGGTTCTTATTGTTCCGATTATTGATGACCATCTTATCTTGATCCGTGAATACGCCGTTGGTATCGAAAACTATGAGTTAGGTTTTCCAAAAGGAGCCGTTGACCCTGGTGAAGCCCCTCTCGATGCTGCTCAACGCGAACTCAAAGAAGAAATCGGTTATGGAGCTCGCCAGATTACACCTCTGGCAAAACTCACCATGTCTCCATCGTACTTTTCCAGCAAGATGAACATACTTATCGCTAACGACCTATTTAGCGAAAAACTTGAGGGTGACGAGCCAGAGCCTCTGCAACAGGTCAGATGGCCAATTGCACGCATGATGGAGCTCCTCGATCATCCGGACTTCAATGAAGCCCGCAATATCAGCGCACTGTTCTACGTTGAACGCTACCTAAAAAATCACGCTAAATAACCGCTCACATATTTCCTCTTAAACAATTGCACCCCATGCCAAACGGCAATGGGGTGCAGTGTATTTGCCTATCAGACAACGGGTTAAAATAGCTCTTGGCTCGCTCCACTTTCCGTTGAAATTATCGTACCCACTTCTTGAACTGCGCGCTCTTTTGGTTCCGTGCCCTCAATGAAGTACTCATTACGAGAAGGTCCGCCTGATGACAGTTTGCCAGTACGGGTATCGATAGAGACAGAAATGACCCCTTTTGGCGGCTGCATAACTTTCACAGGGACACCGTCAAGAGCTGCTTTCATAAAATCATCCCAAATCGGCTGAGCACTTTTCGCACCAGCTTCACCGCCACTGATCCCCGTACGACCTAATGTGCGCTTGTTATCATCAAAGCCAATCCATGCGGAAGCCACGATATCAGGACCATAACCGGAGAACCACGCATCTTTTGAACTATTCGTGGTACCCGTTTTTCCGCCGATATCCCGACGACCACCGAGGTCGCGACCCGCTCGCCAACCCGTACCCGACCAACCTGGTTCCCCATAAATATTAGTCACCATGGCATCACGAATTAAGAACGCCAGCGGTGTACTGATAACGTGCGGGGCATACTTGTCTTCTGGGCTAAGCTGTTCAGCGGTTGTAGAGAGCGCCATAGTCGGCTCTTGATTCACCGCGCTGCTCTGCGACTGGGTAACTTCTTCCGTCGTGTCATCGCCTTCAGAATCGCTCAGCGCAATCGTACGCGCTGTGTCGCCATAAATCACCGGAATGTCTGTACACTCAGGGCAAGCAATTTTAGGCTTAGCTTCGAAAATCACTTCACCATTATGATTCTCAATTTTTAAAATGTAGTAAGGGTCAATAAGGTATCCGCCGTTTACCATCACCGCATAACCTCGCACCATTTGCATTGGTGTAAATGATGGCGCACCGAGGGCTAATGCTTCAGTACGGTTGATATTCTCTTTCGGGAAACCAAAACGGAGTAAATAATCCGCAGCATAGTCAACCCCCATCGCACGCATCGCACGTACCATCACCACGTTTTTCGACTGACCTAAGCCTTGACGCAAGCGGATAGGACCATCGTAGCGTGGCGGTGAGTTTTTCGGACGCCAGTCTGAACCAGCTCCCGCATCCCAGCGGCTAATCGGTACATCGTTAAGTAACGAAGCAAGCGTTAAGCCTTTATCCATTGCAGCGGTATACAAGAATGGCTTAATGTTTGAACCCACTTGGCGCAATGATTGCGTCACGCGGTTAAATTCACTCATATTGAAGTCAAAACCACCCACAAGAGCGATCACCGCACCATCATTTGGATTCAACGCAACAAACGCCGCATTGACATCAGGAACTTGCGCTAACCACCAGCTATCTTTTACCTGACGAACCCAAATTTGCTCACCGGGCTGTACCACTTTATTCACCGCAGATGGTGTGCCACCTTGCTGAGTATCTGAAATAAATTTACGCGCCCAGCGAACTCCTGCCAGTGTGATTTGAATTTCAGAGCCATCGGCCAGCATCACGTTAGCATCGCTATTCGTAGCTGCGGTGACCACCGCAGGAATGAGAGAACCGTAATTGGGTAACTTTTTCAGTTTTTCTATGATTTGTTCTTTATCCCACGCGGCTTGGCTTCCGCTCCAGAGCACTTCAGCAGGTCCGCGATAACCATGGCGAATATCGTAATCTATCAAATTATTACGTACCGCTTCTGTTGCCGCTAACTGGTCTTTACGCACAACCGTGGTATACACCTTGTAGCCATCGGTATAAGCATCTTCACCATATTTTTCATACATGGTTTGACGTGCCATTTCCGCTAAATAAGGCGCTGAAAAATCCACTTTAGGTGCATGATAAGAAGCAACAATTTTCTCACTCTTCGCTTGTTCATACTGGTCTTGCGTAATGTATTTCTCTTCTAACATTCGCATCAGCACGACGTTACGACGGTTTACCGCGCGTTCATAAGAATAAAGTGGGTTAAATGTTGATGGCGCTTTTGGCAAACCAGCAATCATCGCCATTTCACTCAGCGTCAATTCATTTACGGTTTTACCAAAATAAACATAAGCGGCTGCCCCCACCCCATAGGCTCGGTTACCTAAATAAATTTTATTTAGGTACAGCTCCATAATTTCATCTTTGGTAAACAATTGTTCAATACGAATTGCCAGAAATGCCTCTTTGGCTTTACGCATTAGCGTTTTTTCTGGACTTAAATAGAAATTTCTCGCCAGCTGCTGAGTAATTGTACTCGCACCTTGGGATGCATGACCCGATGAAGCCATCACAGTCACCGCACGGAAAATACCAATTGGGTCAATGCCATGGTGCTCATAGAAACGGCTATCTTCAGTGGCAATAAACGCATGCACCAACATCGGAGGAATGTCAGCTAATGGTAATGGAATACGACGTTTCTCACCATATTGGGCGATCAGTTCATTATCTGCACTGAATACCTGCATTGGCGTTTGCAGACGAATGTCTTTCATTGTTGCAACGTCAGGTAGCTCACCTTCGACATATTTATACATGCCATAAATCGAGGCGCTTCCCAAAAAAATGCAACAGAAAACCAGAATTAAAAAATATTTTACGAACTTCACCGAAGAATTCCCATACGCAACTGACAGGCGGGTTTAGATATCACTGCCGCATAGTATAAAGCTTATACAGCCCAATAGAAAACGTAATTTAATTGCTAATGATAAGGATATTATGTATGTATTCACCAAAATGGCACATAGGAATTGAGCTATCGCAACACCACATCCAATTAGTCGCTGCGAAAAAACATCGCAAATTCTGGTCGTTATGTGAATGTTGGCAACAAGAGCTACCTTTTGACAGCTCATTACACGTACTTGACGAATACCGAGTAATTCTACGCAATATTTTGCGCCAATGGCGTCAGAAATTACCTAAAAACTGTTCCGTTTCGATTGCATTACCCTCACTACGCTCACTTAAGAAACAACTCTCGCTTCCCAACCAAATGAGCTTACAGCAACCTGAACTTAACTGGTATTTACGCGCTCAAATTGACCAACTCTTCCCGATGCAAGCACAAGAGCTGACAGTAGATTATCGGATCATTGGGCAACAAGTTTACTTTCATGCCGCTCGCCAATCTGATATTACCTTTTGGCAAAATTTATTACAGGAAACGGGTTACCATCTGGTTGCTATCGATATTGCGCCGATTGCGCTGCGCTATCTTGCAAAATATGCACAATTACCCGATGAGTGCTGGATTGTTTATTATCGCCAAAATGAGTGGCTCTGGTCAGGACCCGTCAGCCAACCTGCAAACTATAACCATATTCAAAATAGTCAATTAACACATATCCATCAAATTCAGCCCTTATTGACCGATAATCCCGATGCACTAGCATTACCAATTTACTGTATTAGCGATCAAGATATTCCAGATGCACAAAAACAATGGGATTTACTGCAAGCTTTTCACCACTACCCCATCAAGTTACCTCATCAATTAGGAAGTTTTGTGATTGCGGCCGGACTCGCATTACGCCATGGGGACCGTTGATATGCACCAAGTTAATTTTCTCCCTTGGCGCATGAATCAACTCATTCATCAACGCCGCTATTTTTTTATCATCATCTTCACGAGCTGCATGACAACTGCCACTATTTTTGGTTATTTAGTGGGTTTGCTTCTGCTAGATATTTCACAAAACCACTATCGCCTTGCTGCTCATCAGCAACATCAACAACGTACTGAGCAGCTAAAAATACAGTTACAAACACAGCAACAACAATTAGAAAAGCTCACTCTTCGGCAAACCCAACGTCGAACTTATACTCAACACAATCAATCTCTACTTGATTTATTAACCTCACTGTCCAATTTAATGCCCCCTAAAAGCTGGTTATCTTCCTTCCAGCTACAAGCGGGACATCTAGAAGTCAACGCACTCAGTTATCGTTTTGAAGATCTTAATGTACTTTTGGCTCAATTTAGCCAAACGCCACAGGTTAGCAATGTGCAGCTACGCAAACTACGGCGAGTTGATACCCTACATCAGTTACATTTAATCGCTGATTATCAAGGGGTTTCGAATGAATAGCAGTCTGGATAAGCTGAAAGACCAGCACGTCGAATATGGGCGCTTTTGGTATCGACCACGGTGGCAGCAGTATCTTGTACTGCCTTTGACTCTGGCTACACTGCTTGCTAGCGGCTATATTTTTATTTGGAAAGATAAGCAAAATCAATTAGCAAACTTACGGCAAGATAATGTCGTTTTCGCACATAAAAACCAAGAAAGTAGCCAGTTTTTCGCCCAAAACCCGACACGCTTTTGGATAGAACAAGAAATGGCTTCATTGGATTGCGATGAAGAAACCATTCCCGACTCCCAATACCTCGTTCTTCATTTACAACGGCTAGTTTCTCACGCTAACGTGGTTTTAAATCAGCTTCAGCCAACGGATTCAACGAATTCTCATTACCAACTTGAGATCCAAGGAAAATTTAAGGATCTCCTTGAATTCATGCGCTCACTCATGATCTTTCTACCTCAGCCGCACTGGCAATTCTCTAACGTTATCTTCACCACGAAAAACCAGATACTCACAGCCCATTTATCTCTCTCATTTATCAAGGATGAACAACAGCACAATGAGCAACACTAATTTTTTCACTATTCTGTTAACGCTATGCATAACACTTTCGGGATATGCTCAATCCCCCCGAGATCCCTTTGAGCCAATCCTGCCGACATTGGAAGATACGCAACTTTTAGATGCCATCATCCCACCTAAAGCAGAGATCACACTGACAGAAAAAATATTTCCGCTCGTCTCTATCGATGCCAACAGCACTTACCAACAAATTACTCAGCCAAATATGCACCTACTTTCAAGTAACGGTAAGGCTCATGTCGATACCATCACCAACAGTTTAATCATCACGGATACCCAAGAACGCTTCGCATTAATTGAAACATGGCTAACGCAAAAAGATATTCCCCAGCAACAAGTGCAAATCACGGCTCACATAATTAGTAGCTCACGTACAGCCTTGCAAGCACTGGGGTTAGAGTGGGGAGTCCACAATGATTCAGCAACAGATGGGCATCATAGTCGTTATAACCGATACAGTAGCCAGTCGGGGCAAATGGCGTTAAATGTTTTACGACTTGGAGAGGGATTACTCGAAATGAAGCTCAATGCCTTAGAAAAAGAGAATTTACTGTCTATTATTGCGAGCCCACGCTTAGTTGCCTCCCATAAGAATCCCGCAAGCATTCAACAAGGGAGCGAAATTCCTTATGTCACCACTTCAGAGAAAAAAAGCCACGTACAATTTAAAGATGCGGTATTGGGTATGGAAGTGACCCCGACAATTTCTCGTAATGACAACGTCGAAATGGTATTAAAAATCAGCCATAACTCCCCAGATACAGCCTTAACAACCAATCCTAATCAGCATTTAGCCATTAATAAGCAAGAGATAGCGACCTCAGTCACCATCAAAAATAACAACACATTAATTCTTGGCGGTATTTTTCAGCAAAAGCAGGAAAAAACAGATTCAGGGGTCCCTTTTCTGTCACAAATCCCATTATTAGGAAACTTATTTATCAATAAGACACAACATGTTGATAAACGTGTTTTAGTGGTATTTATTACACCAAAACTTATTAATATTTAGCGTAAAAAATAACACTCATACATTCAATTAGTTGAATGTTCAAAGCATCAAAGTGCCGTGAAATTATTACTTTTTGTGCCATAAACCTACCGGATAAATTTGACGCTGAGGTCGTTTTAGCATACAAGGTTATCCATTGAGTGTTCTAACTATCGGTAGATGAAAGAACAAACTATCAGCCGCTTATAAAATAGCTACATAAATTTTACTTTATAATTAACAAGTTAGATTGTTTTTACGGACTAATCGACCTGTTAATAAGCTCACTAAACAGTGCATAATGTAATGTAGACGGCTCAAATATATAGAAACCCGCAACGAAGAATATGGCACTTTGTTTTCTAAGTGCCATATTTATATAGTTGCAATTCAGGTTGATGTATTGAGATAATTTTCTTATCTGATCTCACATCATCACTTATGAGGTTTCAGTTTAGGTCCCGCCGCTAATTCGATTGGCGGGGCGGGTGATCATTAACGAATAATCGTAGTAATACCAAAAAACATGGCAGAGAAACGCAATATCTTTCTGGTTGGACCAATGGGAGCCGGAAAAAGCACTATTGGTCGTCAGTTAGCTCAACAGCTTAATATGGAGTTTTTTGACTCCGATCACGAGATTGAAAAACGCACTGGCGCAGATGTAGGTTGGGTATTCGACCTAGAAGGTGAAGAAGGCTTTCGCGATCGCGAAGAAAAAGTCATCAATGAACTCACCGAAAAACAAGGCATTGTCTTAGCGACAGGTGGTGGCTCTGTTAAATCCAAAGAGACACGTAACCGCTTGTCTGCTCGTGGGGTTGTCGTGTATCTCGAAACCACCATTGAGAAGCAATTATCCCGCACGCAGCGCGATAAAAAACGTCCTCTATTACAAGTGGATGAACCTGCTCGCGAAGTTTTAGAGAAATTAGCTGATGAACGCAATCCTATGTATGAAGAAATAGCAGATATTACTATTCATACAGATGAGCAAAGCGCCAAAGTTGTTGCTAACCAAATCATTGAACTGTTAGAAAAAAACTAATTTTTATACATCAAAAGTCATGAATTCAAGGTAAAGCAAGATGGAAAAAGTCACTGTTACGCTGGATGAACGCAGTTATCCAATCAATATTGCACCCAGTTTATATCAACAGCAGGATGCATTTTGGCCACTAACTGCAGGCCAGCGAGCAATGATAGTGACGAACGAAACCCTCGCCCCACTTTATCTGCATAAGATCCAAACTGTTCTTGAAGCCTCAGGCGTAAAAGTTGATTCCATCATCCTGCCTGATGGCGAACAGTATAAATCTTTATTCATCATGAATGATGTTTTTACCGCATTACTCGAAAAGCACCATAACCGAGATACAACCCTCATCGCCTTAGGTGGGGGAGTTATCGGTGACTTAACTGGATTTGCAGCAGCGAGCTATCAACGAGGCGTACGTTTTATTCAAGTGCCTACAACATTACTTTCCCAAGTAGACTCTTCGGTGGGTGGAAAAACAGCGGTTAACCATCCGTTAGGGAAAAATATGATCGGGGCATTTTACCAGCCGGCTTCCGTGGTCATTGACCTTGATTGTTTAAAAACCTTACCTAAGCGTGAGCTCTCTTCAGGTCTAGCTGAAGTTATCAAATACGGCATCATTCTTGATGGTGAGTTTTTTAGCTGGCTCGAAGAAAACATTGATGCGTTAATGGCGCTGGATAACCAAGCCATGGCGTACTGCATTCGCCGTTGTTGTGAATTGAAAGCACAAGTTGTTGCCGCCGATGAAAAAGAAACTAGTGGGCTGCGAGCATTATTGAATTTAGGGCACACATTTGGTCATGCGATTGAAGCCGAAATGGGCTACGGCGTATGGCTTCATGGTGAAGCTGTTGCCGCAGGGATGGTCATGGCCGCGAAAACCGCTGAACTTATCGGTCAATTTACGCCAGAGCAAACTGGTCGTGTCATCGCCCTGTTAAAACGCGCAGAACTTCCAGTCACCGGACCAGCAAAAATGCAGCCCGATGACTATTTACCTCACATGATGCGAGATAAAAAAGTCATGGGAGGCAAATTGCATCTTATCCTTCCAACCACAATTGGTCATTCAGAAATGCGTTCCGATGTGGATGCCTCAACGGTTACTGCCGCCATTTCGGCTTGCATACCATAAAAATCACCGAACTAAGTAAAAAGCATTAATTAGCTCCTGAATATTTTCAGGGGTTTTAAAATGTTACTGGCAGATATCCACTAAAGCCGTTAAATTATAACGCTATGCCTAGCACCTATAACGAATCACAAACAAGATAGTCGCAGTCTCATTGAAATTGGAATGAAATTGCTAAACAATCTATTCTTTAAATGTGAGCAGAAGCAACTGCTTAGTCGTGAACAGGTCGTAATGATAAGAGACATTTTATCTCTACTACAGGCGAACTAATTTCGGGAGAGGAAAATGGACGAATTTAAACCAGATAATCAGCCTCAAGTGCAAAATGATTTAAGGCCTGATACATCAGATAGACCAACCGGACGCTCGCGCCCTGCTGCTGCGGCTAAGCCAAAAATCGCGTTATCACGTCAACACATCATGATTGGTGTAGGCGTTTTAGTGCTATTGCTGCTGATAATTGCCATCAGTTCTGCATTGAAAGCACCAACAGAACACGAGAAATTACAAACAGATAGTGCTAACCAACGTAATATTGATTTATCAGGTTCTTCATCACTAACGAATTCAAATACCCAAACTCCAACGCAACCACAAACAGGTCAAGCGCAAGAGTTAAATGGTCAGCAAATCAACCCAATGCCAACGCAAGCCGACACTCAGACACAACAAAATGGTCTTGGTGAGCGTATTGAAATTCCTGGTGATGTTGCCGATGCTCTCAGTCAAGGTCAAAGCCTGCCATCTGACGGCACTACCACGCCACCACAAAACGTGACTCCATTGACGCAACCGCAAGTTAAACCTGTGGAAAAACAGCCAACAGTGAAACCTGTCACACCAGAAAAAACTCAGCCTAAAACGACTAAGCCGGTTGAACAAAAACAGCCTGCCCAGCCAAAAACAACCACGAAATCGACGACTAGCACAAGCTCAAATAGTCATGCAGCTGCACCATCTGGTAGCTATACATTACAATTAAGTAGCGCAAGTCGTTCAGATACACTGGAAGCTTTCGCAAAAGAGAATAAACTTGCTAACTATCAAGTGTATAAAACCATTCGTAATGGACAAACTTGGTATGTTTTAATCCACGGAAACTACAGCTCAGTGAACGAAGCAAAAAATGCAATTGCGACCTTACCTGCCGCAGTGCAAGCGAAGAAACCGTGGGTGCGTAATATGAAACAAGTTAAACAGGATCAAAAATAACAACGTTTTTCCCCGGGCGCATTATGTTGTCCTGAAAGAGCCGCCAAGTGGCGGCTCTAAACGATTGTAATAATAAGACGGCATGAAAAAGAAACGCGCTTTTTTAAAATGGGCTGGGGGTAAATACCCTCTTGTGGATGAGATCAAAAAACACCTTCCACAAGGTAATTGCTTAATAGAACCTTTTGTTGGTGCAGGATCGGTGTTTTTAAATACTAACTACGATTCATATGTACTGGCAGACATAAACAGTGATCTCATCAACCTCTACAATACGGTTAAATATCGCTCTGAGGCTTTTATTGAAGAAGCTCAGCGGCTGTTCACACCTGAATTTAATACTTCAGAACAGTATTATTTAATGCGTAAAACATTTAACCAATCAGATGACCCTGCTAAACGCAGTATTCTCTTTTTGTATCTTAATCGCCATTGTTATAACGGACTATGCCGTTACAACTTACGAGGGGAATTCAATGTCCCTTTTGGGCGCTATAAAAAACCGTATTTTCCAAAAGACGAGCTCTTGTGGTTTGCAGAAAAAGCCCAGAAAGCCACGTTTGTAACACAGTCTTACAGCAAAACATTACTCGACGCCCCAATGGGCTCAGTGATTTACTGTGATCCGCCTTACGCTCCGCTATCTGAAACTGCGAATTTTACGGCATATCACACCAACTCATTTAGTGCTCAAGAACAACAAAATCTCGCTTTGTTAGCACATAAGCTATCATCTGAGCGCGAGATCCCAGTTCTTATCTCAAATCATGAGACCCCGATGACCCGAGAGTGGTATCATCAGGCACAATTACATATCGTGAAAGTACGTCGCACCATTAGTAGAAATATTTTGAACCGTGCCAAAGTCAACGAGCTTTTGGCTTTATATGAGGGAGCATCTAAAAAATAATAGGTGCTGTCAGATAACGACGAATAATCGGAGACAATTATGAAAGATTTTCTCATTGCCCCATCTATTTTATCTGCTGACTTTGCACGTTTAGGCGAAGATACCGCCAAAGTTCTTGCTGCAGGCGCAGACATTATCCATTTTGATGTCATGGATAACCACTACGTGCCGAACCTCACGTTCGGTGCGCCAATCTGCAAAGCGCTACGCAATTACGGTATCACCGCGCCAATTGATGTTCATTTAATGGTTAAACCTGTCGACCGTATCATCCCTGACTTTGCAAAAGCGGGAGCAACTCACATTAGCTTCCACCCAGAAGCCAGCGAACACATCGATAGAACGCTACAACTCATCAAAGAGAATGGTTGCACCGCAGGTCTGGTATTTAACCCAGCAACCCCGCTAAGCTATCTGGATTATGTGATGGATAAAGTCGATATGATCCTACTGATGTCGGTTAACCCAGGATTTGGTGGTCAATCTTTTATTCCACAAACCCTGAACAAATTGCGCCAAGTTCGTAAACTAATTGATGAAAGTGGTTATGATATTCGCTTAGAGGTCGATGGTGGTGTGAAGGTGAATAACATTGCAGAAATTGCCGCAGCAGGTGCAGACACCTTCGTTGCTGGCTCCGCAATTTTTGACCAGTCCGATTATAAAAAAGTCATCGATGAAATGCGCCAAGAATTAAAAAAGGTATCTCAATGACACATGCGGTTTTAGAAAGTATTAAAGCAATTGCGTTTGATTTAGATGGCACCCTCGTTGATAGCGCCGGCGGTTTAGCGGACGCCATCGATAAAACGCTGGAAGAACTTAACCTGCCACCAGCAGGTAAAGAGCGCGTCTCCATCTGGGTAGGCAACGGCGCCGATATGCTCGTCGAGCGCGCGCTAAAATGGGCGGGAATGACGGTTACTCCAGAGCGACAAAAGCAAGCTCGTATACGCTTCGATGAACACTATGCAACAACCGTTAATACCGGCAGCCAGCTATTTCCTGAAGTCAAAGAGACCCTCGAAACGATTGCAAAACACAATATGCCAATGGCCATTGTGACCAACAAACCGACCCCGTTTGTGGCGCCACTATTAGAAAAATTGGGTATTGATAGCTACTTTTCATTAGTGCTTGGTGGTGACGATGTTGTGAAAACTAAACCACACCCAGCGCCACTCTATTTAACAATGGGTCAGTTCGGTTTACGCAAAGAAGAATTGCTTTTTGTCGGCGATTCCCGTAATGATATTATCGCAGCCCACAATGCTGGCTGCCCAAGCGTAGGGCTAACCTACGGCTACAACTATGGTGAATCAATCGCAATTACCGAGCCCGACTACGTGTTAAGCCACTTTTCTGAGCTACTTTCCGTTATTGATTTAGCAAAATAAAATCCCCAATAATTCGAGCTACCCATTCACTACGTCGCTCGAAACCTAAAAGGGTATAAAAAAATACTACAAGGACATACAAAGAAATGAGTACACCCACTGAGAAATCTAAACAACCCCATAAACCTATTGTATTCAGCGGCGCACAGCCTTCCGGTGAATTAACCATCGGTAACTACATGGGTGCGTTACGTCAGTGGGTTAAGATGCAAGATGATTTTGACTGCATTTACTGTATCGTTGACCAGCACGCCATTACCGTTCGCCAAGACCCAACTGAACTGCGTAAAAGAACTCTCGATACATTAGCGCTCTACTTAGCTTGTGGTATTGATCCGAAGAAAAGCACCATTTTCGTTCAATCTCATGTACCACAACACGCACAATTAAGCTGGGCATTAAACTGCTACACCTATTTCGGCGAACTCAGCCGTATGACCCAGTTCAAAGACAAATCTGCTCGCCACTCAGAAAACATCAACGCGGGTCTGTTTGACTACCCAGTTCTGATGGCCGCCGATATTCTGGTTTATCAAACTAACCAAGTTCCTGTCGGTATTGACCAGAAACAGCACCTTGAACTGAGCCGCGATATTGCTCAACGCTTCAATGCAATTTACGGTGATATTTTCACCGTACCAGAGCCATTTATCCCAACCGATGGCGGTGCTCGTGTAATGGCATTACAAGAGCCAACGAAGAAAATGTCCAAATCGGATGACAACCGTAATAACGTCATTGCGCTGTTAGAAGATCCGAAATCGGTAGTGAAGAAAATCAAACGTGCCATGACTGACTCTGAAGAGCCGCCACGTATTTGCTACGATGTTGAAAATAAAGCAGGGGTTTCTAACCTATTAGACATCCTTGCAGGTGTGACAGGCAAAAGTGTGAAAACACTGGAAGCTGAGTTTGAAGGTCAAATGTACGGTCATCTGAAAGGCGCGGTTGCTGAAGCAGTTTCTGACATGCTAACGAACTTACAAGCACGCTACCATGAATTCCGTAACAACGAAGCGTTACTGAACCAAATTATGGATGAAGGTGCAACCAAAGCAGCGGCTCGCGCCCAAGAAACCTTAGATAAGGTTTACGATGCAATCGGCTTTGTAAAACGTCCACAGCTGTAAGCGTACATCGCTATTCAATAGCAAAAAGCCAATTAACTCACTCACGGTTAATTGGCTTTTATTTTATCTGTAGTCCACTTACTTCGCAGTGTACAACTTACCGTCTTTAATCAGCCCCTGCTTTAATAGCTCGCCATCCTGTCCGCGCTCTTCAAGAACACCTTCCGCGGCCCCATTCACAAAACTCGTTTTAAGATGCAGATTATTTTTCGGTGTATCGTAATAGGATTTATAATCGCCGTTGAGCCTGTCATTGCTATATCCCATCTCAGTATCTAAATTCCCATTAGGGTGGTAAGACTTAATGACGCCATCTACTTTGCAATCTTTTATCGGAATAAACATTTTTGGCTGACCGTTTTTATAATAAACCGTAATGCTCTTATCTAAGCAGTTGTTTTTCACCCACGATTTAAACTGAATGGCACCGTTTCCATAACGTTCGATATAGTCCCCATCCGGCGCCCCTTCAGGAATGTTCAGCTCTGGCATTCTCAAGCTTTCTAGCTCTTTAAACTCTTCTAACTGGATGCCATTGTTATCATACTGAGGTGCGGATTGAGAAAGGCATCCAGATAACATAAAGGCAACAGAAAATGCCATAGCGATATTAATAGTTTTCATAACAATCCTTTTAACGGAATCACGGGTTCACACGGAGACATCATACCTATTTAGTATTCCTGATCGTTCATGTTTAAGATGAATAAATGAAGAGGAACGCTCCGATTTTGGCTAATCCGAAGCATACTAGAAACCCACATTCAACTCACTTATCAATGCTTTGATTGTTCTATTTTCAGAACAATCAAACCTATTTTTGCCTCTACTCACCCAGCTTTAGCTCTTCTATTATTAGTTCATCGAAATGATGAGTTCATAGAGCTGATCAGTTTATAAAACCAGTTTGGAGTCACACCATGAAAAAGATTATTGGTATTTATCAATCCCCACGTAGCCACTGGGTTGGTGATGGTTTCCCTGTTCGCTCGATGTTTAGCTACAACAATCACGGGAAATACTTGAACCCATTTTTACTGTTGGATAGAGCGGGTCCGCACCCATTCCCTGCATCTGAAGGGGATAATCGTGGTGTTGGCGAGCATCCGCATAAAGGCTTTGAAACCGTCACCATCGTATATGACGGCGAAGTCGCTCACCACGACTCTACGGGTGAAGGTGGCGTGATTGGTCCAGGCGATGTGCAATGGATGACCGCTGCATCAGGAATACTTCATCAAGAATATCAGTCTGATAACTTTATGAAAAATGGCGGAACCTTAGATATGGTGCAACTGTGGGTTAATTTACCCGCTAAAGATAAACTTGCCGCACCGGGATACCAGCTATTGGCGAGCGATACCATTCCAACCATTAGCCTCGCGAATGAAGCAGGTACGTTACGAGTCATTGCCGGTGATTATTTAGGAAACACGGGTGCCGCACGCACATTTACCGCCCTTGATGTGTGGGATCTGCGTTTAAATAAAGGCAAGGTCATAGGATTACCAACTAAATCAGGTCGCAACGTTGGATTGGTTATGCTCAAAGGTAGTCTCTTTGTGGATGGGCATACCGCATTGAATGAAGGCGAATTGATGATTTTGGATGCTACAGATAGCAATGTGCTGTTAGAAGCCACTACCGATGAGGCTTTAGTGCTGCTGCTCAGCGGTGATCCTATCGATGAGCCAGTGGTGGGTTATGGTCCATTTGTCATGAATACGAGCCAAGAAATCAATGAAGCAATTAATGATTTCAATAGTGGCAAGTTTGGGCGCATCCCGAATGCCAGCTAGTCATAATGTCCTCTGAATTTTCAGAGGACATTATTTTTCTCCTGCCACCATATTTTCCGCTAAGTACGTTAAAAATAGCTGTACTGCGGGTAACAGCCCTTTACGCGATGGGTATACGGCATGAATAATATCTTCAGGAAACTGCCAATGAGGCAGCACCTCAACCAACTCCCCACTTTTTAACTCTTTTTCAACCACGCCCTGTGGCAAACGAGCAATACCTAACCCTTTTACTGCTGCCCGGTACAATGTCAAAATATCAGTCGTTGCCAATTTTGGGGTCACATGAACCGTCACACTAAGATCATCGCTGTTTTTCAATGAAAGTGTATAACGCTGGGAATGCTCAGTATTGGCGAGAATAGGATAATCCACCAGCTGCTCTGGCGTTGAAGGGTAACCTTTTTCGTTAAATAAGCTTGGGCTTGCAATTAAAATTCGCCGAGAATACCCCAGCACTTTCATCATCAACCCTGAATCATCAAGGGGGAGCGAACGTACTCGCAGCGCTAAATCCAGCCCTTCACTAATGACATCAACAGGACGATTTACCGCGAGAATTTGCACATCGATATCTGGGTATTTCGCCATAAAATCAATCAATGTATCTTGCAAATATACCTGTAATAAAGTCACTGGGCAGGAGAGTTTTATCGTCCCTTTTGGGTGAGTTTGAACTGAACAGATCAGCTCGTGAGCAATATCCGCTTCTTCCACCACATTCTTACATTGCTGATAAAAAACTTGTCCAATTTCAGTTACATGAAATTGCCGAGTTGAGCGGTAAATCAAAGAGACGTTTAGTTTTTGTTCTAAGTCTGCAATACGGCGGCTCAACTTGGATTTTGGAATGCCTAACGCTGCACCCGCCTGAGAAAAACCACCATATTCAACAACTTTAACAAAATAGTAGAGGTCATTTAAATCGTACTGCATGCGTTTTCCTCCATTCGAATCTGGCGGGTAAATAATCAGTGACGTCGACCAAATAACCGATGGCTAAATTCTTCAATCTTATGATGCTCTAAGCGATTTTGCATCGTCAGGCTCCAGCTCGCCGATAGCCCCGCAGCTGAGAGTAACCGCTGATACAGTTCTTCGTCATACGGTGCATGGAACGCAATCATGATGGCTTCTTGCAGAGAAACATCACTATTACGGCTAAGGAGCCTCAGAGGCGTCTCTGCGCTTACACTGCCACCTTTGATTACACGATACAACCAGCCACAGCGACCTTCGTCTTGCATGACCTGAGCAAAGTTTTCCACTCCCGTTAATCCATTTAGTTTATAGCAAGGGGAACGGGGTTGAGTGATTTGAATACGTGCATCACCCCAAGCATAGATATCACCGATAAAGACATTTTCTTCGGTCATTCCTTGAGTGGATAAGTTTTCACCAAAAGCAGAAAGAAGGAATAAATCCTCTAATTGCGGGTATCGCTGTCGCCAAAATTCATAATGTTCTTGCGGGTAATGGCATAGCGCTCTATCAGGTCCACCGTGAAAACGCGTTTCTGCTTGTTCATCCCCTTCAATTCCTAAACTATTTAAGGTTAATACCCCATCCGCAGCTCGCTTATGAATAGCACTCACACCACAATGGGCAGTGCTTTGAATGGTACCAATAAAAACTTGAGGATGTATCTGCACGGTTTGGCTCCCTAATGAACCCATCTGAACGAGTTTTCATCATAAAGAATGACCATAGAGATAACAACGTTATCCCCAAGACAAAAACAAAAAACGCGGCTCCGAAGAACCGCGTTAAGCGAAAATTTGATTAATCAAAAATCTTATTTGGTTTTTTCTGCGAAGCGTTTTGCTGCTTCATCCCAGTTCACAACTGACCAGAATGCCTTGATGTAATCTGGACGGCGGTTTTGATATTTCAGGTAATAAGCATGTTCCCAAACATCTAAACCAAGGATTGGATAGCCCGAAGCGCCAGAGATAGCTTCACCCATCAATGGGTTATCTTGGTTTGCAGTGGAGACCACCGCCAACTTACCATCATCTTTTAATACCAGCCATGCCCAACCAGAACCAAAACGGGAAGCCGCTGCTTTTTCAAAAAGGTCTTTAAACGCATCAACGCTGCCAAAATCACGCTCAATCGCGACTTTCAACTCGCCATTCAGTTCTGTGCCTAGTTTTAAGCCTTTCCAGAACAGGCTATGGTTTGAGTGTCCGCCCGCGTTGTTACGTACGAAAGTACGTTGATCGGCAGGAATTTGGTCTAATTTTTGAATTAATACATCGATATCTAGACCTGCAAGCTCAGGTAATTTTTCTAATGCTGTGTTGGTGTTATTCACGTAGGTTTGGTGGTGCTTGGTGTGATGGATTTCCATGGTTTGTTTATCAAAATGAGGTTCCAGCGCATCATAAGCATAAGGTAAAGCAGGTAATGTGTAACTCATATTGTTAGCCTCCAGTGACTTCTTTTCTATCTCACAGACTGAATTAGGATTTCAGTAACTGCGTGTTTGTAACCACGCAACCATTATAGTTATTTTAGTGTTAATGAAAATCATTATCATATCCATGTGAATTCTGTGGATTTTTCCATCGGCTATCATCACGAGTTTATTCAGTAACTAATACCACTATAGTTCGTCTTTGTTTTTCTTTAATTCCAATGTTAGTTATATTTTTGAATTTTTATTTCAATCATGGATTTAGCATCAAATGATCATACTGCAAATCCCATTACTATTAATACGTGATCTTCCGCGCAAAAGAAAAACAAAATAACCCGCCATACTTCAGTTAACCGATTTTTGACATACTATTAACATCTGCAAGGAGATAATAATATGACACAAATAACTAAACATCCCGTTCCTGCTAATATTGCTAAAAATGCCCTGATAAACGAACAACAGTATAACGATGAGTACCAACGCTCGATTCAAGACCCCGAAGGATTTTGGGGCGAAAAAGGGAAAATCGTTGATTGGATTAAACCTTACACTCGGGTGAAAAACACTTCATTCGATCCCGGACACGTGAACATTCGCTGGTTTGAAGATGGCACCCTAAACCTGAGTGCCAACTGCTTAGATCGTCACCTCGCCACTCGAGGAGATCAAACTGCTATCATCTGGGAAGGCGATGACCCAACCCAATCAAAAAATATCACTTACCGTGAACTGCACCATGATGTGTGCCAATTCGCAAACGTCCTGAAGAAGCAAGGTATCCGTAAAGGTGATGTCGTCGCTATCTATATGCCAATGGTGGTTGAAGCAGCTGTAGCAATGCTGGCGTGTGCACGTATTGGTGCTATCCATACTGTCATCTTTGCTGGGTTCTCACCCGAAGCTGTTTCTGGGCGTGTTATTGACTGTAAAGCTAAGCTTATCATCACCTCCGATGAAGGCTTGCGTGCCGGTCGAGCCATTCCGTTGAAAAAGAATGTTGATGACGCATTGCAAAATCCACAAGTGACTACGGTCGCCAATGTGATTGTTTATCGCCGTACAGGTAATGCACCTAGCTGGGTTGAAGGTCGTGACCTTTGGTGGCACGACGTTATCCAAGATGTCAGCGCGGATTGCCCACCGGAAGAGATCAATGCAGAAGATCCGCTGTTTATTCTCTACACTTCCGGTTCAACTGGTAAACCTAAAGGGGTTCTCCATACTACGGGCGGTTATATGGTCTATGCCACGCTGACATTCAAATACACCTTTGATTATCATGAAAATGAAGTCTACTGGTGTACGGCGGATGTGGGCTGGGTTACGGGTCATAGCTATCTGCTTTATGGACCGCTATCCAATGGTGCAAAAACCTTAATGTTTGAAGGTGTGCCAAACTATCCGGCAGTTAACCGTATGGCGCAAATCGTTGATAAACACCAAGTCAATATTCTTTATACCGCACCAACCGCTATCCGTGCACTGATGGCTGAAGGTGATAAAGCGATTGAAGGTACTCAACGTGATTCTTTACGGATTTTAGGATCGGTCGGTGAGCCTATTAACCCAGAAGCGTGGGAATGGTTCTACAAGAAAATGGGGAACAGCCGTTGCCCTGTTGTGGATACATGGTGGCAAACAGAAACAGGCGGCTTCATGATTACGCCTCTGCCGGGGGCAACTATGTTGAAACCAGGTTCTGCAACACTACCATTCTTTGGTGTTCGTCCTGCATTGGTAGATAACCTTGGTGAGCCTATCGAGGGTGCAACCGAAGGTAACTTAGTCATCGTAGACTCATGGCCAGGTCAAGCACGAACTCTGTTTGGTGATCATGAGCGTTTCGAGCAAACTTATTTCTCCACGTTTAAAGGCATGTACTTTAGTGGTGATGGTGCGCGTCGTGATGAAGATGGCTATTACTGGATCACGGGTCGTGTTGATGACGTACTCAATATCTCAGGTCACCGTTTAGGGACAGCGGAAATTGAATCAGCTCTCGTTTCACATCCGAAAGTTGCTGAAGCTGCAGTGGTAGGTATTCCTCACAGTATCAAAGGTCAGGCGATCTACGCCTATGTAACCTTGATCTCTGGCGAAGAACCATCCCCAGAGTTGTACACTGAAGTGCGTAATTGGGTTCGTAAAGAAATTGGCCCGATTGCCACACCAGACGTTTTACATTGGACAGATTCTTTACCGAAAACGCGTTCCGGTAAGATCATGCGCCGTATCCTACGAAAAATTGCATCAGGTGATACCAGTAATTTTGGAGATACTTCCACACTGGCAGATCCAGGTGTTGTCGAAAAACTGCTCGAAGAAAAACAGTCAATGAGTATCTCGTAGCTATATAAATAGTTGTGTAGATAGCTCATGGCACTACAGGTCGCCTACGGGCGACCTAAAATCAATACTCAGCATCACTCAATCAGCAGAAATAGAGTCTGACCGAATACCCAGTTAATTCCTTGGGTAGCCATGTGTCGCCCTAAAATCCGCCTTTTGAGCTATCAGAGTATGCCAATAATACAATAACAGAGGAGAACTCTGATGAATGCTACTGCTTACGAAAAGGTCGAGGCGAACCCTCTCTTTCAAGAATTAGTGAGAAAACGTAGTCGCTTTTCATGGTTGTTATCTGCAATAACGTTAGTTCTGTATGTTGGTTTTATCTTTCTTATCGCGTTTGATCCAAGCTGGCTAGGTACCCCAATTGCTGAAGGTTCCTACATCACCCGCGGTATTCCTGTGGGTGTTGGGCTGATTGTAATCTCGTTTATCTTAACGGGTTTGTATGTCATCCGTGCTAACAGTGAATTTGACCGCTTAACCGCCGAAATCTTAAAAGAGGTAGAAAAATGAAAGTCTTGCTCTCGCTTATTCTGTTTTTCACCTCATCAATGGCGCTCGCTGATGCCCTGACAGGCAATGTTGAGCGTCAACCTGTCAATATTCAAGCAATCGTGATGTTCTTACTGTTTGTTGGCTTTACGCTCTACATCACTTACTGGGCTTCAAAAAGAACTCGCTCTCGCTCTGATTACTATACCGCTGGCGGAAAAATTACAGGTTTCCAAAATGGAATGGCGATTGCGGGTGACTTTATGTCCGCAGCCTCATTCTTGGGGATCTCCGCACTGGTTTATACTTCAGGATACGATGGGCTTATCTACTCCATCGGTTTTTTAATTGGCTGGCCAATTATTCTGTTCTTAATTGCCGAGCGCTTACGAAATTTAGGTCGCTATACTTTCGCGGATGTGGCTTCATATCGATTACAACAAAGACCTATCCGCATTCTGTCTGCAATGGGTTCCTTGGTGGTTGTGGCGCTGTACCTAATCGCTCAGATGGTTGGGGCAGGAAAGCTGATTGAGTTATTATTTGGGCTTAACTACCACATTGCTGTCGTGATTGTTGGGATATTGATGGTGCTGTATGTGCTATTCGGCGGGATGCTCGCAACCACATGGGTACAGATAATCAAAGCCATTTTACTGCTAGCAGGTGCAACCTTCATGGCGGTTATGGTCATGAAACATGTCGGCTTCAACTTCAATACGTTATTTAAAGAAGCCGTTGAAGTACATAAAAATGGTATCGCCATTATGAGCCCCGGAGGACTGGTTTCTGACCCAATATCCGCCTTGTCTCTTGGGTTAGCCTTGATGTTCGGTACAGCAGGTTTACCTCACATCATCATGCGCTTCTTCACCGTTAGTGACGCAAAAGAAGCCCGCAAGAGCGTATTCTACGCGACTGGATTCATCGGTTACTTCTACATTCTGACATTTATCATCGGTTTCGGGGCTATCGTTCTGGTTAGCTCAAACCCTGACTTTAAAGATGCCGCTGGCGCTTTAATCGGTGGAACCAACATGGCAGCGGTACACCTCGCTGATGCCGTCGGTGGAAACTTCTTCCTTGGGTTTATCTCTGCGGTTGCTTTTGCCACTATTCTCGCGGTTGTTGCTGGTTTAACGTTGGCGGGTGCGTCTGCGGTTTCCCACGACCTGTATGCGATGGCGATTAAAAATGGTAAAGCCGATGAGCGCGATGAATTGCGCGTATCAAAAATTACCGTGGTGATCCTCGGTTTTGTAGCGATTGGGTTAGGGATTTTGTTCGAGAAACAAAATATTGCCTTCATGGTGGGCTTGGCCTTCTCTATCGCCGCAAGCTGTAACTTCCCAATTATCTTGCTATCAATGTATTGGAGCAAGTTAACCACTCGGGGTGCGCTTGCAGGTGGTTGGTTAGGCTTGATTACCGCAGTCGTACTCATGATCTTAGGCCCAACAATCTGGGTGACTATTCTTGATCATGAAAAACCAATTTACCCTTATGAATACCCTGCATTCTTCTCATTAATTGTCGCATTCTTTGCTTCATGGTTATTCTCAGTTACCGACCATTCAGAAAGAGGCAAAATGGAAAGAGCACGTTTCAAAGAGCAGTTTGTACGCTCGCAAATTGGCTTAGGTATCGAGCAAGGAAAATCTCACTAGTTTCTCCTCTGAAAACAAAAAAGCGACTCCAATGAGTCGCTTTTCTTTTGTATAAATCAACTTATTAAATAGCAGCCCGTTTTTCTATTGATAACCAATCCTCTATCAAAGAATAAAAATCTTGTGGCTGACTTTGCTTTGCAGACATCAGTTTTTGATATTCAACTTTATCTTTAGGCGTATAGCGGGAAAGTAACTGTTCAAGCGTAGGGCGTTTATCTACAAATTTAATACCGACTTTAAACGTCTTATATAAACCTGTTGCAATCCCAAGACTTAAAGCAACAACAGCGATAATTGCTATCGCGTTATTCTCTAATCCTAAATGGTTTTTTATCATAACTAGCAACGAGAAAGGTACAAAAAACATCACTAAAAGTGAAAGAATGATGGCACCATCTTGCCCATTGTTAAACTCGTTTTCTTGCTGTTTATTGACAGAAATAATCTGCTCTAAAATCTGGCTATTCGTACTTTTCATTTTATTCATATAACCCACCCGTTTGATGAATACTCATCTATGTAGTTACTAGATTTAACAACCTAATATCTTAATTGCTTAAAAATAACCATTTTTAATAGTATAAGAAGAATAAAATGAAACATCAATTTAACAATATTTACCTATTATATTTTACATCGATAAATAACGAAGACTGATCTAAACAAAAAATAAAGTATAAATAACAAGTTGGATGTTCAAATGATAATCAATTAGTTTCAATAAACGATTATTAATTTTAATCAATTATAAGAATAGTGGTTTTTGCTGGTTTTTTTATAGCTGGGATCACAGTGACTTTTCATGATAATGGGCCCCCCGAAAAATAAGCTGGCTCTCTTCCATTTGAGTGCCCCATGACA